>NZ_JBGMNK010000010.1:0-208854 GCF_051336905.1 Pantoea sp. C8B4
GAGCGGTAGTTCAGTTGGTTAGAATACCTGCCTGTCACGCAGGGGGTCGCGGGTTCGAGCCCCGTCCGTTCCGCCACCCTTTTAGGGGCGTAGTTCAATTGGTAGAGCACCGGTCTCCAAAACCGGGTGTTGGGGGTTCGAGTCCCTCCGCCCCTGCCAGAAAACAATCCTTTGCTTCGGCAAAGGATTTTTTTTGTCCAAAATTTGGCATTTACCTCATAAATTCGCCAGTGAAAAGGGTTTGAGTTTCACTGCGCGACACTCAAACCCCTCTCAATTTCTGCTTTATTGCGTCAATACTGGAAATTTAAGCAGCTGACGAATATGCGCCTGTTGATCACTATTCTGCAGCCACACCGCATAGAGTGGGCGAACGGCAACGGGTGTATCTGGAATAACCATCAAATCACTATAAATGCTGTGCCATGAATCCGGTAAAAACGCGCAAGCGCCGGTAGTGTGGAGTAATTCACGTGTCACATGCGCTGAAGTTGTGGTCAATACTGGCACATCATCACTGGATAAATAACTTTCATGTTGATGAAAATCCGCACCCCATTCCAGTTTAATGTAATCATATTTTTCACGTTTCTCAGTCTTACGTGCACGGAAGAGCGCGAGTGAAATATGACCAATCTGTTGGCTGGTTAATTCATCCATTTTCGGCGCTTCGGTGGTGATTAAAAGATCCAATTGACGCTCATGTAATTGCTTTACCAGCAAATGCCGTTGTGCGATACGTGCTTCAAGATGAAGGCTTTCACGGTTCTCATAAAGCGTTTTTAACCAAGGGGTTAGATAAGCTTCCCACAACGACGCGCTGGCGCCTATCGATAGCTCATGATGCTGTTGTGTATGTGAGACTTCCTTTTTGGCCATCAGCCAGGTACTCATCAGGCTCTCTGCATAGGGTAATAAACGCTCACCCGCAGAGGTCAGCCGAATATTATTTCGATGACGGGTGAAAAGGTTGACTCCTAACTGATTTTCCAGCTGACGAATGCGAAAACTAACGGCAGATTGCGTGAGGTAAAGCGCTTCAGCAGCACGCCCGAAATGGCGTGTTCTGCTCACTTCGAGGAAAGTTTTCAGTAATTCCGTATCCACAGCATTCTCCCAAAAAATGTTTGTCGTACTGATTTAAATGTTTTGTTTTACACTCTGTCAAGCCTATCTAATACTCCGCGCCATAAATAGCACGGCCATAAGAGAGTCGGGAGCGTGTAAAATGGCGGATAGCTTCGCAACAACAAATCGTTTCTTTGATAACAAACATTACCCTCGTGGTTTTTCACGTCATGGTGATTTCACCATTAAAGAAGCTCAGCTTCTGGAACGCCACGGTTACGCCTTCAATGAACTGGACCTCGCCAAGCGTGAACCAGCGACTGAAGAAGAGCGTTCGTTTTTAGAAGTATGTCGTGGTCTGCGTGAGCCGCAAACGGAAGCTGAACGTGTCTGGTCGAAATATACCGCACGTATTAAGCGTCCTAAGCGTTTCCACACATTGTCTGGCGGTAAGCCGCAGATGGACACTGTGGAAGACTTTAGCGATAGCGATGATTAAAAAATAGCGGGGCTTCTAAAGCCCCGTTTTTTATTCCAGACTGTTGTGCAGAAAGATTAGCAATCGGTCAATGCTGCGATAACCCACCGCCTCCTGCAAATGCTGTCGTGAAATCGTCTCCTCCCCTGCCAAATCGGCAATCGTCCTGGCGACTTTCAAAATGCGTTGCCACGCGCGCACAGAAAGGCCCAACGAATTCAACACAGCTTCCAGCCATATAGCATCGTCCTGTCTCAGTACGCAGCACTGGGCAATCTCCGGATTAGATAAATGAGCATTTATTTTGCCTGCTCGCTCAATTTGCCTCTGACGAGCAGCAAGGACGCGTTTAAGCACAGTCTCGCTGCTCTCACTGACTTCCTGTTTTTGACTTAAGGTTCCACTGGGTAGCAACGGGATTTCCAGAGACAGATCAAAGCGATCAAGAAACGGACCTGAGAGCCGGCTCAAATAGCGCAGCACCTGTTGCGGCGTGCATCTGTTGTGGCTGCCTTGATAATGCCCGGTAGGGCTGGGGTTCATGGCGCCAATTAACTGAAAGCGCGCTGGATAAGTGACTTTGGCGCGTGTACGGGAAATTGCGATCTCGCCGGATTCAATGGGCTCGCGTAATGCATCCAGTACCTTGCGGTCAAACTCCGGGAGTTCATCCAGAAACAGGACACCATTGTGCGCCAGAGAGATCTCACCAGGCCGGGGGAGTGCTCCACCTCCCACTAATGCATACAGCGAAGCGCTGTGATGAGGTGCTCTGAATGGCCTTCTGCGCCACTGATGATGGAGGTTTCGGCTGCTGACCAGGCTATTAATCGCTGCGCACTCCAGCGCTTCCTGGTCGTCTAAGGGCGGCATAATGCCGGGCAGGCGGGTCGCCAGCATCGTTTTCCCTGTGCCGGGCGGTCCAAGCAGTAACAGGTTATGCCCGCCAGCGGCAGTGATCTCCAGGGCGCGACGTCCTTGTTCCTGACCGATGATTTCGCTGAGATCCTGGCTTTCCTGTTGCAGCGCCTCAGGTTGATAATGCGCAACGGTGAGTGTCGACTGGTTATGCAGGAAAGCGCAGATCTCGAGCAAATGTTTACCGACAAGCGTTTCCCCTTGTTGGATCAATCCGACATCCTGTTGATTCTCTTCAGCTAACACCATCTGCCTGCCGGCTTGCAATGCGGCCATCGCTGCTGGAATGGAGGCCTGAACGCCACAGAGCGCGCCGTTCAGTGCTAACTCCCCCAGGAATTCATAGTGAGCCAGTTTCGCGTCAGGAAGCTGCTCTGAGGCCGCGAGAATCGCAATGGCGATGGGTAGGTCGTAGCGTCCTCCCTCTTTTGGCAGATCGGCGGGGGCCAAATTGATGGTGACGCGTTTAGCAGGGAAGGTGAATCCGCTATTGATAATGGCACTGCGTACCCGTTCCCGCGCTTCCTTCACCGTGGTTTCAGGCAAGCCAACCAGCGTTAAAGCGGGCAAGCCCTTGCTGATATGCACCTCAACCGTTACTAATGGCGCCTGCACACCGAGCGCCGCGCGAGTGAGAACCTTTGATAAAGACATAACCACTCCTTGTTGTCTTCATCATGCGAGGAGTAAATTCAGATTGCGAATGCGATTAAAAAACATCAGCGCCGGGTTCCAGTAAATCGGCGGTTTTTACAATGTTTTCGCCGCAATTGAGGTCGATATCGCAGAATTAACAGAGAGGTTACGCAGTGTGCGTAATGAAAATTTTTCACAACTAAAAATAACCTTTAACTTACAAGGCGATAACCCACACCCATTGCTTGCGTCATAAAAAAACATTATGAAAATAATTGTCAATGCGTAGATAACTATGGTAACTCTGTAGGTATTACTTCGAACAATCGAAAAAACAGACAACACATGAAAGCCCTTCTACAAGTGATTAGCCTAGTCGTGATTAGCGTGGTGGTGATTATTATCCCACCGTGCGGGGCATCGCTTGGAGAAAGAAAGGCTTAAAAATCAAGCCCGGAATTCCAAAAACCCCCGCACCGAAAGGTCCGGGGGTTTTTTTTCGACCTGGCTAAATATCAGCGAATCAGCGAGGAACAGATTATGAGCAGTAGCATAAAATTCTGTTGTTCCACCAGGAATACAGGAGAATAACGATGACAGGTGCACAGTGGGTAGTTCAGGCTTTACGCGCGCAGAGTGTCGACACAGTGTTTGGCTATCCTGGCGGCGCAATCATGCCAGTGTACGATGCGCTCTACGATGGCGGCGTGGAACACCTACTGTGTCGTCATGAACAAGGTGCAGTGATGGCGGCAATTGGTTATGCCCGTGCCACCGGTAAGACCGGCGTTTGTATTGCCACTTCCGGCCCCGGCGCCACTAACCTGATCACCGGTTTAGCAGATGCGTTTATGGATTCCATCCCGGTTGTCGCGATCACCGGTCAGGTTTCATCTGCGTTCATCGGCACCGATGCCTTCCAAGAAATCGACGTTCTCGGCCTGTCATTAGCCTGCACCAAGCACAGTTTCCTGGTTGAATCCCTCGAAGATTTGCCTTCCGTGATGGCCGAAGCCTTTGCCATCGCCCAGTCTGGCCGTCCCGGTCCGGTTCTGGTGGATATCCCGAAAGACATCCAAATTGCCAGTGCCGATTTAACCCCGCACTTGCTGCCGGTTGAAGAGGCGATCAGCCACTCGCCAGAGCATATCGCGGAAGCCCGCGCATTGATGGCGCAGTCGCATAAGCCAATGCTGTATATCGGCGGCGGTGTTGGCATGGCACAAGCGGTGCCTGCATTACGTGCCATGGCTGAAGCAACCGGCATCCCAACGGTGTCCACGTTGAAAGGCCTGGGAAGCGCGGACGCCAGCAGCGATCTCTATCTCGGCATGTTGGGTATGCACGGCACCAAAGCTGCCAACCTTGCCGTGCAATCCTGTGATTTGCTGATTGCGGTGGGTGCGCGCTTCGACGACCGCGTCACCGGCAAGTTAGACACCTTCGCCCCGCATGCGAACGTCATTCATATCGATATCGATCCGGCCGAGTTGAACAAACTCCGTCGCGCGCACGTTTCGTTGCAAGGTGATTTGAACCAGGTGCTGCCCGCGTTGAGTATGCCAATGCAGATTGAAGGCTGGCGCACCGAAGTTAAAGCGATGAAAGCCGAGTTTGACTGGCGTTACGATCATCCAGGCGAGGCCATTTACGCGCCGCTCCTGCTGAAACAGCTCTCCGATCGTAAAGCAGACAGCGCCGTAGTGACCACCGATGTTGGGCAGCATCAGATGTGGGCTGCGCAGCATATGAGCTTCACCGCACCAGAAAACTTCATCACCTCCAGCGGCCTGGGCACCATGGGCTTCGGTCTGCCTGCCGCCATCGGTGCGCAGGTTGCTCGCCCGGAAGACACCGTGATCTGCGTGTCAGGTGATGGCTCAATCATGATGAACATCCAGGAACTGGGCACCATCAAGCGCGGCAAGCTGCCGGTGAAAATCCTGCTGCTGGATAACCAACGTTTGGGCATGGTGCGTCAGTGGCAGCAGCTGTTCTTTGATGGCCGCTACAGCGAAACCATCCTCACCGATAACCCCGATTTCCTCACGCTGGCCAGCGCCTTTGATATCCCAGGCCAGCACATTAGCCGTAAAGATCAGGTCGACGCCGCGATAGATGCTCTGCTGAACAGTGAAGGTCCTTACTTCCTGCATGTTTCGATTGATGAGCATGAGAACGTCTGGCCATTGGTACCGCCGGGTGCCAGCAACGCAAACATGATGGAGAAAACCGCATGAATCAGCATCAATTGTCTATCGAAGCCCGCTTCCGCCCTGAAATATTGGAGCGCATTTTGCGTGTTGTCCGCCACCGTGGCTTCCAGGTGTGCTCGATGAACATGGCATCTGCGATCAACGCTGAGAACATTAATATCGAGATGACCGTTGCCAGCCAGCGTTCGGTCGATTTACTGTCTTCGCAGTTAAGCAAACTTATGGATGTCGCCTGTGTCGAGATCCAGCAACAGACATCACAACAAATCCGCGCTTAGTCGCCAAAGGAAATAGCAATGAGTACGAAGAAAGCAGACTTTATCTGGTTCAACGGGGAGATGGTTAAGTGGGAAGACGCCAAGGTCAGCGTCATGTCTCACGCACTGCACTACGGTACTTCAGTGTTTGAAGGCGTACGTTGCTACGACTCACATAAAGGCCCAGTGGTGTTCCGTCACCGTGAACACATGCAACGTCTGCACGACTCCGCCAAAATCTATCGTTTTCCTATCGCCGCTTCTGTTGATGAGCTGATGGAAGCGTGCCGCGAAGTGATTCGTGTGAACAAACTGAAAAGCGCTTACATTCGTCCATTGGCGTTTGTTGGCGACGTAGGCCTGGGTGTGAATCCACCAGATGGCTACACCACCGACGTGATCATCGCTGCTTTCCCATGGGGTGCTTACCTGGGTGCTGAAGCACTGGAAAACGGTATCGATGCGATGGTGTCTTCATGGAACCGTGTTGCACCGAATACCCTGCCAACCGCGGCTAAAGCCGGTGGTAACTACCTCTCCTCACTGCTGGTCGGCAGCGAAGCGCGTCGCCACGGTTATCAGGAAGGTATCGCTCTCGACACCAACGGCTATATTTCAGAAGGTGCTGGCGAAAACTTGTTCGAAGTGAAAGACGGCATTCTGTTCACGCCACCGTTCACCTCTTCAGCATTGCCGGGCATCACCCGTGACGCCATCATCAAGCTGGCGATCGACCTGGGTATCGAAGTGCGTGAGCAAACGCTGTCGCGTGAATCTCTGTATCTGGCTGATGAAGTGTTCATGTCGGGTACTGCGGCAGAAATCACCCCGGTACGCAGCGTTGACGGCATTCAGGTCGGTGCGGGCAAACGCGGTCCAGTGACCACCAAAATACAGAGCGCATTCTTCGGCCTGTTCACTGGCGAAACCGAAGACAAGTACGGCTGGTTGGATCAAGTTAATCCATAACAAGACAGTTACGCGGGTGCCGCTGCGCCCGCGTCATATTTCAGACTGGAGTAAATAGAGCATGCCTAAGTACCGTTCTGCCACCACCACCCATGGTCGTAACATGGCGGGTGCACGCGCCCTGTGGCGCGCCACAGGAATGACCGACGCCGATTTCGGTAAACCGATTATCGCCGTGGTTAACTCATTCACCCAATTCGTGCCGGGCCACGTGCACTTGCGCGATATGGGCAAGCTGGTGGCTGAGCAAATCGAAGCCGCCGGTGGTGTCGCCAAAGAGTTCAACACCATCGCGGTGGATGACGGTATCGCCATGGGTCATGGCGGCATGCTGTATTCACTGCCTTCGCGCGAGCTGATCGCCGATTCCGTGGAGTACATGGTGAACGCGCACTGCGCCGATGCCATGGTGTGTATCTCCAACTGCGACAAAATCACTCCCGGCATGCTGATGGCGGCACTGCGCCTCAATATCCCGGTGATCTTTGTGTCCGGCGGCCCAATGGAAGCCGGTAAAACCAAGCTGTCCGACAAAATCATCAAGCTGGATCTGGTTGATGCGATGATTCAGGGCGCTAACCCGAACGTCAGCGATGAAGACAGCGATAAAATCGAACGCTCTGCGTGCCCAACCTGTGGTTCTTGCTCAGGCATGTTCACCGCGAACTCGATGAACTGTCTGGCCGAAGCATTGGGTCTGGCACAGCCGGGCAACGGTTCACTGTTGGCGACCCACGCCGACCGTAAAGAGCTGTTCCTCAACGCCGGTAAGCGCATCGTTAGCCTGACCAAAAAGTATTACGAGCAGGATGATGAGCGCGTATTGCCACGCAACATCGCCACCAAAGCCGCGTTCGAGAACGCCATGACGCTGGATATCGCCATGGGCGGTTCCACCAACACCGTTCTGCACTTGCTGGCAGCGGCACAGGAAGGCGAGATCGAATTCAACATGTCGGATATCGATCGCCTGTCGCGCAAAGTGCCGCACCTGTGCAAAGTGGCACCAAGTACGCCGAAATATCACATGGAAGATGTGCACCGTGCCGGTGGTGTGGTCGCGATTCTGGGCGAGCTGGATCGTGCAGGGCTGATCGACACCACTGCGCGCAACGTTCTGCAGCAGAGCATGCGTGAAACCCTGGATCAGTACGACATCATGCTGACCCAGGACGAAGCGGTGAAGAAGATGTTCCGCGCAGGCCCAGCCGGTATTCGTACCACCCAGGCCTTCTCACAAGACTGCCGCTGGGACACGCTGGATGATGACCGTGTAGAGGGTTGTATTCGTACTCGTGAGCATGCTTTCTCGCAGGATGGCGGTCTGGCCGTACTGTACGGCAACATCTCTGAAGATGGCTGTATCGTTAAAACCGCCAGCGTTGATGCTGAGCTGCTGACCTTCAAAGGCCCGGCAAAAGTCTACGAAAGCCAGGATGATGCGGTAGAAGCGATCCTTGGCGGCAAAGTTGTGGCTGGCGATTGCGTTGTCATCCGTTACGAAGGGCCAAAAGGCGGTCCGGGCATGCAGGAAATGCTCTATCCGACCACCTATCTGAAATCCATGGGTCTGGGTAAAGCTTGTGCGTTGATCACCGATGGTCGCTTCTCCGGCGGTTCTTCCGGTCTCTCTGTGGGTCATATCTCACCTGAAGCGGCGAGCGGCGGTACCATTGCGCTGATCCAGGATGGCGACATGATTGAGCTGGATATCCCGAACCGTCGTATCCATCTGGATCTGCCGGACAACGAAATCCACGCTCGTCGTGAAAAAGAGTTGGGCCGTGGCGAAGCGGCTTACACCCCGCACAACCGCGAACGTGCCGTCTCCTTTGCGCTGCGTGCTTATGCATCACTCGCTACCAGTGCTGACAAAGGTGCGGTGCGCGATAAGTCCAAGCTGGGAGGCTAACAACGAATGGCTGAGTCTCAACCGCTACCCGCGTCGCCTAACGGCGCGGAGTATTTGCGCGCGGTGCTGCGTGCGCCTGTGTATGAAATTGCGCAGGTCACGCCGCTGCAAAAAATGGAAAAAATTTCATCGCGTCTCGGCAACACCATTTTGGTGAAGCGTGAGGATCGCCAGGCAGTACACAGCTTCAAGCTGCGTGGGGCCTACGCGATGATTGCCGGACTGACCGAAGAGCAAAAAGCACGCGGCGTGATTACGGCTTCGGCCGGAAACCACGCACAGGGTGTGGCACTTTCGGGGAGTCGGCTTGGCATCAAATCACTGATTGTGATGCCGGTGGCCACGGCAGACATCAAGGTTGATGCAGTGCGCGCATTTGGCGGTGAGGTTTATCTGTTTGGTGCTAACTTCGACGAGGCAAAAGCCAAAGCTATCGAGTTGGCCGAGCAGCAGGGTTACACCTTTGTGCCACCGTTTGACCACCCGGCAGTGATTGCCGGGCAGGGCACGCTGGCGATGGAATTGCTGCAACAAGATGCGCATATCGATCGCGTGTTCGTGCCGGTCGGCGGTGGTGGCCTGGCAGCAGGCGTGGCGGTGCTGATCAAACAGCTGATGCCGCAGATCAAAGTGATCGCGGTAGAGTCGGAAGACTCAGCCTGTCTGAAAGCGGCGCTGGATGCGGGCGAGCCAGTGGATTTGGCGCGCGTCGGCTTGTTTGCTGAAGGTGTGGCGGTGAAGCGCATCGGCAACGAGACATTCCGTCTGTGCAAAGAGTATCTCGATGACATCATCACCGTGGATAGCGATGCCATCTGCGCGGCGGTGAAAGACCTGTTTGAAGATGTGCGTGCGGTAGCGGAACCTTCGGGCGCGCTGGCGCTGGCGGGCATGAAGAAGTACATCCAGCAGCACGACATCAAAGGCGAGCGCCTCGCGCACGTCTTGTCGGGCGCCAACGTCAACTTCCACGGTCTGCGCTATGTGTCGGAACGCTGCGAAATCGGCGAACAGCGCGAAGCGTTGCTGGCGGTAACGATTCCAGAACAGCAGGGCAGTTTCCTCAAGTTCTGCCAGACGCTGGGTGGCCGTTCGATCACCGAGTTTAACTACCGTTATGCGGATGCCGACAACGCCTGCATCTTCGTCGGCGTGCGTCTAACGCGTGGCCTGGAAGAGCGCAGCGAGATCATCAGTCAACTGAATGAGAGTGGCTATAACGTCGTGGATCTGTCGGATGACGAGATGGCGAAACTGCACGTGCGCTACATGGTGGGCGGTCGTCCGTCGAAGCCGTTGCGCGAACGTCTGTTTAGCTTTGAGTTCCCGGAAGCACCCGGCGCGCTGCTGAAATTCCTGCAGACGCTGGGCGCGCACTGGAATATCTCGCTGTTCCACTATCGCAGCCACGGCACCGATTTTGGTCGTGTGCTGGCGGCCTTCGAAGCCAACGATCAAGAGCCGGATTTTGAAACCCATCTCACGGCGTTGGGCTACGAATGGCACGATGAGGCGAACAACCCGGCGTTCCGTTTCTTCCTCGCCGGGCAGTAGTTACAGCAGGTTCCAGAAAGCACTGATAAGCGGCTCCCCGAGCCGCTTTTTTTGTACACAGACGCCCAGTTCCAGCGGCGCCACCGACTCCACATTCTCCAGCGTCAGTACGCGATTGCGTACCGGCTCCGGGCTGTTCTCCAGCACCACATCCGGCAGCAGCGCAATACCACATCCCAGCGCCACCATTGAGACAATCGCCTCATGCCCGGAAACCGTGGCATAAATTTGCGGATTCGGAATGCGATGTCGGCGGAACCACAAATCGATACCGCGCCGCACCGGGCCTTGTTCCGGCACAATAAACGGAATCTGCGACCAATCAGGTTGCGCCTGTGTGGCCTGGCTGCGCACCGCACACGGCAGGGCGGGCGCGATCAGCACCAGCGGAAGAATGGCGAGCGGCGTGAAGTCGATGCTGGCGGGCAGCGATTCCGGACGTCCGGCAATCGCCAAATCTGCCTCGCCAGATTGCACCATCTCAATTGCGTCGGCGGCATCGCCGGTGGTGAGTTTGATTTCCACCTGCGGATGTTCGGCGCGGAAGCGGTCGAGAATCGGCGGCAAATGGCTGTAAGCGGCGGTCACCGAGCAAAATATGCGCAGTTCGCCGCTCAGGGACGGGCCGTTCAGATCCATCACGTGGCGCAGTTGTTGATATTGCAATAAGGTTTGCTGAGCAAACTGCTTGAGGCGTTCACCGGCTTCAGTGAGCGTGACGGTGCGGTTATCGCGCAGAAACAGCGCGTGACCCACATCTTCTTCAAGGCGCTGAATCTGGCGCGATAGCGTGGAGGGACTGACGTGCATAGCACGCGCGGTGCGACCAAAGTGACAGCTTTCGGCCAGATGAAGAAAGAGCTTCAGGTCTCGTAAATCCATGCGCGTTTCACCTCAAAGGGTTGTTGCAAATTCTGCAATGTGACCTTGCTAATATATCAATTTAAGCAATAGATTTCCTGTCATATGATGGGGTCATTCGCGGCACTGAACAGGGTGTCGTTACCGAACAAAAGCAATCACAACATCTAACCGGAGTACCCATGGCTAACTACTTCAACACATTGAATCTGCGCAACCAGTTAGCGCAGTTAGGCAAATGTCGTTTCATGTCTCGCGATGAATTCGCAGACGGCGCAAGCTTCCTGAAAGGCAAAAAAGTCGTTATCGTTGGCTGTGGCGCTCAGGGTCTGAACCAGGGCCTGAACATGCGTGACTCCGGTCTGGACATCGCTTATGCACTGCGTGCTGAAGCGATCGCTGAAAAGCGTGCTTCTTTCCGCAAAGCGACCGATAACGGCTTCAAAGTAGGTACCTACGAAGAGCTGATCCCACAGGCGGATCTGGTGGTTAACCTGACGCCAGACAAACAGCACTCAGCAGTGGTTCAGGCGGTTCAGCCTCTGATGAAAGATGGCGCTGCGCTGGGCTACTCACACGGTTTCAACATCGTTGAATCTGGTGAAACCATCCGTAAAGACATCACTGTTGTGATGGTAGCACCGAAGTGCCCAGGTACCGAAGTACGTGAAGAGTACAAGCGTGGTTTCGGTGTTCCAACCCTGATCGCAGTTCACCCAGAAAACGATCCAAAGGGCGAAGGCCTGGCGATTGCTAAAGCCTGGGCTGCTGCAACCGGCGGCGACCGTGCTGGCGTACTGGAATCTTCCTTCGTTGCAGAAGTGAAATCTGACCTGATGGGCGAGCAGACTATCCTGTGCGGTATGCTGCAGGCCGGTTCTCTGCTGTGCTTTGACAAGCTGGTGGCTGAGGGTCACGATGCGGCTTATACCGAAAAACTGATTCAGTTCGGCTGGGAAACCATCACCGAATCACTGAAATTCGGTGGCATCACCCTGATGATGGATCGCCTGTCTAACCCAGCGAAAATCCGTGCTTACGCACTGTCTGAGCAGCTGAAAACCATCATGGCTCCGCTGTTCCAGAAGCACATGGATGACATCATCTCGGGCGAATTCTCTTCCGGTATGATGGCTGACTGGGCGAACGACGATAAAAACCTGCTGACCTGGCGTGAAGAGACCGGTGCAACTGCATTCGAGAACGCTCCACAGTTCGAAGGTAAAATCGACGAGCAAGAGTACTACGACAAAGGCGTTGTGATGGTTGCCATGGTGAAAGCGGGCGTTGAGCTGGCCTTCGAAACCATGATCGATGCAGGCATCATTGAAGAGTCTGCTTACTACGAATCACTGCACGAGCTGCCGCTGATCGCGAACACCATCGCACGTAAGCGTCTGTATGAAATGAACGTGGTTATCTCTGATACCGCAGAATACGGTAACTACCTGTTCTCCTTCGCGGCAGTACCGCTGCTGAAAGAGTTCATGACCACGCTGCAGCCAGGCGATCTGGGCAAAGCGGTTGAAGGTACTCAGGTTGATAACGCACAGCTGCGTGACGTTAACGAAGCCATTCGTCAGCACCCAATCGAAGCGGTTGGCCGCAAACTGCGTGGCTACATGACCGACATGAAACGTATCGCGGTTGCTGGCTAAGCCACGCGCGACACAGTTTTCAGCACAAGAAAAACCCCGGCTTGCTGTAATGCTCGCCAGCTAAGACCCAACCAACAAAAGCTGCCACTGTTAAAAGTGGCAGCTTTTTTTCGTTTGGCTGAGTATGCCGGAGTGCGGGCCAGAGCACCTCTACTGTGCCGGGCAGTCCTCGCGCCGCTAACGCGGTACCCTCGGCTTTGACGTCGTGCCAACGAACCGTTCGGGAATCGACCCTCCCTGGTCGGCCCCGAACTGTCCACGCTTCCCGGCGTGGACTTCTGGCCCAACGTCACGCCTCAGCGCTGCGGATAGCCCTTGCAGCAGTAGAGGCGCTCTGGCCTCCACTATCGTGCCCTTTTTAAAAACTCGCACTGAAGCTTCAGAGCAGGCTGGGGCCTTTCAGGGGCAGGCAATCCGCAGCGCTGAACGTAATGAGTCTGCCAGGAGAGCCCGCAGCTACCGTCAGGCAGACGAATGCAGTGAAGGTACCGCGCTAGCGGCGTGAGGACCGCCAGCCCCTGAAAGGCACCAGACTGCGTTATCATCTGCCGATTAACGGGCTATCCTTAAGGTTTAGTGGTTTTCCGCCCTCTGAAATCCTTACCCAATAAAAAACCCGGCCTGAGCCGGGTTTCATCATTTCAAACAGGCGCTATCACGCTTCGTACAGCGTCTGATGGCGCGTCTCTTTACAGGCAATCAGCGCAATCAGCGTCAGCACGGCCATGGAAGCCAGATAGAAACCGACCGCCTGCAAACCGTAGTTAGCGTTCAACCATGTCGCAATATAAGGCGCAACCGACGCCCCGAGAATTGACGACAGGTTATACGAGAACGACGCGCCGGTATAACGCACTTCGGTCGGGAACAGCTCTGGCAGCAGCGCACCCATCGGCCCAAAGGTGAGGCCCATAATGCTCAGACCCAGCAGCAGGAAGCCCATCACCAGAATTTGCGAACCGGAACCTAACAGCACCGGGAACATCAGTGCAAAGGCGATAATCATCAGGGTAATGGTGATCATGGTGCGACGGCGGCCATAGCGATCAGCCAGCAGGCCTGCAATCGGTACCATGACACCAAAACCAATCACCGCCACCATCAGCATCCACAGGAAGCTATTACGGGAAAAGCCCAGGCCCGCTGGCGCCGGTGCAGTGCCGTAACTCATCGAGTACACGGTCATGATGTAGAACAGCGTATAGGTCGCCAGCATGATGAAGGTGCCAAGAATCGTAGCGGTCAGATGCTTGCTCAGTAGCGTGCCGATGGGCATTTTGACCTGCTTATTCTCTTTTTGCACTTTGGCAAACACCGGGCTTTCGTGCAGCGATACGCGCACATACAGACCAATCAGCACCAGAACGGCAGAGAGAATGAACGGCACACGCCAGCCCCAATTCATGAACTGCTCATCGGTCAGCAGCCAGGAAAGCAGCAGGAAAGTACCGTTAGCGAAGAAGAAGCCAATCGGCGCGCCGAGCTGTGGGAAAGAGCCGTAGAGCGCACGTTTCTTCGCGGGGGCATTCTCGGTTGCCAGCAGAGCCGCACCACCCCATTCACCACCCAAGCCCAGACCCTGACCAAAACGCGCCAGCGCCAGCAGCAGTGGAGCGGCGACGCCAATGGTTTGATAGCTCGGTAGCAGGCCGATCAATACCGTGGAGACACCCATGGTCAGCAGCGATGCTACCAACGTCGCTTTACGACCGACGCGGTCGCCGAAGTGGCCGAACAGCGCAGAACCAATTGGACGCGCGACAAAGGCGATAGCGAAAGTCGCCAGCGACTGTAGCGTCGCGACGGTGGGGTCGCCCTGCGGGAAGAAAATGTGCGGGAAAATGATCACTGCCGCAGTGGCATAAATATAGAAATCGAAGAATTCGATCGCGGTGCCGACAAGCGATGCCACGACCACTTTGCCGCGTGAGTTTACGGGCGTGTCGTCGTGTTTTTTGTCGAGTGTTTCTGTGATGGAGGCTTGCATGACTGTTTCTTAATTGTAAATGTAGACAGAGAATCTTACGCACCTGTTTTGCGGCATTCAATGACGAAAACCCGCGCCAGAACAGGCATTTTCGGCGAAAAAGTGGATAATTTCTGAGTTGCGGCAATCGACGGGTGATGGGAACGGGAAGTGTCACTTTTTTGGCGGGAATCTCTGCAAAAGGGCCAAATTAAAGTGACCCTTTAGCGTTTCCTGCTGGTTTTTGCTGAAATAATAGCCCGCAGGAAACATTTTTAGCTGTTAGGGCAAATGTAACAAATTTGCGATGTTAATTGCCCTGATGCGGCTGCGGCATCTCTTTATCATCCTTGTATTTTGCGGTGGCGATCCACGCGGCGCAGAACAGTGTCAGACGGGCGAAGAAGTAAAAGAACGCCATTAATCCCAGCACCGAACCAAAGGCTGCACCAGAAGGCGAAGTGGCTAGCTTTGGCAGCGTCAGCGTCATCACAAACTTAATCACCTCAAAGCCAATCGCCGCCAGCAGCGTGCCGCGAAACAGCGCTTTTTTGCGCGGTTTGTGGCGCGGCAGAATCCAGAAAATCCACAGGAACAACAGATAGTTGGCAAAAATGGAGATCGACAGCGCAATAATGGTCATCGCCGGACGCAGCCACTCGATATCCTCCAATCCCAACGCGTTAACGATGGCATTCTGCGCGGCACCGGCAATGGAGGTCAGCGACAGCGTAATCACCAATGCCAGCATCAGGCCGAGCAACGACACCAAATCACGCGCATACTTCTTCCACAACTTCTCTTGATCGTCCGGCTTACGCTCCCAAACATCACGCGACTGCGCGCGCACTGCCTCGCGCAAATTGCCCATCCAGTTGATGCCAGAGTAGAGCGCCAGCAGCAAACCGGTTAACCCGACCGTCGCGCGCTGCTGAATCGCGGTGTTCACGGTGTTCTTTAGCGTAGTGGCCAGCGTAGGATCGCTGATGCTGTTAACGATTTTGTTGATCAACTCGGTGAGTAAATCCTGATTCGACGCCAGCACAAAACCGACTGCCGCAAAGGAGACCATCAAAATCGGTATCAGAGATAGGAAGGAGAAGTAAGTGATCGCCGCGCCAAACTGGCTGCCGAGGCGATCGTTAAACCGATCCAGCGCGCGCATAAAATGCGCCACCGCCGGAATGGCCTGGAACCAGGTCGCAAAGCGCGACACGTTCCGGATTGAGCCATCCACGGTTTTGTTTCCGGTCTTGATATCAATAAGCGGCTTCTTTTCAGCCGTGGATTCTTGGTTAGGTTTGTCTGTCATAGACGATAATCATCCTGTTCACTGCGAAATTAAAATTATAGCCCTTTATGTCACATACTCCTGCAACACCTGACTCAGCCACTCCATAAACACCCGCACGCGGCGTGCTACGTTGCGGCGATGTGGGTAAAGCAACGAAATCGGCATCGGCTTGGCCGGGAAGTGATGCAGCACTTCCACTAACTGGCCTGATTCCAGCAGTGGCTGCACGCCAATCGCGGGCACCTGAATAATGCCTAAACCCGCGATGCAGGCGGCACGATAAGTTTCGGTGCTGTTCACCGTCACCACGCCGCCGGTCTGAACATAGTGGCACTGCTTACCATCAAAATATTCAAACCCCAAAGAGGGCTGCCCCAGCTGCTGGGTGTAATGCACCATCGCGTGCTGTGCCAGATCTTCGAGGCGCACCGGCATGCCGAAGCGGGAAAGGTAGTCGGGACTGGCGCAGTTAATCAAGGCATGTGATCCGATTTTTCGCGCAATCAGACCCGAATCTTTCAGCTCGCCCACACGGATCACGCAGTCAAAACCTTCACGAATCACATCCACCTGGCGATCGCTGCTGCTAAGCTCAATTTCGATGCCGGGATAATGCTGCAGAAACTCAGGCAAACGCGGCAGGATAAATCCGGTGGCCATGGCCACCGACATATCGACGCGCAACTTGCCGCTCAGGGTGGCGGGATCGTGCTGGAACAGGCTGTCCATATCGTCGAGCATCGACAACAGATCAAGACAACGATCGTAGTAGACCAGCCCATCCTGGGTGAGATGAACACGCCGGGTGGTGCGATGCAGCAGACGCGTGCCCATTTGATTTTCCAGCGCCTGAAGCTGGCGCGATACGCTGCCTTTTGGTAGTCCAAGACTTTCAGCTGCACGGGTAAAACTGCCCATTTCTGCCACCCGCACAAAAACCTGCATTGCGTGAATTTTATCCATGTTGTTCACCGATTGTTGTTGTTAGTGAAACAGTGCTGCGTATTCCTCTGCGTTTATAGATCAATTTATAACGAATATCCTTATCCCGTGTTCAATTTTCCACCTGGAGCGAAACATGAGTCATAAAATTGCATTGATTACCGGCGGCAACCGCGGTTTGGGCAAGAATGGTGCGCTGAAACTGGCGGCCAAAGGTGTAGATATTCTTTTCACCTATCGTGGTCACGCGGAAGAAGCGCAGGCCGTGGTGAAAGAGATTGAGGCGCTGGGCGCGCGTGCTGTGGCACTGCAGCTGGATGTTGGCGACAGCAGCACCTTTAACACTTTCGTGGCACAGGTGAGAGAGGCACTGCAAAAAACCTGGCAGCGCGACAACTTTGATTATTTAGTGAACAACGCCGGTCACGGTCACTACAAGCTGTTTGCAGAAACCACGGAAGAAGAATTTGATGCGCTGATCAATGTGCATTTCAAAGGGCCTTACTTCCTGACGCAGAAGCTGCTGCCGTTGATCGTTGATGGTGGTCGCATCCTGAACATCTCCAGCGGATTAACGCGCATGACGTTGCCGGGCTCAGGCACCTATGCCTCGGTGAAAGGGGCGATGGAAGTGCTGACGCGCTATCAGGCCAAAGAGCTGGGCGAGCGCCGCATTCGCGTCAATATTCTGGCACCGGGTGCGATTGAAACTGACTTCGGCGGTGGACGCGTGCGTGACACCAAAGATCTTAACGATCACATTGCCTCGGTGACATCGCTGGGCCGTGTGGGTCAACCGGATGATATTGGTGACGCGATCAGCGCCATCCTGAGCGAAGAAACCGGCTGGATCACCGCGCAGCGCATCGAAGCGTCAGGCGGACAGTCGCTGTAATCATGCACGCTGAGTGACGCGGCATTCATGCACGATAAATCGCGCCGCTACGCACTCCTTTGGATGGCCGTAGCGGCGCAATTTATTGCGCGTGTTTGAGATCTCAATCGCCCTGCTACGCAATCATGCGGTTGGTCGTTAATTGCCCATGTTTGAGATCTCAATCGCGCCGCTACGTAGCGATGCAGGGGGCCGTAGCGGCGCAATTTATTGCGCGTGTTTTTAGATCTCAATCGTCCCGTCAATCACGGTCACTGTCTGGCCGCCAATCCAGATGCTATCACCGCTAAAACTCACCTGAATTCGCCCTTCACGCTGGATAGCGCTGCCTTGACGCGCACGATAATCCTCGGTTTTCCCCTGTGCCGCGAAATAGCGCGCCAGACAGGCGTTGGCGCTGCCTGTTACCGGATCTTCGGTCAGGCTGCCGTTCTCAACCAGCAGCGCGCGCACCTCATACTGCTCGCCGCACTCCTCTGGCAGCGGGCCAAACAGCGCAGTGCCATTGACGTCGGCATGTTTTTGCAAACGCAGCAGATCCGCTGCGCTGGCCTGCACATCCAACACCGCCTGCGCACTGTTCATCGGGATCAGCAGCCAGCGAATCCCCATATCGACAATGGTCGGCGTCTGGTGGGCATCAAAGGCTTCGCTGTTCAGTGCGCTGCTCATCAACGCGTCATCAAATGGCGTCAGCGCGACGTCGGGGGCGGCGAAGGCCAGCGCGCCATCCTCGCTAATGCGCACATCCACCAGGCCAACGCCGCACTCCTGCACGATCTTACCCGGTGTTTTCACTGTCCATCCCGCTTCCAGCAAGGCGTGAGCCGTGCCCAACGTCGGATGACCGGCAAAGGGCAATTCCCCTTCAGTGGTAAAAATGCGCACCCGATAATCGGCCGCAGCATCCTGTGGTGGCAGGACAAAGGTGGTTTCCGACAAATTGGTCCAGCGGGCGATAGCGGCCAGTTGGGCGTCACTTAATCCCTCTGCATCCATGATGACTGCCAGCGGATTACCTTTAAACGCTGATGAGGTAAACACATCCACCTGCTTAAACGCGACTTTCATTTTCACTCCTTGCTGGTTGAGGCACTCTGAAATCCTGATTTACATCCTGCAGATTGCTAATGTCAGTCAACAGGACTATGAATAGGTTAAGAATTCTGGAATCGGAGTCCGCTATGTTAAAAGTTCTTGGTCGTACTTCTTCAATCAACGTGCGCAAAGTTCTGTGGTTGTGTTCAGAACTGGATCTCGCGTATGAGCTCGAACCCTGGGGTGAAGACCCGCAATCGCTGCACTCGGCGGAATTCATGGCGCTCAACCCTAATGCCATGGTGCCGGTAATCATCGAAGATGACTTCGTGATGTGGGAATCCAACGCCATTCTGCGCTATCTCGCCAACAGCAACGGCGGCGACTGGCTCTATCCGGAAAACCCACGTGCGCGTGCACCGGTGGATCAGTGGATGGACTGGCAAGCCACCGAACTCAATACTTCCTGGCGCTATGCGTTTATGTCACTGGTGCGCAACTCACCTGCCCATCAGGATCCGCGTTTGCTGGCCGCCGCGATTAAAGGCTGGACGCACACCATGAATATTCTTGACCAGCATCTGCAAAAAACCGGGCGCTACGTCGCAGGACGCAACTTCTCGCTGGCAGACATTCCGGTGGGGCTTGCGGTCAATCGCTGGTTTGAAACCCCACTGGAGCACCCTGAATTTCCAGCCGTGCAACTCTATTACGAGCGTCTGACCGAGCGTGAGGGTTACACCACCTGGGGCCGCAACGGCAAGCCTTGATCCTGTCCCGGTGCCAGGCCTGTGATTTCGCAGGCTAGCGCGCCGGTGCGTTTTAGTGCCCACGTATAACGCTCATCAAACGGATAACAGCAGGAGAGGCGCAGTGCATGTTTATAACGGTCGCTCAGCGAGTAGAGCGCTCCCGGCGTCACGCAAATCTGCTCCTGCAATAACCGGTGGAACATCTCCACGGTATCCACTTTTCCAGGCAACTCCACCCAAAACACAAAACCTCCTTTGGGCAGGGTAGCGCGGGTTCCCTGCGGAAAATGGCGCGCCATGATGCCGCGCGCCGCATCGAGATTGGCGGCATAGCGACGGCGCAGCGATCGCAAATGATGGTCGTAGCCACCGCTTGCCAGAAATTCGGCGAGGGTCTCACACAATAGGCGCGACTCAGACATGGAAGAGACGGCTTTCAAACGGGCGATGGCCTGATGGAAGCGGCCGGCAGCGGTCCAGCCCACGCGGAAATCCGGCGCCACCGTTTTGGTAAAGCTGGTGCAGTAAATCACCCAGCCATCGCTATCAAAGGCTTTCACCGGCGGTGATAGAGGCCAGTCAAACTGCAACTCGTCATACAGCCCATCTTCCAGCATCGGAACGTGGTAAGTATTCACTAACTTTGCCAGCCGCTTCTTATTCTCCAGTGGCATCACATAGCCAAGAGGATTCTGCGCGCCGGGCATGGCGATCAGCGCCTGAATACGCTTCTCCTGCAGCAGCATCTCCAGCGCATCCAGCGACAGCCCTTGCTGTGGATCGGTGGGGATTTCCAGTGCTTTCAGGCCCAGTGATGCCAGCAGTGGGAACAGGAAGAAGTAAGTGGGGGATTCCAGCCCAATGCAATCGCCAGGTTTCGTGACCGCACGCAGCGCCAGCTGTAAGGCTTCCATGCAGCCGTGGGTGAGGGTGATCTCTTGCGCAGTCAGATTGATGCCGGTATGCAGACTGCGGCGCGCTATCTCCTCCCGTAAGCGCTCACTACCAGGCGGAAGCGCATAGCGCCCGATGATGTCGGGATTGTGCCGTAAAATGCCTGAGGTAATTCGGCCTAAGCGTGCTGCCGGATAGAAGGTGCCATCCTGCGGACAGGCCAGAGAGATATTGGTGTAATCGGCATTATTCTGTGCGGCAAACACTTGCTCAATCAGTTCCAGCTTCTGCGTGCTGGGGTCGTTGATTTTCGCGGGCAGCGGTTTGACCGGACGCGTCACGGCCGGCATCACGCCACGCACGTAATAGCCCGATTGCGGACGCGCTTCTATCAGGCCGCGATCTTCAAGGATTTGCCAGGCATTGAGCACAGTATTGACACTAACCTGATGCGATTGTGCCACGCGGCGGATAGCGGGTAACCGTTTGCCCGGTTTTAGCGTGCCTTGATGAATCGACTCGGCAAAGCTATCTGCCAGCTGCTGATACAGCGTTTGACCGGATGAAAGGGGAAGGGACACAAAAGCCTCCGCGTGTAATGGGTACAATCTAAAATAAAGCAAACTGTATCCATTACAATAGTCGTTTTGTGTCTCTGTTTCCATTGCCCGGCACGCATTAGCATGATGTTAACTTTGAACCATCAGGAAGCGCATCATGCTCGACCCTTCATTCTTCAGCTACGTCACGGTGATGTCGATCACCCCCGGACCGAACAACCTGCTGCTCGCCACATCGGGCGTCAATTTTGGTTTTAAACGCACGCTGCCTATGCTGTTTGGCATTCTGCTCGGCTGTGCGATACAGATGCTGCTGGCTAGCATGGCGTTGGATGTGTTGCTGCACTGGATGGCATCCATTCGTTTGCCATTAACGGTGGTGGGGTGCAGCTATTTGCTGTGGCTGTCATGGAAAATCTTTCGGGCCGCAGCACCAGAAGCGCGTGAGCGTCCACACCCGATGACGCTGGTGGGCGGCATCTGTTTTCAGGCGGTGAATCCCAAAGCCTGGCTGATGGTGACTAACGTGGCGCTGATGTACGCCAACAGCAACGGCGTCATCACGGTGTTGCTGGGGTTTGCCGCATTGAACTTACCCTGCATCCTGATTTGGGCCGCGATGGGGGATCGTCTGCGCAGTCATCTGCAGGTGGCGTGGAAACGTCAGGCGTTTAACAGTCTGATGGCACTGTCGCTGGTGGCCACCACGGCCTGGATGCTGTACGACGCGGTGCTGCTGAGCTGAAACCAGACATGCAACAGAAGCAAATGGGGCGCTATCATTGGCGCCCTTCGCAATTTCAGAGACCCACCAGGCTCTCTAAAGGAATGCCAAACTGCTTATGCAGATTGCGAATCATCTCCAGAGACAAAGAGCGCTTGCCATTTAATACTTCATAAACGCGATTACGACGACCAATGGCAGGTTCCAGATCTTTGGCTGTTAATCCCTGTTGCTCCATACGAAATTTAATCGCTTCAATCGGATCGGCAGCTTCAATGGGGTAGTGCTCTTTCTCCCATGCTTCAATTAGCATACTCATCACAATCATATAATCGCTTTCTGGCGTGCCCAGCTCAGGCACATCATCAAAGAGCGGAGAGATGGCTTCAAGTGCCGTTTCGTAATCGAGTTCGGTGTGAATGGGTTTAATGGTCAGTGTCATTTACGTTGCTCCACTGTGTTTGCATCAATGGCATCGTACTCCCGGTGTGTGCCGATAAACTTTATGAAAATCAGCTTCTGTGGGTAGGCGATGGCCGCAACCAGTCGATAATCATTTCCCTTAATGTTAAACACCACGCGACTGCCTTTCAGAATGCTGGCGCTGCGGTATTGATCCTTGATATCTGCCGGACTGGACCAGTTGGCCTTTTGTGCTTCATCAATCCAGGCTCTCAACGGCTGAGCTGAGTCGGGGTTCGCCGTCATGAACTCCCTGAGTGTCCGTACCGATATGATTCTCATGACGCGCATCTTAGTCCCGCATTGGGACTATAGCAAACTTATATCCCAATTTGGGACATTTCTCGCATTTAGCCATTAAAAAGGCCGCTTGCGCGGCCTTATCAGTATTCACAGCAATCAGGATTGCCTTGTTACTTCCCCACCACGTGTGCCGTCTCGCGGGCTTCGTCGTTGGCTGCGTCAGGCGTAACGATTGGTGCGTAATCGAGCTGCAGTACGCGGCTGGTTTCCGCCAGAATCTTCTCGGTCAGCGCTACGTCACCGTTCATCTTACGGCCCCATGTTGGGATCACCGCGCGGATTTTGGTCTGCCACTCAGGTGAACGCATCTGCTCAGGGAAGGCTTTCGCCATCAGCTCCAGCATAATCGGCGCTGCCGTAGATGCCCCTGGCGAAGCGCCGAGCAGGGCTGAAATCGAACCATCTTCAGAGGTCACAACTTCCGTGCCTAAACGCAGTACGCCGCCCTCTTTCTCATCGTTTTTGATGATTTGTACACGCTGGCCGGCAGTGACCAAACGCCAGTCTTCCTGCTTAGCCTGCGGTACATAAGCACGCAGCGCTTCCATCCGATCGTCATCGCTTTGCAGCACTTGATCGACCAGATATTTCACCAGGTCGAAACTCTTCAGGCCGACCTGCATCATCGGCAACAGGTTGCTGCCATTCATCGCGCCGAACATATCCAGCAGCGAACCCTGTTTCAGGAATTTGGTCGAGAAGGTGGCGAAAGGCCCAAACAGCAGCACCTGCTTACCATCCAGCACACGCGTATCCACGTGCGGTACCGACATCGGCGGTGCGCCAACGCTGGCTTTACCGTACACCTTCGCCATGTGTTGTTGCACCACTTCTGGATTCTCGGTCACGAGGAAGGAACCTCCCACCGGGAAACCGGCGTAGCCTTTCACTTCCGGGATGCCGGATTTTTGCAGCAGTGGCAGCGCGGCACCGCCCGCACCGATAAACAGCTGGCGCGTGATCAGCTGGCGATTTTCACCGCTGGCCAGATTATGCAGCGTCACTTGCCAGCGGCCATCGCTCAGGCGCTTGATATCACGCACTTCCTGACGCAGACGCAGGCGGAAATTGGCTTTCTTCTGTAAAGAGGCAATCAGTTGACGCGTCACTTCACCGAAGTTGACGTCGGTGCCCATTTCGGTCCAGGTGGCAGCCACTTTCTGTTTGCTGTCACGGCCATTCATCACCAGCGGAATCCACTGGGTGATCTGGTCGCGATCTTCTGAATAGTTCATGCCACGGAACAGGGTACTTTTTTGCAGCGCCTGGAAACGTTTGCGCAGGAACTCAACGTTATCGTCGCCCCAGACGAAGCTCATGTGCGGCGTACTGTGGATAAAGCTTTTTGGATTGCGCAGATTGCCTTTCTGAACGTGGTACGCCCAGAACTGGCGAGAAATCTGGAACGATTCGTTGATCGCCACCGCTTTTGCAATGTCGATGCTGCCATCCGCCTTCTGCGGCGTATAGTTCAGCTCGGCCAACGCAGCGTGACCGGTCCCGGCATTATTCCAGCCGTTGGAGGATTCCACCGCGACATCGTCAAGGCGTTCCACCATCTCAATCGACCAGTCAGGCTCCAGATCCTGCAGCCACGCGCCTAAGGTGGCACTCATAACGCCTGCGCCGATCAGCAGTACGTCGACATCCTTTCGTTCCTGAAGGTTTGCGCTATCCATACCAGCGGCGGCGAGCGCCAGGTTTACCGCAGTAGTACTCATGAGGCGACATCTCCTCTCTCTGTTGACCTGAAGTTCAACAGGTTCGCAGGCGAAACAGCCACGCTTCTTTCGAGCGCGTCGCGCTATTTCTCAAAGGTTAAGACTCAGGTTTAAGTCAGGGGACGATAACGGTTAACTGCACGTTATGCATATGCATTTGAATATAACATTCTCGTATCGGAATTAAACGTTTGTTTATTTTTTAAAGGCCGAAATGATTCAGCATAAGAATTAATCAGCTCGACCCCGCTGTCATAAGGGATTTTTATCCCTTAATCAGAGGGTTATGGTAATGCAGTTGTTGCGATATTGTGAGGGGAATGCGCAGGGTAATGTTCAGAGAGTGAGCGGCGTCACATATTAACTGTATGATTAATATCAATTTATAGTGGATTGATTTTTTATGCGGTTTTTATGTTGCGTGATATTTCGCCAGATCGTGTAAAACTAATGTTACATTTTTGTGGGTGTTAATTTTTCGCCGCGTCAGACAGTGGTCAGAGGAAAAAAGCATTACGCGGCGGTGGGGATCACTTCTTAGCGAGGCGACGCCATGCAAAGCGGATGACAAAAAATTCAATCGCGCCCAGCAGCAGGAACCACAGGCAAAACACGATAGTGTAGAGCTGATTCAGGTCCTGCAAATGCAGCATCTCCTGAATCCGTCTGGACAATTCCAGGCCGAATTGCGGCGCGGGCAGCAGTAGTGCGGAGAGAAAGCCCAGCAGCAGGATTCCGCCAGGGATAATCAGCGTTTCAAACGGGTTTTTCATCGCAGGTTTCCTATCAATTAGCGCGGGCATTAGCGCATAAAAGCGTGCTGGCGTGCAATCCCTGTGCCGGGTAACCTTAAGAAAATTCTTCTATTCCATCCACTTAGCGTCATAAATAGCGCAAGTTAAGAGTTATAGCCTTTGCTATACTTAAATCCATGATTTTACTGTCTTTTTTTTGATGATTTTGCGTGCTAGACTGCGCGCACTTTTTCATTACTGAACAATAGATGCGGAAAATCGCTCGCTTGAAGGCATTTTTCGCGGCATTGATTGAAAACCCATGACATTTATCGCAACTCTGATTCTGGCCTTTGGTATGTCGATGGACGCCTTCGCCGCAGCACTGGGCAAAGGCGCGTCGCTGCATCGCCCGAACTTCAAAGAAGCGCTGCGCACCGGCCTGATCTTTGGCGTGATTGAAATGCTGACGCCGCTGATTGGCTGGGCGATCGGCCTGGCGGCCAGTCGCTACATCATGGCATGGGATCACTGGGTGGCGTTTGCCCTGTTAACCGTTCTTGGTGGCCGCATGATGATGGAAGGTTTCCGTCAGACGGCGGATGATCCGTGCGAAGCGCCGCAGCGTCATGGCTTTATGGTACTGGCGATGACCGCGGTAGCAACCAGCCTTGATGCGCTGGCGGTGGGCGTCGGCCTGGCATTCCTGCAGGTGAATATTGTGCTCACTGCACTGACAATTGGCGCCGCCACGACGATTATGGCCACCACGGGCGTGATGGTCGGACGCTTTATCGGTCCGGTCATGGGTAAATGGGCTGAAGTGTTAGGGGGTGTCGTATTAATCAGCATCGGCTGCACTATTCTCAGCGAGCACCTTGGCCTGTTCAGCTAATTCAGGCATCTGCCAAACCCCTCATTTTGTGATCTGGCTCAAAAATAATTGCGTGAAAAACGCGCGTTAGTTATACTTTTCGCGTATTTCTTCAACAATTTTTGAGCCAGGTATCCAATGAAACGTTTTTTCCGCTACGTGTTTCGTGCATATGTTGAGACTTTCAAGCACGTCCCGCCAGGCGCACTGCATTAATCGCACTTTATACCCTCGATAATCGCGGTCAGGGATCGACCTGTGGTTATCAATGATTTTCTTATCTCCCCCGCTCAATAACGCCGCGAATTTTCTCTCTATCAAAGGCTTAGTATCGTTAACCATCAGTTTTCGATCTGGCTATAGCCTGATGTTATACCCCGCTACCAAACAAGCATTCGTCACCTCTTAACCCGCATGGAATAGTCGATTCAGACCCTCTAACCCGTCTGAAACGAGAAACATCATGCTGATCCCACAACCCTATTTATTGTTCCTTGGCGATGTCACCGATCCACTGGCCGCTAAAACGGCGCGCGGCATTCACGTCTGGCGCCCTGAGCAGTGCGTCGGCGAAATTAAACTGCCGGGCTGTACTGTCAGCTTAGGTCTGGACGTGCTCGATATCGCCACGGCAAAAGAACGTGGCGCGAAAACGCTGGTACTGGGCACCGCCAATGCGGGGGGCTATCTGCCCGAGCACTGGCTCGACACGGTTAAAGGCGCAATCAAAGCCGGTATGAACGTGGCGAGCGGTTTGCACCATCGTCTGGTGGATGAGCCAGAGCTGGTCGCGTTAGCCCAGGAATTTGGCGTTGAGCTGTTTGACCTGCGTCATATGCGTCCAAAACTGAATGTTGGCAGCGGCAAAAAGCGGACAGGTAAGCGTGTACTTACTGTCGGTACGGACTGCTCAGTTGGCAAGATGTACACCTCGCTGGCGCTGGAAGCGGCAATGCGTGAACGCGGTATGAAGGCGGACTTCCGCGCGACCGGGCAAACCGGCATTCTGGTTGCTGGTGAAGGCATTGCGATTGATGCGGTGATTGCCGACTTCATCGCCGGTGCAGTGGAAGCCCTGTCACCCGCCAATGATGCCGACCACTGGGATATCGTTGAAGGTCAGGGCTCGCTGTTCCATCCTTCTTATGCGGGCGTCAGCATGGGCCTGATTCACGGTGCGCAGCCGCACTGGCTGGTGATGTGCCACGAAATGGGCCGTCCGCACATGCGTCATTTACCGCATCAGCCGATGGTGAGTTTAAAAGATTGCGTGGAGGCCAACCTGCGCGCAGCCGATGTAACCAGCGACAATGTTCAGCTGGCCGGTTTTGCTATTAACACCTCCAACTACAGCGAAGAAGAGGCCCGCGCCTATTGTGCGGAAGTCAGCGCTGAATTCGGCGTGCCTGCTACCGATCCGGTGCGTTTTGGTATCGCAGATATCGCTGCCCTGCTGCAGGAGCGTGGCTAAGATGCGGCGCATGCAGATTGAAGTGCTGGAGCTGCCGCTGGCGCGTCCTTTCGCTATTTCGCGTGGTACGCGTACCGCCGTTACTGTCATTCGCGTCACGCTGGAGCAAAACGGCTTTATTGGACGTGGCGAGTGCACGCCGACGCCGCGCTACGATGAAACACCAGACAGCGTTGAGGCGCAGCTGGAAGCGATGCGTGAAGATGTTGAAGCGGGCTTAAGCCGAATCGATCTGCAAAGCCGTTTATCTGCCGGTTCAGCGCGTAATGCGCTGGACTGTGCGCTGTGGCGTCTGGATGCCGCGCTGGCGAAGCAGACGCTGTGGCAGCAGTGCGAACGCGCTGCACCGCCTTCGGTGATCACGGCGGAGACTTTAAGCCTCGACTCCATCGAAAACATGGCGGCCGCAGCGGCTGATGCCGTGTCGCGTGGCGCCATCCTGCTGAAAATCAAACTGAACCGTGACGAAATATTAGAGAAGGTGGCAGCCATCAGAGAGGCTGCGCCGCGCGCCACCTTGATCATCGATGCCAATGAAGCCTGGTCGGGCGTCGATCTGCACAGTCTGCTCACTGCGCTACAGGCTTACAACATCGCCATGGTTGAACAGCCGCTGCCTGCCGGGCAGGACCAGGACCTGCAACGGTTTAACCACCCGATTCCGGTGTGTGCTGATGAGAGCTGCCATACGCGTGAAGACATCGCCGAGCTGCGTAATCGCTACGAGATGATCAACATCAAGCTGGATAAGTGCGGCGGCCTGACCGAAGCCTTAGCGATGGTCGAAGAAGCGCAGAAGCGGGATATGCGTCTGATGGTTGGTTGCATGCTGGGCTCCTCACTCGCAATGGAAGCTGCGCTGCCGGTGGCGATGGCTGCAGAACACGTTGATCTGGATGGCCCCATCTGGCTGGCCGCCGATAGCTCACCCTTCCTTTCCTACGCTCAGGGCCGAATCTGGCTGTAACCGCAAGAGGCAACGATGACGGACACTTTACTTACCCCCAACGCCGCCAGCGTTGCCGGTCCCGCGCCGGTACTCGCGATACAGGATCTCAGCGTCTCGTTTCGCGGCCGCAGCGGCGAAAATCAGGCACTGAAAGGCATCACTTTTGCCATTTATCCCGGTGAAATTGTCGCCGTAGTGGGTGAAAGCGGCTCGGGAAAATCCGTCACATCGCTGGCGGTGATGGGCCTGCTGGCCGCTTCAGGCCGAATCGATCGCGGCAGTATGCAGTTCCGCGACCGTCGCGGCACAACCCACGCACTGGAAAAGTTCGACGACACTCACCGCCGCACTTTACGTGGTCGTGAGATGGCGATGATTTTTCAGGAGCCGATGACCTCACTCAATCCGGTGCTGCGAGTGGGCGATCAGTTGACGGAAGCGCTGCGTGATCATCAGATGTGCGATAAAGCCGCAGCGGATGCGCGTGCGCGGGCACTGCTGCGCCAGGTTCGCATTGCCGATGTTGATCGCGTCATGAAAAGCTACCCGCACTCGCTGTCGGGCGGCATGCGTCAGCGCGTGATGATTGCGCAGGCGCTGGCGTGCGATCCACAGCTGCTGATTGCCGATGAACCGACCACCGCGCTGGACGTCACCGTGCAGGCGCGCATCCTGCACATTCTGCGCGACCTGCAACGCGAGAAGCAGATGGCAGTGCTGTTTATCACTCACGACATGGGCGTGGTGGCGGAAATCGCCGACCGCGTGGTGGTGATGTTACGCGGTGAAGTGGTGGAACAGGGCACGGTCGCCGACATCTTCAATGCGCCGCAGCATCCCTACACTAAAGCGCTCCTGGCCGCCGTGCCAAAACTGGGCGACATGCGCGAGCAGCGCTGGCCGCAGCGCTTCCCACTGTTGGGCGCCACTCAGCCCGCCGATAGCGGTGAACAGCGCACCGCCCGTTATGACGAAACCCCGCTGCTGGATGTGCGCGGTTTAAAAGTTTACTACCCGATTCGCAGCGGCATCTTTTCTGCCTTAACCCATCAGGTGCACGCGGTGGAGCAGATCGACTTCAGCCTGTGGCCGGGCGAAACCCTGGCGATTGTCGGCGAGAGCGGCTGCGGCAAATCCACTACCGGCCGCGCGCTGATGCGCCTGATTAAGAGTCAGGCCGACAGTATTCATTTCCAGGGCAGTGAAATCGCCAACCTGAAAGAGGCGGAGTTTCAGCCGCTGCGCCGCGAAATCCAGATGGTATTTCAGGATCCCTACGCCTCTTTAAATCCGCGTCTGACCGTGGGTTTCACCATTGCCGAGCCACTGCTGCTGCACGGCCTGGTGAAATCGCTGGAAGAAGCCACGCCGCAGGTCGATGCCCTGCTGAAAAGCGTTGGTCTGTTGCCCGAACATGCCACGCGTTATCCCCATGAGTTTTCCGGCGGCCAGCGTCAGCGTATCGCGATTGCCCGTGCCATGGCGTTAAAACCTAAAGTTATCATCGCCGATGAGGCCGTTTCAGCGCTGGATGTCTCCATTCAGGCGCAAGTGGTCAATCTGATGATGGACCTGCAAAAGCAGACTGGCGTCGCGTGGATTTTCATCTCGCACGACATGGCGGTGGTGGAGCGTATCGCTAACCGCGTGGCGGTGATGTATCTCGGTCAGATTGTCGAGCTTGGCCCGCGTCAGTCGGTGTTCAACCAGCCGCAACATCCGTATACCCAACGTCTGCTGGCCTCGGTGCCGGTGGCCGATCCACAGAACCGTCAGACCCGTACTTTCGAAGATAGCGAAATTCCTTCGCCGCTGCGCAAGTTGGGCGAAACGGTCACCAAACCCCGTTATCGCCAGGTTGCACCGCAACACTGGGTCGCTGACGACATTGCATCGCGCTAACGCTCAATACCAGGAGATTTCATGAAAACCCTTTTTCGCCGTTCGTCACTGGCTTTTGGCTTGACCCTCGCGCTGGCTGCCGCCGCGCAGGCGCAGGATCTGCGTATTTCGATGTATGCCGATATCACCGGTCTTGACCCACACGATACCTCGGACAACGTCAGCTATTCGGTACAGAGCGGCATCTTTGAACGCCTGTTCCAGTTCGATGCGCAGATGAAGCTGCAACCCTGGCTGGCGACCGGTTATACCCATAATGACAACGCCACCGAATTTACCCTGACGCTGCGTAAAGGCGTCACATTCCAGGACGGCACGCCGTTTGATGCTGAAGCGGTCAAGGCCAACCTCGATCGCCTCGCCGATCAGACCAAAGGCCTGAAGCGTAACAGCCTGTATAAGATGATTGCCAAGGTGACGGTGCTGGCACCGGACCAGGTGAAAATCGACCTCAATCAATCCTTTGGTGCCTTCATCAATACCCTGGCGCACCCGTCAGCGGTGATGTGGAGCCCGGCGATCCTCAAACAATACCCAGAAGAAGCACAGTTGCGCCTGCATCCGGTCGGCACCGGTCCGTTCAAGTTTGTCGACTGGCAGCCGGGCAAGGCCGTTTCGCTGGTGAAGTATGATGGTTACTGGCAAAAAGGCTGGCCGAAGGTGGATAAAGTGACCTTCTCGCCCAGCCCGGAAGATGCCACCCGTGTTGCCGCACTGAAATCAGGGCAGGTGGATGCGATCTGGCCGCTGCCGTCGGATCTGATCGCCACCGTTCAGAGCGACAGTAAATTAGCGATCCAGCGCGATCCGAGCATCTATCTCTACTACATGGCGATCAACACCCAGCACAAGCCATTGGCAGATGTGCGCGTGCGCCAGGCGATCAACTACGCCATCGACCGTAATCTGTGGTTGAAAGTGGCGTTTGCCGGTATGGGTAAACCGGCTTCTTCCGCGATGCCGGAAGGGGTGCAGTTCTATCAGAAGCAGAGCGAGCCGAATTATCACTACGCTCCGGATGAAGCCAAAGCCTTGCTGAAAGCGGCCGGATATCCGAACGGTCTGGATTTGAAACTGTGGACCACTAACACCACCGCCAGCGTGCGTGCGGCGCAGGTTCTTAAAGCCCAGCTGGCGACCGTTGGCATTCGTGCCACAGTGACACCAATGGATTCCGGTACACGTAACGCCAAGCTGTGGGGCGTAAAAGATCCAAAACAGGCAGAGTTTGACCTCTATTACGGTGGTTGGTCGACCTCAACCGGTGATGCGGACTGGGCATTGCGTCCACTGTATGCCACCGAATCCTGGGTGCCGACCTCATATAATGTCTCGTACTTCAGCAATCCGGATGTCGATAAAGCCATCGCCGGTGGGTTAGCCACTGCCGATCCAGCCAGACGCGGTGAAGCCTATGCGGAAGCCCAGAAGCTGCTGTGGAAAGATGCGCCAGTTGCCTTCCTCGGCACGCCAGACAACCTGGTGGGCAAGCGCAGCAACCTGACAGGCGTGTCCATGCTGGCAGATGGCAACTTCCTTTATACCCAGGCGGCCTTTAAGTAAGAACTTGTCGTGATGGGTCGTCGCAGATGGCGACCCTACGGCTCATCAGCACATTTTACGTAGGGTGCGCATTTATACGTACCTGGTCGCCATCCAAAAGGAACTGCATGTTCGCATACATTATTCGCCGACTGCTGGAGATGATCCCGGTCTTGCTGGTGGTCTCGCTGTTAGTGTTCGGCTTTATCAAGCTGCTACCGGGCGATCCCGCACGTATTTACGCCGGGCCAGATGCACCGATTGAAGCCGTCGAAGCCGCGCGCCAGCATCTTGGACTCAACGATCCGCTGCCGCAGCAGTACGTTAACTGGATCGGCGGACTGTTGCGTGGCGATCTTGGCGTCACTTACCGCACGCAACAGCCGGTGCTGCAAGTGATCAAGCAAGGCTTTATGCCAACCCTATGGCTGGCGCTGGCGGGCTTCGCCTGGTCGGTGATCCTCGGCCTGTTTCTCGGTGTGCTGGCCGCACTGAAGCGTGGTAAATGGCAGGACTGGACATTGATGAGCGTCGCCGTCGGCGGCATCTCGATGCCCACTTTTTGGTTGGGCCTGTTGCTGATCCAGTTCGTTGCCATGCCCTTCGGCCTGTTCTCGGTGAGCGGGTTCAACAAGGCCAGCGACATCATCCTGCCTGCTATCACTTTGGGTTCCTCAGTGGCCGCCGTGATGGCGCGCTTCACCCGTTCCGCCTTCCTCGAAGTGGCGCAGGAAGATTATGTGCGCACCGCCAAAGCCAAAGGGCTGCGCAATCGGCTGGTGACGTGGAAGCACGTGATGCGTAATGCCCTGATCCCAGTGATCACCATGCTCGGCTTGCAGTTCGGTTTTCTGCTCGGCGGATCGATCGTCGTAGAGAGCGTCTTCAACTGGCCCGGTTTGGGCTGGCTGTTGATCGAGTCGATCAAAGCACAAGATCAGCCGGTGATTCAGGCGCTGGTGATGCTGTTCGTGTTTGAATTTATTGTGATTAACTTGCTGGTGGACCTGCTCTACGCCGTGGTCAATCCAGCCATTCGCCTGCGACAGGAGTCGTGATGAGTACAGATTCTCTCTCTGCCGCAACGTCACAGACCATCCGCTCACCGTGGCGCGATTTCCTGCACGCCTTTGTGCGTAATCCGCTGGCGCTGGTCTCCGGTGGTTTTGTATTGCTGCTGGTTATTGTGGCGATCTTCGCGCCCTGGCTGGCGCCGTGGGATCCGATGGCACCGGACTGGATGGCCTTATCATCACCCCCTTCAGCGGCACACTGGATGGGCACCGATGATCTGGGACGCGACCTGCTGAGCCGCATCATCTACGGTGCGCGCATTTCACTCTATGTTGGCGTGCTGTCGGTAACGCTGGGCATGGTGGTGGGCGTACTCCTCGGTTTGCTGGCGGGCTATTACGGTCGCTGGATCGATATGCTCATCATGCGCGGTTCCGACGTGCTGTTTGCTTTCCCCGGCATGCTGTTGGCGATTGCGGTGGTGGCGATTCTCGGTCCGGGACTGAATAACGTGATAATCGCCGTAGCGGTGTTCAGCGTGCCGGTATTTGCCCGCATTGTGCGCGCCTCAACGTTATCGCTCAAACAGGCTGCGTATGTCGAAGCGGTGCGCTGCGCCGGGGCGCCCGATCGTGTGATCCTGCTGCGCCACATTCTGCCCGGCACGCTTTCCAATGTGATTGTCTATTTCACCATGCGTATCGGCACCAGTATTCTAACGGCAGCGGGGCTCAGTTTTATCGGCTTAGGCCCGGAACCGGATGTGCCGGAGTGGGGTAATATCCTGGCAATGAGCCGCAGCATGATGATGGGCGGTTTATGGCACGTCAGCGTGTTCCCCGGCCTGGCGATTTTCATTACTGTGCTGGCGTTTAATCTGCTGGGTGATGCGCTGCGCGATACGCTCGATCCCAAACTAAAGAGTTAAACATGGATTTCCAACAACTGCAGCGCGATGGGCTGCTGCAACGCTGGCGCACTGAACGTCAGCTCGGGCAACCGCGCAGTGCTTGCGGCGCCACCAACCGCATTAGCGATGTGCCCGGCGTGCGCGTCGGCCATCACACGCTGGCAGACGGTGAGAGACAAACCGGTGTGACGGCGATTGTGCCGCCGGGCGATAATCTGTTTCTCAAGCCGTTACCCTGCGGCGCGGCGGTCTTTAATGGCTTTGCCAAGCCGGTCGGGTTGGTGCAAGTGGAAGAGTTAGGCGTGCTGCAAACGCCGATCTTGCTCAGTAACACGCTGGCAGTCGGCACGCTGTTTACCACGCTGGTACGCGATGCCATCAGCCGCAACCCGGAGCTGGGTCGCAGTTTGCCGACCGTCAATCCGCTGGCGCTGGAATGCAACGATGGCTGGCTGAACGACATTCAGGCGTTGGCGGTGACCGAAGCGATGGCGCAGGATGCATTGGACTCGGCGCAGGCCGATTTCGCCCGTGGCAGCGTCGGTGCCGGACGTGGCATGAGCTGTTTCAGTTTGAAAGGCGGCATTGGCAGCGCATCGCGCTTAATTCCTTCACTGAATGCCACTTTGGGCGTGCTGGTGCTGGCTAACTTTGGGGCACTCAATGCGTTCACGCTGGATGGTGTGCGCATGGGTGACATGATTGGGCCGCTGCTGCCAGAACTGGCGCCGCAGCGCGATGCCGGCTCCATCATCATTATCATGGCCACCGATGCGCCGCTGGATGCCCGCCAGCTCAAGCGTATCGCCAAACGCGCCGGTGCCGGATTAGGGCGTTTAGGCAGCTATTGGGGCCATGGTTCAGGCGATATTGCCGTGGCATTCTCCACGCAAACGCAGCCAATTCCGCCTGAGGATGCGGCGCTGGAACCGCTGCTCGCCGCCGCTGCCGATGCCACTGAACACGCAGTGCTGGATGCGTTGTTAAGCGCCGAAGCGGTCAGCGGTTTTCGCGGCCATCATCGTCCGTCACTGACGCAGGTGCTGGATGAATTGGCTAAACCCTAGGGTTGCGATTGGTTGTACTGCTAATGACAGGATCGCCATTCATAGCGTAATGCTTGTCACTTCAGTGCGTTTCGGTCGCCATTAATGGCGCCTTTTACAGCAGCGCTTGCGGTCAGCCTGAATGCTGCACTTGACCCACAATTGCCCGTAGGGTCGCCATTTATGGCGACCGTGTTTCAACCCGCATGGAATTTGCCTGACTTATGAAAATATTCATCTCTGCTGACATTGAAGGTATCGCGGGCGTGATGCGTCCGGAACAGTGCTCACCCGGCCATGCGGAATACCAGCTGGCACGCGGGTTGATGGAACAGGAAGTGAACGCCGCCATCGACGGTGCATTTGCCGGCGGAGCCACCGAAGTGGTGGTGGCCGACAGCCATGCGCAAATGACCAACCTGCGCGCAGAAAACATCGATCCGCGTGCGCGCATGGTGCAGGGCAAGCCGCGTGGCTTGTCGATGGTGGAAGGCATTGAGCAGCAGCCCTTCGATGGCCTGTTCTTTATCGGCTATCACAGCGCGGCGGGCGAGCCAGGCGTGCTGGCGCACACCATTAACGGCCGCGCTTTTTGGCGCATTCATATCAATGGCAAAGTGATGGGCGAAAGCGATATCTACGCTGCCGCCGCCGCCGAACAGGGTACGCCGCTCTGGCTCGTCAGCGGTGACGACCAGCTACAAGGCTGGATCGCCGAACACTATCCGTCGGTGGATTACGTCTGCGTGAAACGCGCGATTTCCCATACCTGCGCCGAGTCCATCAGTCCGCAAGCGGCACAAAACGCCATTCGTGCTGCCGCCACCGCGGCGGTACAGCGTGCGCGCCAGGTCAGCACCACACGTTTGACCGCGCCGTATGAGATGCAGTTGCAGGCCAGTAAACCGGTGCTCGCGGATTTGTTCAGTCTGATTCCCGGCGTGACGCGTATTGATGCCGTAACCGTGGGCTATCGTGCCGATCAAATGGGCACCTTGATCAGCCTGCTGAGTGCGTTCTCCTATCTGGCCAGCACCCAGTCATGATGCAGCCAGCATCGAAGGCCGCTGGATGTGTAGCGACGCAATTTATTGCGCATCTGCCAGCAACAATGCCGCCAGCATCGAAGGCCGCTGGATGTGTAGCGGCGCAATTTATTGCACACCTTGCATCAACAATGCCGCTCCAGGAGAGTGCGATAAACCACGCCGCAGCGGTGTAGAGCAAGGCATGGTGCAGGCATATTCCTGGCAGGTCGTACCGCATTTCCTGCTGGCTTTTGGTAACCTGCGCGCAATTTATATATAACAACGAGGCAGTCATGCAGCTCTGCAGTTTTTATCTTATTGACCAGGAAAGAAAAAGTTACGGAATCGTGCGGGAAGAGGGCATTGTTGACGTCGGTTCGCGCCTCGGCGCGGAGTGCCCGGACCTGAAATCTTTGTTACAACGCGGCGCGGTCAGCGACCTGGAAGCCTTTCGCTCACTGCCTGCGGATCACCCATACAGCGCTATTCGCTTTCTTCCGGTAGTGGAAAATCCTGGCAAAGTGTTCTGTGTTGGCATGAACTACGCGGACAAGCGTAAAGAGTTTGCCGAGACTATAGAAGCGCCAACGCTGTTTGTGCGTTTTGCCGATTCACTGGCAGGTCATGAGCAGCCGCTGTTAAAACCGGCCACCACGCAGGAGTTCGATTACGAAGGCGAACTGGCAGTGATCATCGGCAAAGATACCTATCAGGTTAAAGCGGCCGATGCGCTGCAACACGTTGCGGGTTACAGCTGCTTTATGGATGCCACGGTGCGTGACATGCAGTTTACCTGGTTTACCGCCGGTAAAAACTGGCAGCAGACCGGTGGCTTTGGCCCGTGGATGACCACCTCAGATGAAATCCCCGATCCGCAGCAGCTGGCGATCAAAACCTGGCTGAATGAGCGTGAAGTGCAGAACGACACCACCGCCAGCATGGTGCATCCGGTGGCAAAAATTATCGAATACATTTCAGCGTTCAGCCCGCTGTCAGCAGGTGATGTGATCATCACCGGTTCACCGGGCGGCGTCGGTAAGAAACGCACGCCACCACTGTTTATGTTCCCCGGTGATGTGATTGAGGTCGAGATCGAGAAGATTGGTCGTCTGCGCCACCACGTTGTTTAAGCCGTGATGCTTGAATGCGCAGATTGCCATTTAAGGCGTAATGATTGTTCATTCCGCGGCAGGGGATAACGCCGTCTGGTGCCGCTCAGGTGCTGGCGGTCCTCGCGCCGCTAAAGCGGTACCTTCACTTCATTCGTCTGCCTGACGGACCGGCGGGGATGGCACATCGTGTGCCGCCCCGCCTTTCGCCCGCGTCCTGCGGACTCTCCTGGCAGACTCATTACGCTCAGCGCTGCGAATTGCCAGCCCCTGAGCGGCACCAGCCTGCTTCGAGGCTTCTGTGTGGGTTGTTAAAAAAGGCACAATAGTTGAGACCAGCGCACCTCTGCTGCTGCAAGGGGTATCCGCAGCGCTGAGGCTTTTACGAATGTGCGCTTCATTGACTCGCTTCACGTCATCAATGGCGTCCGCTTAGCGCGTAAACCTCACCACGCGGCTGCGATTGAGCAGCAGCCGCAGCGAGTCACCTTCGCGCGCTATCACAAAGCGCTTTTCCCATGGCCCATCCTGTGCAGTGGCGAGCACGCGATCGCCGCCCAGCGATTGCAACGTGGCATGAATGGCCGCTGGGCCAATGCCCATGATCAGCCGATCACCCTCAATCACCATTTCACTGCGCCAGGCATGCGCGAACCAACGGCCCTGAAGCTGTTCAAGGCTGGCACTTTCGGCTTGTAGCGGCACAAAATGGCGCGGCGCATGACCGATTTCACCGACAATGGCTGCACCTTCATGACGCAGTGTGATCGGGAAGGTGCTGGAGAGCGAGACCGCATTACCATGCGGGTCGGCGCGCCACAATGTTTCGCCAGCACCCAGCCAGGTCGCTGTGACCCCTTTGATCTCCAGCCAGTCGGCGGCGTTTTCCGCCACGTATAAGCCCGGCGTCAGATCATGACCTTTCTCCGGCAGCGTGCGATTCAGCAGTGCCGCCATTACACGCAGTGCACTTTCTGACGTCGTCACATCTTCGCGGTTGGCGACAATCGCGACGCCCAGCTTCAACTCCGGATGCAACAGGAAGTAGCTCTTGTAACCCGCATGTGAACCGCCATGACCAAACAGCGTTTGGCTGCCCAGTGTGGAGCTGGTGATGCCTAGCCCGTAGCCGCTGATTCGGCCATCATTGAGGCTGCGCGGTGCGGTCAAACGTTGCAATACCCCTGCGCCGGGACCACTGTCCGCTAATAGGCTTTGCAGCCAGCGCGTCAGATGATTGACGCTGCCGGTGACACTGCCCGAGGCGGAAAGGTGTAATCCGGCGCTGGAGAGCTGCCACTGTTGGCCATTTTGCCAGTAACCCGGCACCAGTCCCGGCACGATATCGAACCAGGTTTCCGGCGCGATCAAACTGATATCCAGCGGCTCGCAGATATATTGCTGCAACAGATCGTTGAACAGTACACCTTTGGCTTTCAGCGCCTCTTCCACCAGGCGGTAACCGGTGTTGGTGTAAGAGATCTCGCTTCCCGGCGGGTAGCTGAGGTCCCCTTTCTGTGCGACAAAATCCAGCAGATCGGCAGCGCTGGTGGCGTTGTACACCGACAATCCCAGCAGCGACAGGGTCTCGCGCACATCAGGTAGACCACTGCTCATATCCAGCGCCTGGCCGACGGTGATCTGGCCGTTGGCGCCCGTAAGCTGCGGTAGATGCTGCACCAGCTTATCGTCGAGTTGCAGATAACGGCGGCCCGGCCCGGTGACCAGCGCGGCAAACAGATGCTTGGTTATCGAGGCAAAACGCACCACGCTGTCGGCGCTGAAGGGGGTTTGTTGCGCCAGATCGGCCAGACCGGCGCAGTGTGTGGAGTGAATCTGATGAGCATCAAACAGGACTATCGCACCACCCGGTGCGCCGGGCTGCTGCCAGCCTTGTGTTATCTGCTGTGCTACTTCGGCGGCCTGTTGCCAGTTCGCGGTCATACTGGTTCCTCCCGCGTCATGCTGAGATCGAAAAGTGGTGCGATATCAGCGGGCTGCTGCCAGTTTGCGGTCATACTGCTTCCTCCAGCGTCATGCTGAGATCGAAAAGTGGGGCGATATCAGCGGCCTGTTGCCAGTTCGCGGTCATGCTGGTTCCTCCAGCGTCATGCTGAGATCAAACAGTTGAGCGGTATGCGGATGCTGGATGCGCCGCGCGCGCAAATCCTCCGCGCTCAACTGCTCCACCATCTCACCGTGCTGCATCACCCCAATGCGCTGGCACAGATGGGTCACCACCGCGAGGTTATGCGTCACCATAATGTAGGTGAGTTTGCGTTCGCTGCGTAGATCGCTGAGTAAATTCAGGATTTCGGCCTGCACTGACACATCCAGCGCCGAAGTGGGCTCATCCAGCAGCAGCACTTCCGGTTCGGCAATCAATGCGCGGGCAATTGCCACGCGCTGACGCTGACCGCCGGAAAGCTGATGCGGATAGCGGAAACGAACCGCAGCAGGTAAGCCAACTTCACTCAGCGCCTGGCTGATGCGCTGTTCGGCGCGATCCAGCTGATGCACCAGCAACGGCTCATGCAAAATGCGGTCGATAGTTTGACGCGGGTGCAGCGAACCAAAGGGGTCTTGAAACACCATCTGCACCTGGCGATAGAAAGCACGGCTGCGTTTGGCGCCCAGCTCCATGCCACCAAATTTCATGCTGCCTTGCCAGTCGGCATTGAGCCCGGCAAGGGCGCGCAGGATGGTGGATTTGCCCGAACCACTCTCGCCGACCATGCCAAAGCTTTCGCCGTTGGCGACGGCGAAGCTCACACCTTTCACTACCTGATGCGCACCAAAGGCGATGCGCAGGTTATCTATTTCAATCATGAAGCTGCCTGTAAATTCTGTGCGTTCGTTGAACGGTACGCATCCCTACGCATCCTGCGGGCGTAAAGCGGGCATGGGGATAAAACCGCGTAGATGGGCAAGACGTTATTCCCGCCACGCCGCATCGCGCTGCAATACCGGTAAACGCTCGCGCGGATGTTTTAATGAGGGTAAACAGGCCAGCAATCCACGGGTATACGGGTGTTGCGCCTGCTGCAGTTGTCCCGCCTCCAGCAGTTCGACAATGCGTCCGGCGTACATCACCGCCACGCGATCGCAAAAGTGCGACACCAAAGGCAGATCGTGACTGATCAGGATCAACCCCATGCCGCGTGCTGAAACCAGATCGTCAATCAGCTTCAGGATCTCTGCCTGTACCGTGGCATCCAGCGCGCTGGTAGGCTCATCGGCGATCAGCAGTTCTGGATCCGGTGCCAGCATCATGGCAATCATCACGCGCTGGCCCATCCCGCCGGAAACTTCATGCGGATAGCGCTTCGCCACCGCGGCGGCATCACGAATTTTCACCTGCTCCAGCAGATCAATCGCCGCCAGCATCGCCGCTTTGCGGCTGCCGCCTTTGTGCTCGCGCCAGGCTTCCGCAATCTGCTGCCCAATGGTCATCACCGGATTGAGCGAATATTTCGGGTCTTGCAGGATGAATCCCACCCGTTTGCCGCGAATCTGGCGCAGTACTTTTTCGCTGGCGCCGCGCAGATCGATACCGTCAAAACGCAATACGTCGGCGGTGACTTCCGCATTACCCGGCAGCAACTGCATCAGGCAGCGTGCGGTCAGGGATTTACCGGAACCGCTCTCACCCACGATAGCGAACTTCTCGCGGCCCACGCTAAAACTGACGCCGCGCACCGCTTCAAAGGTTTCTGTGCGACTGCGAAAGGCAATGCGCAGGTTTTCAATTTCCACCAGCATTTAGCGCTCCTTAGGGTCCAGCACGTCACGCAGACCGTCGCCGAGAAAGTTAAACGCCAGTGAGGTCAGGAAGATGGCGATGCATGGCATCAATGGCACCCACCATTCGCTAAACAGGAAGCGGCGCGCGGTCGCAATCATGGTGCCCCATTCAGGCGACGGCGGTTGCGCGCCCATCCCCAGAAAACCGAGGCTGGCGGCGGTGATGATGATGGAACTCATATCGAGCGTGACACGCACAATCAGGCTCGGCACGCACAGTGGCATGATGTGGCGCAGGATAATGCGCAACGGCGAGGCACCGGTGAGTCGGCTGGCGGCGATAAAATCGCTGTGGCGGAACTGCATCGTCTCGGCACGTGCCAGACGCGCATACGGCGGCCAGGCGGTTAAGGCAATCGCCAGAATCGCGCTCTCCACGCCGGGCTTTAGCGCAGCCACAAACGCCAGCGCCAGAATCAAACGCGGAAAAGCGAGGAAGATGTCGGTAATACGCATCAGCGTCTTATCCACAATGCCACCCGCGTAGCCCGCGATACAGCCAATCAGCAGGCCGAGCGGGGCGGTGAGCAGCACCACGGCGATCACCATGCCGAGCGTGGTACGTCCGCCATAGATAATGCGCGTCCAGACATCGCGGCCGAGTTCATCCGTGCCGAGCCAGTGCGCCGCTGAAGGCAGCGCCAGACGATTTTCCAGATGCTGTGTGCCAGGGTCAAAGGGCGTCAGCCACGGGGCGAACAGCGCCAGCAATAGCATAACGGCAATGACCGCCAATCCGGCCATCGCCAGCGGGTTGCTGCGCAGGCTGAGCCACAAGCGATAGCGTCGGCCCCACACCGCCTGACGGCGATTGGCTGGCGTATCGTCCAGCAGCCAGTCACGAGAGAAGAAGATCATTTTACGCGTGGGTCCCAAAGTCGATAGAGAAGGTCAGCCAGCAGATTCAGCAACACATACACGGTGCCGACCAGCAGCGTGGCACCGACCACCGGATTCATGTCGGCGTTCATCAGCGAGGTGGTGAGATACTGTCCGAGGCCGGGCCAGGAGAAGACGTTTTCGGTGACGACCGCGCCCTCCAGCAAGCCGGCGTAGGTCAGCGCCAGCACGGTGACCAGCTGCACCGCCACGGTAGGGAAGGCATGCCGCCAGATCACCCGGCGCGATGACAGCCCTTTAGCACGCGCGGTGATCACGAACTCGCCGCTCAAGGCATTGAGCATAAAGGTGCGCGTCATACGCGTGATGTAGGCCATGCTGAAGTAGGCGAGGATCAATACCGGCTGCGCCATGTGTGCCAGCGCATCCCAGAAGGCATCGGTTTCACCCGCGAGCAGCGAGTCGATGGTGAGAAAGCCAGTGACCTGCGGCACCATATCCTGCCAGATGATGTCCTGCCTACCGGGCCCCGGCGCAATGCCGAGTACCGCGTAGAACACCAGCAGGCTCAGCAGTGCCAGCACAAATACCGGCAGTGAATGCCCCGCCAGGCACACCACGCGGATGGTCTGATCGACCCAGGTGCTTTGTCGCACTGCCGCCCAGACTCCCAGCGGAATACCGACCAGCGCAGCGATAATAATCGCCGCTGTCGCCAGTTCCATGGTAGCCGGGAAGAAGCGCGCAATATCGGTGGTTACCGGATTCGAGGTGAGAATCGATTTACCCAGATCGCCATGGAGTAATTGGTTGAGATAGTGGCCGAACTGGATGTAGAGGGGCTGATCCAGCCCCATCTCAATGCGCACGCGATCCACCACGGATTGCGGTGCGTTATCACCCACCGCCGCCAGCACCGGATCGGTGGGCATCACTCGACCAATAAAGAAGGTCAGCACCGACAGACCAAACAGCGTCAGCACCAGGCTTCCCAGGGTGCTGACGATTTTCTTCAGTAAAGGCATCAGGCTTTTTTCACCTGATCGTATGGCCATTGCTCCAGCACCGTCATGTGCACATCCGAGATGTTTTTGCCGCAGGCGACATTCTTGGTCTTCTGCATCATGTAGATGAACGGGCTTTTCTCGCGGCCCAACTGCTGAATCTGCTGATAAAGTGCAATACGCTTCGCCGGATCGGGTTCGTGCAGCGCCTGCTCGGTGAGTTTATTGAACTCTTCATCTGACCAGCTGCAGCGCCATGCCAGCGTGCGGCTGCGGGCATTTTCGCTGTTGTCGGTATTCACACAGAAGGCTTCGGTGTTGGAGTTAGGATCGAAATAGTCCGCGCCCCACACGGTCAGCGCCAGTTGATGCTGGCGCGCACGCATCTTGGTCAACACCTGGCGGTTCTCGGCGGCAATCAACGACACCTTGATGCCAATGGCGCCCAGTTGGGTCTGGATCGCCTGAGCGATATCGGGATACGGCTGCATTGAGTAGTGGTCGAGGGTGATCTCGAATCCATTGGGATAACCCGCTTCCGCCAGCAGCGACTTAGCTTTCGCCACGTCTTTGTGGAAGGGCGTATCGTCCAATGCCGCCGGGAAGCCGCTTGGCAGGAAGCTTTGATGGGTAATAAAGCTCATCGACAGAATGTTCTTCTGGATGCTGTCGTAGTCCAGCGCCCACTTCAGGGCTTGCCACACCTGCGGCTTTTTCAGGTATTCATTATTGGTGTTGCATGACATCAGCATGATGGCTGACAGCGACTGATTGACCAGCGAGACGTTGCTGTCGTTCTTCACCTGCAACAGCTGCTCGGTGGTGAGATCGTAGGCGGCATCGACATCCCCTTTCTTCACCATCAACGCCTGAGCTGCCGGGTCAGTGATGTGCTTCAGGATCACGCGCTTAATCTTGCTCTGCGCAGCATATTGCGGGTTCAGTTCCAGAATCACCGTTTCGCTGGCTTTCCAGGTGCGCAGGGTGAAGGTGCCCGAGCCGGCGCTGTGCTGTTTCAGCCACGCATTACCGAAGTCGTTGTTCTGCTGGTTGGCTTCACAGGTTTTCTTCGACACGATGCTGCCGACGGTGGCGGAGAGGCAATACAGCAGGAAGGTTTCGGCTGCTGGCGCACCCAGTTTCATCTCCACGGTATGCGCATCTTTCGCGGTGACCAACTGCGTCACATTGTCTTTGGTGAAGCCAAACTGGTTGATGATAAAGGCCGGGCTTTTATCCAGTTTGACGATACGTTCAATCGAATAGGCGACATCTTCTGCGGTGAGCGCTGTGCCATCGGCGAATTTCGCTGCCGGGTCGAGGTGGAAGGTATAGGTGCTGTTATCACTGCTGACATCCCAGCTTTTTGCCAGCTGGCCGATCACCTTGTCGGCTTTTTGTGGATCGGGCGTGACCAGGCGCTGGTACATGTTGCCGCAGATCTGGCCGCCGGTGGCTTCAAAGCTTTCGTGCGGGTCGAGGCTGGTGATGTTGTCCAGCTGCATCGCCATCACGAACATACTCGGTGGCGTATCAGCGAAGGCGGTATTGAGACTCAGATAGGAAAAAGCAGGGACGGCGGCGCATCCTGCGAGAAAACGTCTTCTGGTTACCATGACAACTCCAAGTTATTGATTATTAAAATTAAATTTAATTATTTTGCTGTTTTTTGTCTTGACTTTCCCGCAGTGCGGGAGGATTAATAATGGGATTAAGCCATTTGTTTCATGCGTAAAGACTTGCCTCTTTTTGGTGCAATTTGCCCCGCCAGCTGGCAGCGCTTGCGCTTTCTCCCGAATATGGAACCGATAAAACATGTCTGACATCTTCAACATTCCGGTCTTTGACGGTCACAACGATGTGCTCAATAAACTCTGGCAGCACCATCAGCCTGACGCAGTGCGGGCCTTCATGCAGGGCACCGGACGCGGTCAGATGGATCTTCCCCGTATCCGCCAGGGAAATATGGTAGGTGGGATATTTGCCACCTGGGTGCCATCTCACCCTCTGATTGCAAGAAGTGCGCCAGACCTCTCAGATTTTCCTCAGGAAATTATTGGCGCTGCGCGCGATGCCACTTTTTCGATGCTGGCGCTGCTGCTGCGAATTGAGCAGGCCTCTGAAGGACAAGTGAAGATTTGCCGCAGCGTGCGCGATATTCGCGAATGCATGGCAAAGGGCGTGCTGGCGGTGGTGATGCACGTGGAAGGGGCGGAAGCGCTGGATACCGATGGCGAGCTGCTTGATATTCTTTATGCCAGCGGCCTGCGTACCCTGGGGCCGTTGTGGAGCCGACCCAATCAGTTTGGCGAGGGCGTGCCGTTCCTCTATCCGTCTTCACCCGATGTCGGTAACGGTTTAACCGCAGCGGGTAAGCAGCTGGTGCGTGACTGTAATCAGCGCCGCATCATGGTTGACCTGTCGCATATGGATGAGAAGGGCTTCTGGCACACGGCGGAGATCAGCGATGCACCGCTGGTGGCGAGTCACTCCAACGCCCATGTGATCAGCGCCCAGTCGCGTAACCTCACCGATCGCCAGCTGGCGGCGATCAAAGAAACCCACGGCTTTGTTGGCGTGAACTTCGCCGTACCTTTCCTGCGTGAAGATGGCGATCGTCATGCACCCACCACCGTGGATGCCATCGTGCAGCATGTGGAGTATCTGCTGGAAAAAGTGGGTGAAGATGGCGTGGGCTTTGGTTCCGATCTGGATGGCGCCACCATGCCGGGTGACATGAAAGATGTGGCCGGTTTTCCGCTGGTGGTGAATGCGCTGGCGGCACGCGGCTATTCACGCGAACTGCTGGAAAAAATTTGCCACGGCAACTGGCTGCGCGTGCTCGAAGCGACCTGGGGCGAGTAATTATGCGATTACGACACATTGAAGTCTTTCAGGCGATTGTGCAGACCGGCAGCATCAGTGCGGCGGCGCGATTGCTCAATGTGTCGCAGCCAAATGTCAGTCGCGTCTTGACGCACGCCGAGCAGCAGCTGGGTTTTGCCCTGTTTGAACGGCGTGCGCAGGGCATGGTGGTCACCGCAGAAGGTCGGCGTTTACTGCCCGAAGTGGAAGATCTCTATCAGCGTTTACACTCCATCACCCAACTTACCGAGCAGTTGCGGCGCGGCGAGGGGCAAACGGTGCGTGTGGGTGCTGCACACGCTTTTGGACAGATGGTATTAGCACCCGCACTGGTCAACTGGCGACAGCAGGCTGCATCGGTGAGTGTGGAGTTAGTGACCGAACACTTCAGCACGCTGTGTCAGATGATCATGGATAACCAGCTCGATTTCGCGCTGGTGTTTGGTCAGCAGGTGGATGCCGATCTGCTGGCGGAACCGCTGTTTCAATCCTCAATGGTGGCACTGTTGCCGCAGCATCACACCCATAACGAACCCGCCACGCTGGAGTGGTTGTGTGCCAATAACCTGTTGATGATGCAGAACCAGGATCCACTTGGGCGCGTGCTGCACCGTGCGTTGCGTGACAAAGGGCTGGACCCGGCGGTGTCGTTGTCGATCAAAACCTATTCGGTGATTGCTGATATGGTGCTGGCAGGCGGCGGTGTGGGCGTGGTGGATCTGTTTACCGCCTGCCGCTATGCAGACCAGCTAAAACTGCTGCCGGTGGCACAACCGCTGCCGTTTGAAGTGATGTTGATCAGCCGCCGCGATCAGCCGCAATCGCAGTCAACGTTGCAGCTGAAACAGGTGATTCGCAATAAGCTGTGGGAGATTGCGCGACAGTGTGAAACGCGGTTTTTTACCCGGTCGCCATGAATACCGTAATGCTTGCCACTTAAGCGCGTTTGGGTCGCCATTAATGGCGACCCTACAATGGCTTGGTGCGGTTTTCGTAGGGTGCGCATTAATGCGCACCGGGAATCAAACCCCATCCGTAATCGGTTTACGCACCAGCACCAAATACGCCAGTGCACCCACTACGGCCACGCCTGCACAAATCATCAGCGCCAGGCTAAATGACTTGGTGGTGTCCAGCACCCAACCGGTGATCACCGGCGCGAACGAAGCAAACACAAAACTGGCGAAGTTCTGGATGCTGCCCACGGAAGCCGTCATACGTGCGGTGACGTTCGCGTGAATCAAGCCCCAGCAAGATGTCCCAGCAAAGTGAATGCAGAACAATGCCATGCCAATCAGCGTCACTGCACTGGTGGTGTCTGTTGCACGGGTGACGAAGGTGGTGAAGGCCGCAGACAGCAGCATGCCGCTGACAATCGATACCTTACGCACTTTCACCGCATCCATTCCACGACGCACCAACGCATCCACCACATAGCCGTTCAGCAACATACCCGCTGCGCCAAACAGGAATGGAATCGCCGCCAGCAAGCCGGTGCTTTTCAGATCCAGATGATAGGTCGATTGCAGATAACCCGGCAGCCAGGCGATGTAGAGCCACGCGGTGTAGTTGATGCCGCTGAAGCCAATCATCATGCCCCACATGGTGCGCTGCTTGAACAAACCGCGCCACTCGGCAAAGCTCAGCGGCTCTTTGCGTGATGCCACGCTGCCGGCTTGCAGATAGTGAATCTCTTCACCGCTCAGCTTACTGTTATCGCGGTTGCGATACATCAGATACCAGCCAATGGCGAGGAACATCCCGAGCACGCCGATGGTGACGAACATGCCGCGCCAGCCCATCACCAGCATCATCGCCGCCAGAATCGGTGGCGCAATCGACAGACCAATCATCGATGCCGCGTTAAACATGCCCATCGGCATGCCGCGATCTTTGATGTTGAACCAGTCGTTGATCACCTTAACGCCGCACGGGTTCATCGGCGCTTCACCGATGCCCAATCCGATGCGTACCAGCACAAACTGGGTGAAGTTATGCACCAGACCGGCAGCAGCCTGGAACAGTGACCAGACAAACATCCCCAGCGCCAGCATGATGCGCGGCCCTTTACGGTCCAGCAGCGCGCCGCAAGGCAACTGTGCCAGGCCGTAGGCCAGCGAGAATGCCGACAGCAGCACACCAATTTCGGTGGCGGATAAACCCAGTTCTCCACGAATGGTCATGTTGGCCACTGACAGCGAGCTACGATCGAGATAGTTGATGATGGCAGCAAACAGCAGCAGCAACATGGCGGTCAGCTGAATCTTCTTAATGCGCGGTGAGCGCACCACATCGCCGCGTGCCGGGACAAAGTCTTGTCCATCGGCGACGGATGTTGGCGCAGCGTCACGGCCACGTGCAGATGTATTTTCCATTGCAACCTCCCAGGTCTGGGGTCTTATCGTTATCGAGGGTTGGGGTCCTGCGGCAGCGAAACGGTGCTGCCACAACGGATTGCTTTGGAGACTAGAAGTAAACCGGTTGGGATGTTGCGAGGATGTTTCAGATTCGTGCGGGCGCTTCAGAATTGTGGTTTTTAATCGGTTTTTAATTGTACTGACGAATGCAGCGGATCATCGATGACTTCGCCGTACCAAGATGGTTATGTAACGCGCACAAAGCTTCGACATCCCGGCGGCTGATTAGCGCGGTCAGAATAGCCATATGTTCCTCCAGTGCCACGATGTTACGCTGTTTTAAATCTGTCTCATCCCATTGATAATGCGAATGAAAAATCACGGAGATGATCTCCAGTGACTGATTGAAGAACGGATTATTAGCCGCTGACAGAATCAGCGTATGCATCTCTTTATCCAACGCGGCAAAGTGGCGGTAGTTACTGGCGATGGTGTCACGCATGGCACGGTGGCGATCTAACAGGTCGCGCGCCTGAATCCAGCGCTCATCACTGGAGGGTAGGTTGAGAAAGCGGGTAAGTGCATGTGTTTCCAGCATTTCACGCAGTTCGAACAGGTTCTCAGCGTATAGCTGATCAAACTTTTTCATGCGCCAATGGCCGCGCTTTACCGGTTCCAGCAGATCGTAACGCATAAACCGCAGCAGAAACTCGCGCACCACCACAGGACTGGTTTTCACCTGTTGCGCCAGCTGCAACTCGCTAAAGCTGTCGCCGGGCATGAGTTGGCGTTGATTGATCAGATTAAAAAACGTCTGTTCAAACTGTCGCGCTTGCTGGTCAATCGGAGGCGCTAATGCACTAAAGCCATCCTCTTCGCTGGGATCGCGCACGATAACGTAGGTTTCCTCAACCTTATCCAGCACGCCGCGCTCATGCAGATGCTGCAAGGTATGGCGCACGGTGGTACGGCTGATATTGAACATTTCAGCCAGCGCAGCCTGCGGTGGCAGCGGAGAACGGATGTGGCGTTTGGCGATGCCTTCCAGCATTTGATTGATCACGTTCTGGCGTAAATTCAGGCTTCGGCTCATGCGGTTCTCCGGTTTTTTATTTATTAAAAACCACACAAAGCCCAAAAAAATTGGCCTGCCTCACAGTTCGGGATGTGCAAAAAGCGGATATCAGCGATTTTCGCCATAACTGCGACATCAGCATAGGAGAATCCCATGACAACAATGAAAACTCTGGTGGTTGCCGAACCACGCAAAATGGTGTGGCAGCAGCGAGAGAAACCGACAGCGGCCGCCCAGGAGGTTGTGATTAAACCGATCGCCGCCGGGATTTGCGGCACCGACATTCATGCCTGGGCGGGTAACCAGCCGTTCTTTAGCTATCCACGCGTGCTGGGCCATGAGCTGTGTGGCGAAGTGGTGGAACTGGGCAGTCGGGTAACGGATTTCCAGGTTGGCCAGCGCGTGGCGCTCATTCCTTATGTTTCATGCCAGCAGTGCGATGCGTGCCTGAGTGGGAAGACCAACTGCTGCGAAAATATATCGGTGATTGGCGTACATCAGGATGGAGGCTTCTGCGAGTTCCTCAGCGTACCCGCCAGCAACCTGTTAGCTGTTGATGATGTAGAGCCGGAAGCGGCGGCACTGATCGAGCCTTTTGCCATCAGCGCGCATGCGGTGCGTCGGGCGGCGGTGGCAGCGGATGAGCAGGTGTTGGTGGTCGGTGCTGGGCCAATTGGTCTGGGTGTCGCGGCAATAGCGGCTGCGGCGGGTGCCCAGGTGGTGGTGGCCGATACCAGCGAACCGCGACGCGCGCATGTCACAGACAAACTGGGGCTCGCGACCCTCAACCCGATGGCTGAGGATTTCGAAGCCACGTTGCGTGCGGAGTTTGGTGGGCGTCTGGCGGCGAAAGTGATTGATGCCACCGGCAGCCCAGCGGCGATGAACGGTGCGGTGAAGCTGATTCGTCATGGCGGCACCATTGTGTTTGTCGGCCTGCATAAAGGCGATTTGGTGATTCCTGACATTGAGTTCCACAAACGTGAAACAACGTTGATGGGCAGCCGCAATGCCACTCACGAAGATTTCGCGAAAGTCGGTGAACTGATGGCGAGTGGGCAGCTACGTGCCGACATCATGCTGAATCGGCATTATGATTTTTCTACTTTGGCGGAGGCCTTTGAGTCAGAGGTGATTAACAATCGTGAGCTGATCAAAGGTGTGATTCATTTTGCGAGGTAGTCGGTGCGCTTAACTGCGCGCCAATGCGGGCCAGAGCACCTCTGCTGCTGCCGGGCCGTCCTCGCGCCGCTGACGCGGTGCCTTCGGCTTCTACGTCGTGCCGACGGACGGTTCGGGTAAGGCCATTCAGGCCAACCCGAACTGCCAGTCGCCTCCCTGCGCCTGGCTCCAGGCCCAACGTAAAAGCCTCAGCGCTGCGGATAGCCCTTGCAGCAGCAGAGGCGCTCTGGCCTCAACCACCGTGCCGTTTTTGACAACACGCACTGAAAGTTCAGAGCAGCCAGCCCCGGAACGGTACCAGACTGCGTTATCACCCGGCGCTTAACGGGCAAGCATTACGCCATTGATAGCGATCATCAATCTCATGCCCGCAATGTGGCAAAAAAGTGTTCCCGCACCGCTTCGGCATCCACGCCGAGGCACAAGCGTTGTGGGCGGAGTCCGGCAAACGGATCTTCGCGCGAGGCGAGGGCGCCGAGACGCCGTACTGTTTGGCCACGACTGATGCCTTCCGTTATCACGCGCACTGGTGCTTCGGTGACGGTGAACGCTTGCGGCAATGCCAGCCATGACAGCGTCAAGGTGTCGTGCAGCGCCATGCCATCAAATCCCTCTTTTTGCAGGCTGTAGGCCAGATAAGGGCGGCAGATGGCGCTCAATACCGGCTGATTTAACTGCCGCACTTCATCGCCGGTAATCAGCACTTTGTGCGTCACATCCAGCGGTAGTACCACCACCGGCAGCGCCGAGGCCAGCACCTGATCGGCAGCATGCGGATCTTTCCAGATATTGAACTCGGCAAACGGTGAGACGTTACCGGAATGGCCGTCAGTGCCAAAGGCACCGCCCATGATCACTAACTCTTTCACCAGTGGAATGATATCCGGCGCTTGATTGATGGCGCTGGCGATATTGGTCAGCGGACCAATCGCCACGATGGTGATGGCATGAGGCTGCGTGCGCACGCTATCAATAATGAACTGCACCGCGTTGGGTGCTTCTTCACTGTGTGAGTTCTCGAACGCATCACCCAATCCATCCAGACCGTGCAGCGTGGCAGGTGCAGAAGGGGCTAACGCCAGCGGACGCGAGCAGCCGCGATACACCGATGCTTCAATCCCCATCATTTCGCAGAACAGTCGGGCATTTTTCACTGCCTGGCCGACCGCCACATTGCCGAATACCGTGGTAATGCCCAACAGCTGCTGAGTTTTAGCCGCATAGGCCAGTGCAAAGGCATCATCCACGCCAATATCAGTGTCAAAAATCAGGGTACGCATCGGGATCTCCTTTTGTTCTTAAAATGGGTGATAAACAACCATTGCCACCAGGACATAAAAAGTCTAAATTTAGTCTATTAAGGAGGTGTTTATGAAAATCGAAACGATTAGCTATATCAAAAAAAATGCAGCCGCTCTCGATCTTTCCGAGCCAATTCTTGTGACGCAAAACGGCACACCAGCGTATGTTATTGAGTCTTGGGAAGAGCGCCAACAACGGGATGAAACGCTAGCTCTACTTAAATTGCTGGCCCTCTCGGAAGAGGATAAAGCTGCTGGGAAAGGTATGACTCGCGAACAGTTACTCGAAGGCCTGTGAGGATGATATGGAGCACAAGGATGAGCAGTTCACTATTATTTATCTCCCCACTGTTCGATTAAGTCTGGAAAAGATTTCTGCTTTTCATCGCCGTTTAGGTAACGATTACAACGCTATCATTGCGCGAGTGATTGACGAGTTTGAATCGCGAGTACGCAATTTTCCTTCAAGTTGCCCCGTGAGTTCCCAATTGGCTGATTTGGGTGTCACGCGTTACCGCGAATTCAACAGCAGTGAAAACTACCGCATATTATTTTCAATTGAAGAAAACACGGTGTTCGTTCATGTGCTTGTGTCATACCGGCAAAGCATCCAACAATTATTACTGCGACGCATACTTGTGCATTAATGACGCACTGATCTCTGGTGTATTGTCACCCCCGCTGCGCCAGCGTATTATCGTCCTTCTAAGGTGATGGCGTGCCACCTTCCCCAACCGCCGTTCTGGAAACAGACGGCTGATGACGCCTGACAACACTCGTATCCCTGCGCGGGAGACGGCGGTGTGTCAGGCGTTTTTCTGTCCTGCCGCGGCCCTGCGCGTAACTCATTTCAGGAGCTCCAAAAGTATGTTGAAGTCGTTACTGGCTGTTGTGCTTGGCGGTGCCGTGGGCTGCTCGCTACGCTGGCTCATTTCCCTGCGGTTCAACGCGTTGTTTCCTAATCTGCCGCCGGGCACCTTAATGGTGAATCTGGTTGGCGGTTTTATCATCGGTGCAGCGTTGGCGTTTTTTATCCGCAATCCGCATATTGACCCTTTCTGGAAACTGCTGATCGTCACTGGCTTGTGCGGCGGTTTAACCACCTTCTCTACCTTTTCAGCGGAAATTGTCGGCTTGCTGCAAACCGGTAAATACCTCTGGGCGATGTCGAGCGTGATGGTGCATGTGATGGGTTCACTGCTGATGACCTTCGCCGGCTTTGCGGTGGTGAATCTGCTGGGATAAAAGCCCTGCGCATCACGGGCTTGAAATAACTCCTAAGAGGTAGATACTGGTCGCTGTTCTGTTTGCGTGACAAGCAGAACCTGTCACCGATTTATCCGGACGATTAGGGAGCCCGTTGATGCGAAGTAACCCCAAATTCCTTAACCTGGTGTTGTTAAACGGTGAACCTGAGCAGAAACTGCGCGCGGCCCGTGCCGCCGGTTTCGATCAGGTCGAAATCTGGCGGGATGATGTGGAGGCCAGTACGCCGCAGCTGGCCCAAGAGTTAAACCTGGGATTTACCAATGTTCAGGTACTGCGCGACTTTACCGGCAGCCCTGACCGCGAACGTTTACAGAAGCGTGAAGAGCTGCGGCAGTTTATCCAGATTGCGCAGTCTATCGGTTGCAACACCATTCAGGCACCGGCCACCACGCGTGAAGATTGCGTGGCGGAGCGCATCGATGAAGATCTGCGTTGGATGGCCTCGGAAGCCGCGCGCTATAACATGCGCATCATGTACGAACCCATGGCGTGGTGCAGCGTGGATAATACGCTGCCGCTGGCGTGGGAACGATTGCAGCGTCTGGACCAGCCGAATATTGGACTGGTGGTCGATCTGTTCCACATCTGTGCTTTAGGCGGTGATGCCTCGCAGCTGGATGGCATTCCTGCCGATCGTATCTATGAAGTGCAGCTGTGTGATATGGCAGAGATGCCGCCGCAAGAGAGGGGCGCGCTGAGCGATTTTGCGCGTCACCAGCGCTTATTGCCCGGTGACGGCATTATTGAAGTGGATCGCTTTGTCGATAAGCTAAAAAGCGCCAGCTATCGTGGCCCGGTCGGCATTGAAGTGTTTAACGATGGGCTGAAAGCGCAACCGCCGGAGGTGGCCGCGCAACAAGCCTGGCGCGCATTGAATCGCTACTGGCCTTAGTCCTGCAAACACTGGGCAATGAATGCGGCTGCCTGCATCGCACCCTGTGACGAAATGGTGTGGCCGGTAGCGGCTTCATAGCGCGCTTCCACCGTGACGCCTGCCGCCTGCAGACGCGCTACCGCAGATTCACTCTCGCTAAACGGAATCACATCATCCACTTTGCCGTGAATCAGCAGGGCCGGGGTCTGCGGGTTGGGTGTTAATGCACCCTCAAAAGACAACCGGCCGGAAAACGCCACCACGCCCGCCAGCGGATAACGGCCAGATGCCAGTGCATCCAGCGCCATGATCGAGCCCTGAGAAAAGCCCACCAGAATCACTTTATCCCACGCGCCCGCCATACCGTGCTGCGCCATCAGCTGTTGCAGTGTTTCATCAAACGCCGCGCGGGCTTGACGCACGCGAGCAGGACGATTTTCTGGGGTAATGCCCGTCAGGCTAAACCACTGATAGCCCATCGCATGTTCAAATGGATAGGGCGCATTCGGCGAGGCAAAGGCCACATCCGGCAGCAGGCTGGCCCAATGCTGACCGAGTCCTGCCAGATCGTCGCCATTACTGCCCACACCATGTAAAAAAATCACCAACGCTTTTGCCATCATCCTGCTCCTTATAAACCATAATCCGCCATATCCGGGCCTACCGGCACAATCCCATTCGGGTTCAGCGCCTTAATCGAATAGTAACCCTGTTTGATATGGTCGATGTTCACTGTCTGACGCACACCCGAAACCGCCAGCATACTCTTCAGATAGCGATCGAGCAGCGGATAGTCGCGCAGGCGGCGCAGGTTGCATTTGAACAGGCCATGATAGGCGACGTCAAAACGCACCAGCGTCACGAACAAACGGATATCAGCTTCAGTCAGGCGCTCGCCCAGCAGGAAGGTACGGCCATCTTTCAGACGCTGTTCAAGTTCGTCTAACTGGCTGAACACATCATGAAACGCCTGCTGATAGCTCACCTGCGTGGTGGCAAAGCCGGTACGATAAACGCCGTTGTTAAGACGTGGATAGATCGATGCGTTGATCGCGTCGATCTCAGTGCGCAGATCTTCTGGATAAAGATCGAGGCTGTTGTCTGCCAGATCGCCAAACCCGCTGTTCAGCATACGCAGGATGTCAGCAGATTCGTTGTTCACAATGGTTTGCGTCTTTTTATCCCACAGCACTGGCACCGTGGCGCGGCCGGTAAAGTCAGCATCGGCGCGGGTATATAACTCATGGATGTATTCGGCTTTATTGAGCCAGTCACGATCAGCACCCGGATAATCACCAAAATGCCAGCCTTGTGCACCCAGTTGCGGCTCAACCACTGAGACGCTAATGACGTTTTCCAGCCCTTTCAGGCTGCGCGCCACCAGCGTGCGTGAAGCCCAGGGGCAGATCAGCGCCACATACAGATGATAGCGATCCGGCTCGGCGGCAAATTCGCTGGAGCCGTCTGCGGTAATCCAGTGGCGAAAACTGGACGTCTGACGGACAAATCCGCCCTGTTTATCGGTGGCTTGAACCGGGTGCCACTCTGCGCTCCACTTACCGTTAACCAACATATGCTCGACTCCTCTCTGGTGATGGAGTGAGCATACCGCGCTGCTGGTTAGGTGATAATCCGGGCAAAATGGCTTTCATTACTTCCAAATTGGAAGGAATCAGCCGGGAGGATGCTGCTGGAAATGATCGGCGAGGAAATCGATTAGCAAGCGGGTCTTCTGCGCCAGATGGCGGGCGGGAGGATAAAGGGCAAACAAGCCCATCGGCGGCGTGGCGAAGTTATCCAGCAGCGAGACGATTTCGCCTCGTTGTAGCGCCGGTGCGGCAATAAAACCCGGCAAACGCGCGATACCCAATCCGGCAATCGCTGCCTGCAAACAGGCTTCGGTATTGGAGAAACACAAGCGGCCACGAATCGGCATGCTGACACTGTCGCCGCAGGGCGTCACAAATGGCCAGTGCCAGGGATCGCGGAAGTTGGTGTCGCTAATACATTGATGCGTCGCGAGGTCACGCCAGTGCTGCGGTGTGCTGTGTTGCAGTAGATAGCCCGGCGAGGCCGCCACGCGAATCGGTACATCGCCCAGACGACGTGCAATCAGGCTGCTGTCATCCAGCTTGCCAATGCGAATCGCCATATCGAAGCCCTCATCGACGATGTTCACTGCACAATCGGAGAAGTTAACATCCAGTTCAATGAGCGGATAGTGACGTGCAAACGCCACGAGTACGCTGGCGAGCACCGCGGTACCAAAGGTGCCGGGCGCGCTGATTTTTAAGCGCCCCGACGGCGTGGTGGCGTTTTCTCGCACCGTGGCATCCAGCGTATCGAACGCCTCCAGCAGCGTTTTCACGCGTTCGTAATAGGCACGGCCCACTTCCGTGGGTGACAGTGCACGCGTGCTGCGTTTAAACAACTGCACGCCCAGTTCTTGTTCCAGCCGGGAAACCAGCTTGGACGCCTGCCCGCTGCTGGTGCCAAGGCGCTCGGCGGCACCAGCAAAACTGCCGACTTCCAGCACAGCGACAAACATGCGGTCACAATCAAGGCGATCCATGGCGGTTCCTGAGGTGAAAAGGGTGAGTATACGTGATTGAGCTGGATTTCTGTTTATCGCGTGCGCTCAATGTAACCGTCGCCATAAATTGCGATATTGCAGGAACGAAGGATGTGTCTTTATGCGCACCTGAGCGAACAATGCCGCTATACATTCAGTGCGCCCCCTCTTTTCCCTTGCAACAAAACCTGTTGAACTAGTTGTTCGCCTTTAGCTGGCCGGGAGCCATGCATGTCTTTGCTTCATCTGTCATCGCTGGCGGAGATTTCCGCCATCGAATGGGATGCGCTGTTACCTGACGATCAACCGTTTCTACGCCATGCCTTTCTGCTCACGCTGGAAGAGAGCGGCAGCGTGCGGCCGGAAAACGGCTGGCAGCCGGATCACTTGTTGTGGCGTGAAAAGGGCGTACTCAGCGCCGCGCTGCCGGGTTATCGCAAACGCAATTCGCAAGGTGAATACGTATTCGATCATGCGTGGGCCGATGCCTGCCACCGCGCCGGCATTCAATACTATCCAAAATGGCTGGGTGCGATCCCGTTTAGCCCGGTCACCGGTGCGCGTTTATTGGGTGAAGGAGCCGCTATCAGCCAACTGCTCGCGGCGTTGCCTGATGAACTGGTACAGCATGGCCTGAGCGGTGCACATATCAATTTCACCACGCCGTTCGCCAACGATGTGATGGAACAGCAGCCCGACTGGCTCGCGCGTCTAGGCATCCAGTATCACTGGCATAATAAAGGCTACCGCGATTTTCAGGACTTCCTCGACACGCTGATGTCACGCAAACGTAAACAGCTGCGTAAAGAGCGTGAGCAGGTGCAAAGCAGCGGCTTTGAGTTCCACTGGTATCGTGGTGACGAACTCAGCGAAGATCAGTGGGATTTCGTCTACACCTGCTACGCCAACACCTATGCGGTACGTGGTCAGCGTCCTTACCTCACCCGGCAATTCTTTAGCCTGCTGGCCGAACGCATGCCGCGCTCGATTCGCGTGGTCATGGCCACGCTGCAGGGCCATCCGGCCGCCATGGCGTTCTATCTGGTGGATGGCAATTCGCTGTACGGGCGTTACTGGGGCTGTCTGGCAGAGTTTGACCGTCTGCACTTTGAAACCTGCTTTTATCAGGGCATGGATTTCGCCATTGCCGAAGGATTACAGCGTTTTGATGCCGGTGCGCAGGGCGAGCACAAACTGGTGCGCGGCTTCGAACCGCAGATTACCCATTCATGGCACTACCTGTGCCATCCGGGATTGCGTGAAGCCGTAGAAGAGTATTTAGTGCAGGAACGAGCAGGGATTCGCGCCTATGCCATTGAGGCGCGCGAAGCCCTGCCGTATCGACGCGGCGATTAATCTTCGCCGACAAAACCACCGGTCTGATGTTGCCACAAGCGCGCGTAGAGTCCATTGTGCGCCAGCAGCTCGCGGTGGTTACCCATCTCAACAATCTCGCCTTTATCCAGCACCACCAGTCGGTCCATTTTGGCGATAGTTGAGAGGCGGTGCGCAATGGCAATCACCGTTTTGCCTTGCATCAGCGTTTCCAGGCTCTCCTGAATCGCCGCTTCTACCTCAGAATCGAGTGCGGAAGTCGCCTCATCCATAATCAGAATGGGTGCATCTTTCAACAGCACGCGGGCAATGGCGATACGCTGACGCTGACCGCCCGACAGTTTCACTCCGCGCTCACCCACATGTGCATCCAGCCCGATGCGGCCCTGTGGATCGGACAGCAGCGGAATGAACTCGTCGGCACGGGCGCGAATAATCGCCGCCTGCAGTTCATCTTCCGTGGCGTTCGGTCGCCCGTACAACAGGTTTTCTCGAATCGAACGATGCAGCAGTGAGGTGTCCTGAGTAATCATGCCAATCTGGCCGCGCAGACTCTCTTGCGTCACTTCGGCGATGTTGTGATCGTCAATCAGGATACGCCCGCCGTTGATGTCGTACAGTCGCAGCAGCAGGTTCACCAGCGTTGATTTACCCGCGCCGGATGGCCCAATCAAACCGATTTTTTCACCCGGTTTGATATTCAGGTTGAGGCGATTAATCACCTGGCGGCTGCCGCCGTAATCAAAGCGTACATCTTCAAAACGAATCTGCCCGCTCGTCACCTGCAGGTTTTTCGCCTGCGGTTCATCCTGCACACTCAGCGGCTGCGCGATGGTATTCAATCCATCCTGCACCATGCCGATGTTCTCAAAGATGCCGTTCACCACCCACATAATCCAGCCGGACATGTTCACCAGGCGAATCACCAGGCCGGTGGCTAATGCAATCGCACCGACGCTGATCAGCGACTGGCTCCACAGCCACAGTGCCAGCCCGGAAGTGCTGACAATCAACAGGCCATTCAGCGTCGACAGCGTTATATCCATGGTGGTGACCATGCGGCTGGCGTGCTGGGTTTTGTCGGTCTGCTCCTGAATGGCTTCGCGCGCGTAGCGCTTTTCCAAATCGTTGTGCGCGAACAGTTTGATGGTGGCGATGTTGGTGTAGCCATCGACGATGGTGCCCATCAATTTAGAACGCGCTTCTGAAGAAACCACCGAACGCTGTTTCACGCGCGGCACAAAGAAGCTCAGCGAGACGCTATAGGCAACGATCCAGATAATCAGCGGAATCATCAAACGCCAGTCGGCTTCGGCGAACAGCACCAGTGACGTCACGGCATAAATCACCACATGCCAGATGGCATCCACCAGCTGCACCGCGGAATCACGCAGGGAGTTACCGGTCTGCATGATGCGCTGAGCAATGCGCCCGGCGAAATCGTTCTGGAAGAAGTTCAGGCTCTGGCGCAGCACGTAGTTATGATGCTGCCAGCGGATCATGCTGGTCATGCTCGGGTTAATGCTTTGATGCACCAGCATATCGTGCAGCGCGATGATCACCGGCCGCAGAATCAGCGCGACAAAACCCATCCATAGCAGCACCTGCCAGTTGTCGGTGAACAGCGTGGCGGGCGTTGAGTGATTCACTAAATCGATGATGCGGCTGAGGTAGCTGAACAGCGCCACTTCAATCAGCGCCTGCGCTAATCCCACAATCAGCAGGGCGACAAAGCTCGGCCACACCTGACGCAGATAATAGAGGTAAAACGGCCAGACGCTGGAAGGGGGAGAATCGGTTGGAGCATCCTGGAAAATATTGATAAAACGTTCAAAACGACGATACAACATACAGTCACTCTTTCCGTTTGGTAAGAGTTAACAGCTTAGTGCAATTGAAAGGGATTACCGACATGGATCTGATCATTCGCGGTCGCGAACCAACCGATGCGGCCGCATACCAACGCCTTTACAGCCACCCTGAGGTCTATCGCTGGACCACGCAGCTGCCGTTTCCCAGTGTGCAAACCTGGCAGAAAAAATTCGAGAACATGGACGCGGCAGGCTATATCGGCTTTGTGGCCGAAATTGATGGCCAGATGGTGGGCGAGCTAACGCTGTTTGTTGAGCAGCGGCCGCGCACGCGCCACAGCATCAGTTTTGGTATCAGCGTCGATCCGGCGTTTGGCGGGCGGGGTATCGGTGAGAAACTGATTCGTAACGCCATGGATTATGCCTTTAACTGGCTCGGCATAGTACGTATTGAGCTGGAAGCGTTTCACGATAACGCACGAGCGCTGCGCCTCTATCAGCGTCTGGGTTTTGAGCAGGAAGGGGTGAAACGCAAAGCCTGTCTGCGTGAGGGTGAGTATCACGACATCGTGGTGATGGCGAAACTGCGCGACTAATGCTGAGTTGCGCAATACCTTGCGCCGCGACAAGACGGTGCGTGAGCCGTAGCTCACGCCTTGCTTGTAGGGCGCGACCTTTTGGATTGCGGGCGCGGGGGCACGCCATATTTGTGGGAATCGAGTCCAACTTTCGGGGGGCAGTTCACAAGGTGCGCCCTAATACCGTCTCTATAGCGGTACGATTTATCGCGCGATCTTGACCTGATTACTGACTCTTCTCCACGTACTTCTGCATGTTCTCTTTGGTCACCAACTCAAACGGGATCCAGACGTGTGATTCCACTTTCTCGCCTTTAATCAGCTTCTGCGCCACATCCACCGAGGCTTTCCCCTGACCAATCGCATCCTGGAACACGGTGACCTGCATTTTGTCCTGCGCCATGGCTTTCAGGCCATCCGGCGTGGCATCGATCCCGCCGACCAGAATCTTCTTGTTGCTCTTCGCCAGCGCCATCGCAGCACCAATCGCCATTTCATCGTTGTTAGCGGCGACGATATCAATCGCCTCGCCATTGCCGATCCAGTTGAGCATCAGATCCATGCCTTCATTACGTGCATAGTTGGCCGGCTGCTTCTGCACCACTTTCATGCCCGGATATTTCGCCACCACCTGCTCCACATCTTTGGTGCGTTGCAGCGCGCCCGCATCAGTCAGATTGCCGATCATGATCGCCACATTGCCTTTGTAGTTGGCCATTTTCGCCAGGGCTTCCATTTGCAACCTGCCAGACTCGCGCTCATCCGAACCGACAAACACCACGCCCGACGGCAGCGTTTTATCACCTGGTGTGCGGTTGACATACACCAGCGGAATTTTTGCCTGTTGTGCCAGCTTGGTCAGCTGCGGCGTGCTGGCGGAATCCACCGGATCGACGATGATGGCATCAACGCCCGCCCCGATAAAGCTCTGCACCTGATCGGTCTGACGGCCAACGTCGCCGCGTGCATCTTCAAATTGCACATCGAGTCCGCGCGCCTTGGCCTCTTTATCAATCGACTGGCGAATAATGGTTAAAAAGTTCTGATCGAAATACGCCATTGATACGCCAATTTTCTCTGCCAAAGCGGAGGCAGAACTGGACAGCAGGCCAAGCAACAGTATCGCCTTGAGGGTTTTCATCGCGGACTCCAGGGTAAGCTTGTTATTAGAATGAATGTTTCAATGAGAGTTAAAATGGCTCAATGAAATCATTTTCAGACTACGAGGCGGTAAGGACCCTGACAATCAACATGTATGGATTTTGCAGCTAAGCGCACATTTTGCTCGCGGGTGCATCATGCTGGCCGCCTCATGTGGCGAGCCGGTGCATGATGATTTGCAGGCTCATAGTGATGTTGCGAAGGTTTTTCTCAGAGCTGGCGCACATTCCGGCGTAAAAGCATCGGCTTATTTAAGGTTCTGTGCAGCGCCGCACCCTGCTTTGTGGCAGATGCCAAAACGGGCGCAAAATTACTGCACGGATTCCTCCATTCGCACAATGACCACCTCACATCTGGCTCTCTATAGTTGCTGAACAGTGAAATTTAAGCGGTATTCCTGAACATCATCGCTTCGGAGCAGGACGCTCCTTCATCAAGGGGTTCAGCCATGTTACTAAGCAAAAACCGCAATGAGAACAGCCATGTGCGTATCTGGATCCTCTGTCTGATCCTGTTTCTGTCCGTGGTGGCGTATGCCGATCGTTCGATCTTGTCGATCTCCGGATCGGCGATCAAAGAGGAGTTTGGTCTGTCGGCGATCCAGCTTGGCCTGATCCTCTCGGCGTTTAGCTGGGCGTATGTGATCGGTCAGATCCCCGGTGGGATATTCCTTGACCGCTTCGGCACTAAAAAAGTCTATGGCGTGACGCTGGCGCTCTGGTCTGTTTCTACCATTTTGATGGGCTTTATTGGCGAATTTTCCAACGGCATGACCATGGCGCTGGTGTTGATGTTTGCGCTGCGCTTCGCGCTCGGCCTGATTGAAGCACCGAGTTTTCCGGCCAATGCCCGTGCGGTAATCATGTGGTTCCCCGGCGCCGAACGTGGCCGAGCCTCATCGCTGTTTGCCTCAGCGCAGTATTTTGCCGTTGCCATCTTCTCGCCGCTCTCCGGCTGGCTGGTGTCTCGCTTCGGTTGGGAGTGGCCGTTCTTTGTGCTGGGTGGCATTGGCGTGCTGGCGGTGTTTGTGTGGGGTTGGTATATGCGCAGCCCAAAACAGCATCCGCATGTGTCAGCCGCAGAGTTGAAATACATTGAGGAAGGCGGTGCGCTGGTGGATATCGATTCAGCGCAAACGCTGAAAGCCCGCCCACCGCTGAGCAAAGCGATGTTCAAAACCTTGCTCAGCAATCGCATGCTGTGGTGCGCCTATATCGGGCAATACTGCATCATTGCGCTCAGCTACTTCTTTATCACCTGGTTCCCGATTTACCTGGTGCAGGCGCGTGGCATGAACATCATGGAAGCGGGCTTTGCCACCATCGCCCCGGCGTTGTTTGGCTTCCTTGGCGGCATCAGCGGTGGCTATATCTCTGACAAATTGCTGGCTAACGGCTGGAGCCTGTCATGGGCGCGCAAAACGCCCTATATCGTCGGCATGCTGATGGCCGCCTCGCTGATTCTGGCAGCCGTGATCCCCACTAATGCCGGCATTATCGCCATTATGTCGTTTGCCTTCTTTGGCAAAGGCGTGGCGGCGGGCGCGGGAACCTGGACGATTGTTAGCGATACCGCACCGAAAGAAGCGGTGGGTCTGGCGGGCGCGATCTTTAATGGTATCGGGAATATGGCCGGATTTATCACGCCACTGCTGTTTGGCATCATCGTCGGTGTGACCGGCAGCTACAGTATTGGATTGGTGTTCGTTGGCGCGCATTGCATTGTCGCGGCGCTGCTGTTCCTGCTGGTCATGGGCCCGATTGAACGTGTCGGCGACGAGCAGGATTCGTCTGCAACATCCTACGAAACTCAGGGGAAACAAGATGGGATCAAAGCCGTTTAACGTGCTGCTGAAAGGGCCGCTGTTGCCGCAGCGGCTGCAGGATAATCTCGACGCGCATTTCACTACCTCGCGCCTGTGGCAGCAGGAAGACCAGGCAGCCTGGCTGGCAGAGCACGGTGCCAGCATCGATGCGCTGGTGACCAGCGGTAATGCGCTAATGGGTGCCAATGCGGAATTGCTGGCGCGTTTGCCCAATCTGAAAGTAATTTGCAGTAATGGTGTCGGCTACGACGCCATTGATATCGCGGCTGCCGAAGCGCGTGGCATTGTGGTGACTAACACGCCAGGCGTGCTCAACAGTTGCGTGGCCGATACCGGCATGGCGCTGCTGCTGGATGTGGCGCGCCGCATCAGCGCATCGGATCGTTATGTGCGCGCCGGTAACTGGCAAGCGAAAGGACGCTATCCGCTGACAACGAAAGTCGGTGGGAAAGTGTGCGGGATTGTTGGGCTAGGCGGTATTGGTAAAGAGCTGGCAAAACGTGCGCAGGCATTCGATATGGACGTGCATTTCTACAATCCACGCTCACGTCCGGATGTGCCTTTCACGCGCCATGATTCACTGTTATCACTGGCAAAGCAGGCGGATTTCCTGGTGTTGACGCTGCCGGGTGGCGCATCGACGCATCACCTGGTCAATGCTGAGGTGTTGCGTGCGCTGGGGCCACAAGGTTTTTTGATTAACATTGCGCGCGGCAGCGTGGTGGATGAGCAGGCGTTGATTGCGGCGCTTGAAGCCAGTGAGATTGCGGGTGCCGGTTTGGATGTGTTCGAGCACGAACCGGCGGTGCCTGCCGCACTGCTAAAGCGTGATGATGTGGTGATCACTCCGCATCTCGCCAGTAGCACCCATGAAACCATGGCCGCGATGGCGGATCTGGTGTTTGAAAACCTGCTGGCGTTCTCGCAGGGTGAAGCGGTATTGACGCGGGTGGTATAGCTTCTGCTGCATGATAAATAGCGCCGTTACCGATGTATAGAGGCAAACGTAGCGGCTGCATAATGCTAAGTTGCTCACAGTTCATATGAAGTTTTCTTGAATCTCAAAATAATTTTGTAGTCTCGCTAGAATATTTCATATAATGTTAAATATTGCACTTTGATGTTGTGCATTTAGGCGTTAACTTGCCTGCCTGATTTAATTTTCAGGCAGGGAAGCATATGAAGGGTGCAATTAGACATTTTCGGGATGATTGGCTTGAGCAATTTTTTATTTATGCCTTACCACACAGGTGCCTCCCCAAAACAATTGAATCCGCGCTCGCGCGTAAGCTCGATATCATCAATGCCGCTAAAACGCATCGTGACCTGCGCTCGCCGCCCGGCAATCGTTTTGAAGCCCTAAAGCCTCCTTTGCTGGGGTATTACTCCATTCTCGTTAATGAGCAATATCGACTCATATTTCGCTGGATGAATGGCGAAGCCAGCGATCTTTATCTCGATCCGCATTCTTATAAAAACCACCGATAACCACTGCTTGTGGTCGAAAATTACCAGCAAAGAGACACAAAAATGAATCAGGCAAAACGTAAGCCCACCAGTGTGGGTGATGTGCTGCAGTATGAGTTCCTCGAACCCCTCCATCTCAAAGTGAATGATTTAGCTGAGATGCTGAATGTACACAGGAACACCGCCAGCGCGATGGTCAATAACAATCGCAAACTGACTACAGAAATGGCATACCGTTTAGCGGCCGTTTTTGATACTTCCGTTGATTTCTGGCTCAACCTCCAGCGTTATCAGGACCAATGGGAAGTTGAAAATGATGCCCGCACGCAGGAAGAGTTAAGCCGTGTCATCCCGCTAAGCACTTTTATGGCACAGCGCGGTATGCAGGTTGCCTGACGAGTTATAACCCTAAACCCATTCAGAAAAGCGTAGCGGCGAAATTTATTGCGCATCTGTCAGCAGCTCTGCGGCTGTAAACACCCACGATGAATCGTGCCGCTCCCGCTCGCTAAGTTTTTCGTCCATCCATCACCTGAACGGTCGCTCGAGATATGAGCGATAAATCACACCGGGAAAGATCGCACAAATCACTCCTGAAGAATATTTGCTCAGCTGCCGATACCTCTCCTTACCATCCACTGATATTAAGGAGAGATATCGTGATAAAGCTGATTACTGTCGACGAACTGCGGCAGGGAATGTTCATCCACAAACTGGAGGTTTGGTGGATCAAGGACAAGCGCATTCGCAACCAAATGCTGATCACCGATAAGCGCCAGATCGCGATGATCCGTAATGAGGGGATCCAGCAGTTGTGGATCGATGTCGATAAGTCGGTACAGGCACCTATCGCGCCAGCGCCGAGAAAAGCGATCCCTCAAACCGCGTTTTTCAAAGAGCTGGATCAGGCGCAAACCATCTTTCATCAGGGTAAACCGCAAGTCCTGGCGATGTTCAACGAAGCGCGTATGGGGCAAGGGCTGGACCTCGACTATACGCTGGACCTGGTGGATGAGATTGCCGGGTCAATAACCCGTGAACCCACTGCGCTGCTCAGCGTGGCGCGGCTAAAAAATCATGATGACTACACCTATCTGCACTCCATGGCAGTATGTGGATTGATGATCTCCCTCGGTAAGAAATTGGGTCTGGACGAGCACCAGCAACGGCGCTTAGGGATGGGGGGATTACTGCATGATGTCGGTAAATCCGCCGTGCCGCTGGAGATCCTCAATAAGCCAGGCAAGCTCACTGACGAAGAATTTACCATCATGCGTGAGCACCCCATCGCGGGGGCGCAGATGCTGATGGAAGCGGATGCGGGCGAGGATTTACTGGATATCGCTTTGCATCATCATGAGAAAGTCGATGGCAGTGGCTACCCACACAAATTAAAAGGTGAGGAGATCTCACTCTTTTCGCGCATCGCCGCGGTGTGCGATGTCTACGATGCGGTGACCTCCGACCGTCCTTACCGCAAAGGCTGGACGCCCGCCGAGGCGATGCACAACATGCTGAGCTGGCGCGGCCATTTCGATAACACGCTATTGCACGCCTTTGTGCGCACCATTGGCATTTATCCAGTGGGATCGCTGGTGCGACTGGCATCCGGGCGCGTAGCGCTGGTGGTGCAGGCTGGCGAAAAATCATTGCTGAAACCCAAAGTGCATGTGTTCTGGTCTTTACACGCGCAACGTGAAGTGAAACCGGAAGAGCTGGATCTCGGGGATTCGTTCTGCACCGACAGTATCACGGGGGCCGAAGACAATAGCCTGTGGCAGAACATCGACCTCAATCGTATCTGGGCACTGGAAACCGCCTAATTCGACTGCATTTTTATACTTTCTTTACGCCGGATTCCCGCCTTTTTACCCCTTCTTTATGCCGCGCCGCGCATGCTTGCAGCACTACCAAATCCTCTGGAGGTTGCTGTGAGCGTGGGCGTGATTACCGGCATCGTGCTGGTGTTTATCTTGTTGGGCTACCTGATTTATGCCCTGCTTAATGCGGAGGCATTCTGATGGCTGCGAATGCGTTTTTACTGATTGCGGTGTTCCTGCTGGTGCTGATGGTGCTGGCACAACCGCTGGGACGTTTTCTTGCGGTGCTGGTGGCCGACAAACCGCTGCTGCCGCGAACCGAGCGGGCGCTGTGGCGGCTGGCGGGCGTAGAAAACGGCGCGATGCGCTGGCCGCACTATCTGCTGGCGATTCTGCTGTTCAATGCGTTGGGTTTCTTGTTGCTACTGGCAATTTTGATGCTGCAAGGTTCGTTGCCACTGAACCCGCAACATCTGCCCAATCTGAGCTGGGATTTGGCACTCAACACCGCGGTGAGCTTTGTCACTAACACCAACTGGCAAGCCTACGCCGGCGAAAGCACAGTGAGCTACTTTAGCCAGATGGCGGGCCTCACGGTGCAAAACTTCCTGTCGGCAGCGACCGGTATCGCGGTGGCCTTTGCGCTAATCCGTGGGTTTGCCAATCGCTCACTGGCTACGCTGGGTAACGCCTGGCGCGACCTGACGCGCATCACCGTCTATGTATTATTGCCGATCAGCCTGTTGATGGCGCTGTTCTTCGTTTATCAGGGCAGCATCCAGACGTTTGAGCCATACCACGCACTCACCACGCTGGAAGGGGCACAGCAAACGCTGCCGCTCGGTCCGGTGGCCTCGCAGGAAGCGATTAAAATGCTGGGCACTAACGGCGGGGGCTTCTTCAACGTTAATTCGGCCCATCCGTTTGAGAACCCGACCGCGCTGACCAACTTTGTGCAGATGCTGAGTATCTTCCTGATCCCCGCAGCACTGTGCTTCACCTTTGGTCAGCATCTGGGCGACCGTCGTCAGGGCCATATGCTGTTGTGGGCGATGACCATCATGTTTGTGCTGGCAGTGGTGACCGTGATGTGGGCGGAGCTGCGCGGCAACCCGCACTTCCTGACTTTGGGGGCAGACAGCGCCATCAACATGGAAGGCAAAGAGACGCGCTTTGGCATCCTCAACTCCAGCCTGTTTGCGGTAATCACCACCGCTGCGTCGTGTGGCGCGGTGAACGCCATGCATGATTCCTTCACCGCGCTCGGTGGAATGGTGCCGATGTGGCTGATGCAGCTGGGTGAAGTGGTGTTCGGCGGCGTAGGTGCCGGGTTGTACGGCATGCTGCTGTTTGTGCTGCTCGGCGTATTTATTGCCGGTCTGATGATTGGTCGCACACCTGAGTACATGGGTAAAAAGATCGACGTGTGGGAGATGAAAATGACCGCACTGGCGATTCTGGTGACGCCTACCCTGGTACTGCTGGGGACCGCACTGGCCATGATGACCGATGCCGGCCGCGCCGGTATGGCTAACCCCGGCATTCACGGGTTCAGTGAAGTGCTGTATGCCGTTTCGTCTGCATCTAACAATAACGGCAGTGCCTTTGCTGGCTTAAGCGCTAACACGCCGTTCTGGAACCTGTTGCTGGCCTTCTGCATGTTGATCGGGCGCTTCGGCATCATCATCCCGGTGATGGCGATAGCCGGTTCGCTGGCGGTGAAGAAAATCCAGCCGGTGGGTAACGGTACGCTGCCGACCCACGGCCCACTGTTTATCGCGCTGCTGATTGGCACCGTGTTGCTGGTGGGGGCGTTGACCTTTATCCCCGCGCTGGCACTCGGCCCAGTGGCGGAACATCTGCAATTAATTCAGGGATAACGGAATCATGAGTCGTCAACAATTGGCGCTGTTTGATGCGGCGTTAACGCGCACTGCCATGTTCGATGCGGTGAAAAAACTCGACCCGCGCGTGCAGTTTCGCAATCCGGTGATGTTCCTGGTGTGGCTGGGCAGCGTGCTGACCTCGCTGCTGGCTATCGGTATGCTCACCGGCCATCTGAGCGGCAACGCCGGATTTACCGCTGGGGTTGCCATCTGGCTGTGGTTCACCGTGCTGTTTGCCAACTTCGCCGAAGCGCTGGCGGAAGGGCGCAGTAAGGCGCAGGCCAACAGCCTGAAAGGCATCAGCAAAACCAGCGATGCGAAAAAGCTGGCGGAGCCGCGCCACGGTGCCCAGTGGCACAACGTCGCGGCCGATACGCTGCGAAAAGGCGATGTGGTGCTGGTGGAAGCCGGTGACATCATCCCGTGCGACGGTGAAGTGCTGGAGGGGGGTGCTTCAGTGGATGAAAGTGCGATTACCGGTGAATCGGCTCCGGTGATCCGTGAATCCGGCGGCGACTTTTCATCGGTCACTGGCGGTACGCGCATTCTTTCTGACTGGCTGGTGATTCAGTGCAGCGTCAATCCGGGCGAAACCTTCCTTGATCGTATGATCGCCATGGTAGAGGGCGCCAAACGCCGTAAAACACCAAACGAAATTGCGCTAACCATTTTGCTGGTGTCGCTGACCATCGTGTTCCTGCTGGCAACCGCAACCTTGTGGCCATTCTCCGCTTATGGCGGCACGCCAGTGAGCGTGACGGTACTGGTGGCATTGCTGGTGTGCCTGATTCCGACCACCATCGGCGGCTTGCTGTCGGCGATTGGCGTGGCGGGGATGAGCCGCATGCTCGGTGCTAATGTTATCGCCACCAGCGGTCGTGCAGTGGAAGCGGCGGGCGACGTGGATGTGTTGATGCTGGATAAGACCGGCACCATCACGCTGGGTAACCGCCAGGCGACGCAGTTTATGCCTGCACCTGGCATCACCGAGCAGCAGTTAGCGGACGCCGCGCAACTGGCCTCGCTGGCGGATGAAACCCCGGAAGGGCGCAGTATCGTGGTGCTGGCGAAGCAAAAATTTAACCTGCGCGAACGCGATCTCAGCAGCATGGGGGCCAGCTTTATTCCGTTCTCAGCACAAACGCGCATGAGCGGCGTCAATGTGCAAGACCGCCTGATCCGTAAAGGCGCTGTTGATGCCGTTCGTCGCCATATCGAAGCCAATCACGGTCGTTTCCCGGCTGAAGTTAACGCCAGCGTGGAAGAAGTGGCGCGTGCCGGGGGAACACCGCTGGTGGTGGCTGAAGGGGCGCAGGTGCTGGGCGTGGTGGCGCTGAAAGATATTGTGAAAGGCGGTATCAAAGAGCGCTTCGCTGAACTGCGCAAGATGGGTATCAAAACCGTGATGATCACCGGGGATAACCCCCTGACGGCGGCGGCGATTGCGGCAGAAGCGGGCGTGGATGATTTTCTTTCGGAAGCGACACCGGAAGCCAAGCTGGCGTTGATTCGCCAGTATCAGGCAGAAGGGCGCCTGGTGGCGATGACGGGTGACGGCACCAACGATGCTCCTGCACTGGCACAGGCTGATGTGGCGGTGGCCATGAACTCGGGGACGCAGGCGGCGAAAGAGGCTGGCAACATGGTCGATCTCGACTCCAACCCGACCAAACTGCTGGAAGTGGTGCACATCGGTAAACAGATGCTGATGACGCGCGGTTCGCTGACCACCTTCAGTATTGCCAACGACGTGGCGAAGTATTTCGCCATCATTCCGGCCGCCTTTGCCGCGACCTATCCGCAGCTCAATATGCTGAACGTGATGGCGCTGCACTCGCCGAACTCGGCGATTCTGTCGGCGGTGATCTTTAACGCGCTGGTGATTGTGTTCCTGATCCCGCTGGCACTGAAGGGCGTGAGTTATCGCCCGATGAGTGCTGCTGCCCTGTTGCGCCGCAACCTGTGGATTTACGGTGTGGGCGGACTTGTGGTGCCGTTTATTGGTATTAAAGCCATCGACCTGCTGCTGACGCTGTTTGGCCTGGTTTAAGGAGAAGAGAAATGAGTCAGTTACGTCCGGCTATTGTATTGTTAATACTGCTGACGCTGTTAACCGGCGCGGTTTATCCGTTGCTGACCACGGGTTTGGCGCAGTGGTGGTTCCCGTTTCAGGCCAACGGTTCGTTGATTGAGCAAGATGGCGCGGTGCGCGGCTCCGATCAAATCGGGCAAGCCTTTAGCCAGCCGGGACACTTTTGGGGCCGCCCGTCGGCCACCGGCGATACGCCTTACAACGCGTTGGCTTCCAGCGGTAGCAATCTGGCGGCGAGTAATCCGGCGCTGGATAAAGCCGTGGCGGAACGCGTGGCTGCGCTGCGCACCGCCAATCCACAGGCTCCTGCTGCGGTACCGGTTGAGCTGGTGACGGCATCGGCGAGTGGACTTGATCCGGATATTTCGCCGGAAGCCGCACTTTGGCAGGCACCTCGTATCGCTGCGGCACGCAATATGGCGGTGAAGGATGTGGAAGCGTTGATTGCCCGCAACACCGAACGCCCGCTGCTGCCATTTATCGGTGAAGAGACGGTGAACGTGCTGCGACTGAATATGGCGCTGGATGCGTTACAAGGTTAAAACCCGCTACGCATCAAGGCGTCATTAATACGATGCGGTTTATAACGAGGTGCGCATCAATGCGTCATTGAATACGTTGCTGTTTATGACGAGGTGCGCATCAATGCGGCATTGAATACGATGCGGTTTTTGACCAGGTGCGCATCAGTGCGCACCCTACAGGTTTGTAGGGTCGCCATTGATGGCGACCGTTTTGATGAGCGCGCCGATGACGACAACGCGATTTGTCGCACGTTGGTATGACGGATAACGAATGAACGATGAAATCACCCGCCCGGACCCCGATGCGCTGTTGCTCAATCACAGTGACAGCCATCGCGGTAAGCTGAAAATCTACTTCGGTGCCTGTGCGGGCGTGGGGAAAACCTTCGCCATGCTGCAGGAGGCACAGCGCTTACGTGCGCAAGGCCTTGATGTGCTGGCGGGGGTGGTGGAAACCCATGGACGTGAAGAAACCGCTGCGCTGCTCAACGGCCTGGCGGTGTTGCCACGTCGTGCCACTGGGCGTTCACGGCACGCTGAATTCGACCTCGATGCGGCACTGGCACGCCATCCGGCAGTGATTCTGATGGACGAGTTGGCGCACACCAATGTACAGGGTTCGCGTCATCCCAAACGTTGGCAGGACATCGAAGAGTTGCTGGAAGCGGGCATCGACGTGATCACCACCGTTAACGTGCAGCATCTGGAAAGCCTCAACGATGTGGTGGGCGGCGTGACGGGCATTCAGGTGCGCGAAACCGTACCCGATCCGTTTTTCGATAGCGCCGATGAGGTGGTGCTGGTGGATCTGCCCCCGGACGATCTGCGTCAACGGCTGAAAGAGGGCAAAGTCTACGTCGGCGATCGCGCTGAACGTGCGATTGAAAACTTCTTCCGCAAAGGCAACTTGTTTGCCCTACGCGAACTGGCGCTGCGCCGTACCGCTGATCGTGTTGACGATCAGATGCGTGCCTGGCGCGATCAGCAAGGCCGCGACAAAGTGTGGCACACGCGCGACGCTATTTTGCTGTGCATCGGTGACGACACCGGCAGTGAAAAGCTGGTGCGCACCGCTGCGCGTTTAGCCGCCCGTCTCGGCAGCGAATGGCATGCGGTGTACGTAGAAACCCCGCGCCTCAATCGCCTGCCGGAAGCGCGTCGTCGCGCTATTTTGCGCACCCTGCAACTGGCGCAGGAACTCGGTGCGGAGACGGCCACGCTCTCCGATCCCGATGAAGCCCGTGCCGTGCTGCGTTACGCACGTGAGCACAACCTCGGCAAAATTGTCACCGGACGCCAGCCACAGCGACGCTGGCGGCGCGACAGCTTTGCTCAGCGTTTGGGGCAGCTCGGCCCAGACCTCGATTTACTGGTAGTGGCACTGGACGAACCGGTGCGCGACGCGCCACACCCGCTGGGTGGTAAACAGGCCAACAGCGATAAGTGGCGGCTGCATCTGCGCGGCTGCCTGATGGCGATTGCGCTGTGCATTCTGGTGACGACTGTGGGTCGCTGGCTGCTGGTGGAGTTCGATCCGGCCAACGGCGTGATGATTTATCTGTTGGCCGTGGTGCTAGTCGCGCTGCGCTTTGGCCGCTGGCCTTCGGTGTTTGCCACGGTGATCAACATCCTGGCCTTTGACCTGTTCTTTGTCGCCCCCACCGGCACCGTGGCGGTATCGGATTTGCAGTATCTGGTGACCTTCGCGGTGATGCTGGCGGTAGGGGTGATCGTCGGGAACCTGACAGCAGGCGTGCGCTATCAGGCTAAAGTGGCGCGCTATCGTGAACAGCGTGCGCGCCATCTGTATGAGATGGCGAAGTCTCTTGGCAGCGCGCTCACGCCGCAGGATATTGCTGCCACCAGCCAGCGCGTGATTGATGTCACCTTGCAGGCACGCAGCCAGCTGCTGCTGCCGGATGAGCAGGGTGAGTTACAGGCGGTGGGTGAGAGCAGTATTGGCACGCCGCCCGATCTCGGTATCGCCAAATGGAGCTTTAGCAAAGCGCAACCCGCGGGTGCAGGCACCGATACCTTGCCTGCGGTGCCGTATCAAATTCTGCCGTTGAAAAGCGGGAATCACTGCCGGGGCTTATTGGTGGTTGAGCCAGAGAATCTGCGCCAACTGATGATTCCCGAACAGCAGCGTCTGGTGGAAACCTTCACGGTGTTGATCGCCAACGCGCTGGAGCGCATGGCGCTGTCGCAGAGTGAAGCGGCCTCACGGCTGGCGGCAGAGCGTGAGCAGCTGCGTAATGCCCTGCTATCGGCACTTTCACACGACCTGCGAACCCCGCTGACGGTGCTGTTCGGTCAGGCGGAAATGCTGATGCTGGATTTGGCCGGTGAGGACTCAAAATATGTCGGCCAGGCCAATCAGATTCGTGAGCAGACGTTAAGCACCATTCGGCTGGTGAGCAATATGCTGGATATGGCGCGTATTCAGTCCGGCGGTCTTAACCTGCGCGAAGAGTGGGTGGCGCTGGATGAAGTGATTGGCGGGGCGCTCAGCAGTATGGGGCCGTCGCTAAAAGGGCATGATTTCGCACTGGATCTGCCGCCAGAGCTGGTGCTGATCAAAGGCGACAGCGCGATGTTAGAGCGCGTGTTCACCAACCTGATTGAGAACAGCCTGAAATATGCCGGTAACGCCGCGCAGCACGGCATTCGCGCCTGGCGTGATAAAGAGCGGCTGGAGATTGCGGTGTGGGACAACGGTCCGGGCATCGCCGTTGAGAACATGACGCGTATTTTCGACAAGTTTGCGCGCGGTGATAAGGAGTCGGCTGTGCCGGGTGTCGGGCTGGGTTTGGCCATCAGCAAAACCATTATTGAATCCCATCGCGGACGCATCTGGGCGGAAAACCGACCGGAAGGGGGCGCAGAGTTTCGTTTGTCACTACCGCTGCCAGCGGCCCCTGAAATTTCTGAAGAACCGCTGAAATAACTTCACACAAGTTCGGTTATAATCGACCACTTGTCTGTTGATTAATGGGAAATTATGGAACGTTTTATCGAGAACCTGATGTATTCATCGCGCTGGTTGCTGGCACCGGTTTACATTGGACTTTCGCTGGGGCTGCTGGCGCTGACCGTTAAATTTTTCCAGGAAATTTTTCACCTGTTGCCCAACATTTTCAGCATCGCCGAGAACGATCTGATTCTGCTGCTGCTGTCGCTGGTGGACATGACGCTGGTCGGCGGCTTGCTGGTGATGGTGATGCTCTCTGGCTACGAGAACTTTGTGTCTAAGCTGGATATTGATGAGAACAAAGAAAAGCTGAGCTGGCTGGGTAAAATGGATTCCGGCTCGCTGAAGAACAAAGTCGCGGCCTCAATTGTGGCGATTTCATCGATCCACCTGCTGCGCATCTTTATGGACGCGCGCAACGTCGAGAACAGCAAGCTGATGTGGTACGTGATTATCCACCTGACCTTTGTGCTGTCGGCCTTTGTGATGGGCTGGCTGGATAATATGTCGAAGGTTGAGAAGAAGTAATGTCGTGTGCCGGGTGCGCATCAATGCGCACCTTACGAAAATCACCATCCCCCCAAAATCTGCACCCTACGAAAAATCCACATCATTCCCGAAAGTCTGCACCCCGGTAAAATCAGCATCATCCCCGAAAATCTGCACCCCTGGTAAAATCCGCATCATTCCGCGTAGGGGCGGCATTTATGGCGCGCTGGTCAAACACCGTAATAATATCGCGCCCTGATTAATCACCGCGTTGCTATTTCACCCTGTTCAAACACCGCGTTGATGTTGCGACCTGCTCAATCACCGCACCGGCTGTGCCCCGGCCAGTTTCGGCATCACTTCCCTGATCATCGCGAAAAAATGCCGCATCCTGGCAGGATAATAACTGGCCCACGGATAGGTTAGCCACACCGGTAGCGGCGGTGCTTGCCATTCGGGCACCAGTTGAATCAGATTCCCTTCCGCCAAATCCTCCTGCACCACCCACGAAGAGATAATCGCGGCGCCCATGCCTGCAAGGGCGGCTTTGCGGACGGCATATAAACTGTCACTGGCGAGACGGGGCGCAATCGCCAGGTTCATCGGCTGAGCATCGCTCAGCCGCTGTAGCGCCAGTTCGTTGCGATAAAAGCTGGTTAATGCCAGCCAGGGCAAGTCGGGGAGTTGGGTGACGTCCTCCACGGGCGGATATTGCGCCAGCAGTGAAGGCGCCGCCACCACAAAGCGTGGGACCTCAGCCAGCAGAATCGCCACCAGCGAGGGATCGTTCACCACGCCAACCTGAATCGCGCAGTCAACATTTTCGCTGATGAAATCTGGCGTACGGTCATTGAGCATCCACTCCACCGTCAGACGCGGATAGCGCTGCAGATACGCCACCAGCGGATCAATCAGCTGGTCCTGGCCAAAAGCGTGCGGCGCACGCACGCGCAGCGTACCGATTGGATCGTCGTTGGAGCCGGTTAGCTCATCTTCCAGCGCATGCCAGGTTGCCAGCAACTGTCGCGCCTGGGCATAACAGCGCTCACCATCATCGGTGAGTTTCAGTGCGTGGGTGGTACGCAGAATCAGCTTGAGACCCAGCCGCTGTTCTAGCGCCTGCAAACGGCGGCTAATGGTGGGCTGCGTGGTGCCCAACTGTGCCGCCGCCGCTGACAGCGACCCACTTTCAACAATGCGGATAAAGGTCTGCATCAATTCAATGCGGTCAATACTGGTTGGATTGTTCATACGTACCACGCATAACAGTTCTGTTATTGATGAGTCTACCGCGTATGGCAGTGTCGCGCTTTAATAAGCGCACTTTCACGGGGGAATCCACTATGTCAGCCATTTCGCAATCTACTGCATTGCCAGCTGAAAAACTGCCAGCGCCGCTGGTGTTCACGCTGGCTGCAGGTGCCGGGCTTAGCGTGGCATCGATTTACTACAGCCAGCCGATGCTGGATATCATCAGCAAACAATTTAATGTCGGTATCGGCAGCGTGGGTATGGTGCCAATGCTGACCCAGGCGGGATATGCACTCGGTATTCTGCTGCTGGCACCGCTCGGTGACCGCCACGATCGCCGTACCATCATCCTGATAAAAGGCCTGATGCTGGTCGCTGCGTTACTGCTGTGCGGCTTCTCTGGCGGCATCAACGCGTTACTGATCGCCAGCTTTGTCACCGGTTTAACTGCTACCGTGGCGCAGGATATCGTGCCTGCTTCGGCGGCTCTCGCGCCAGAGCGCAGCCGCGGTAAAACCGTTGGCACAGTGATGACCGGCTTGCTGGTCGGTATTCTGCTGTCACGCGTGGTGAGCGGCGTGGTGGCGGAATATCTGGGCTGGCGCACCATGTACATGGTGGCGGCGGTTGCCGTGCTGTTGATTAGCCTCGCGCTGTGGCGTGTGTTGCCGCGCTTCAAACCGGGCACCTCTGTCAGCTATCCGCGTCTGCTGCTGTCGCTGGCGCACTTGTGGCAGCATCACCAGACGCTGCGCCGTGCGGCGATAGCACAGGGTTTGCTGTCAGTGGCATTCAGCGCTTTCTGGTCAACACTGGCGCTGATGCTGAGTGAACGCTTCCATTTTGATAGTGCAATAGCGGGGGCATTTGGTCTGGCGGGTGCAGCGGGTGCGCTGGCGGCGCCGTTGGCGGGAAGCGTGGCGGATCGCATCGGCCCTGCACGTGTCACCCAGTATGGTGCCACGCTGGTGATGGTGTCATTTGCGCTGATGTTCCTGCTGCCACTGTTGCCGGTTCCGGCACAGATTGGCCTGATCATCATCAGCACCATCGGCTTCGATTTGGGCGTGCAGGCCACGCTGGTGGCGCATCAGACGTTGGTCTACAGCCTGGCACCAGAAGCGCGTAGCCGACTGAACGCATTGATGTTTACCGTGGTATTTATCGGCATGGCGACCGGTGCGGCACTCGGAAGTCTGGCGCTGGCGCACTTTGGCTGGACCGGCGTGGTGGCGCTCTCCACACTTGCCGCTGCGCTTGCGTTGCTGATTCGTCTGGCGAGTCGTCACCTGAAAAACTGATCGTCAATCCTGTGCCAGGCTTAAGGGAGAATGTTATTTAAAAACGGAGCGTTATGAACTTCCTGGCCTGGACCGCCGCCACCGGTGGTCTGTTGCTTCTGATGTCACTGGCTTCCGGTTGGATACACCGTGGGCCAGTGACTTCATTTGGGCTTTACCTGCTTGCGGGCATTTTATGCGGCCCGTGGGTCTTCAATCTGCTGCAAATCGACATCATCGGGCACGCCAATCTTGCCGCCCACCTCACCGAAATCGCCATGGCAGCCTCGCTGTTTATCACCGGGCTCAAGTTACGTCTCCCGCTCAACGCACATGCCTGGCGGGTCGGCGTGCGATTGGCCTTTCCCGCGATGCTGCTCACCGTAGGCGGCATGACGCTGCTGGTGCATTGGATGACCGGCTTCGATTGGGCGATATCGCTGGCATTTGGTGCCATCGTGGCACCCACCGATCCGGTGCTGGCCAGTCTGATTTCCGTTAACGATGCGCGTGATGATGATGCGTTGCGCGTGGCGCTCTCCAGCGAAGCGGGCATGAACGATGGTTCGGCGCTGCCGCTGTTGATGCTGGCGTTACTGCTGATGCAATCTGGCTCGCTGGATATCGGCCATCTGAGTGAATGGGTGTTGAAAGATGGGCTGTGGGCCATCGGTGGCGGGCTGGCAATCGGGTATCTGATGGGACGCGTCATTGGCCATCTGGTAACCCATCTGCGCAGCGCACATCAGGACACAGCACCCAATGATTTTCTCGCGCTGGCGCTGATTGCGCTAAGTTATGCGGCGGCACAGTCGGTGGAGGCCTCGGGCTTCCTGGCGACTTTTGCGGCTGGCGTGGGATTACGTCGTGCAGAACTGCGCGTGGTGAAGCACTATCCGCAGGAAGCGTTGTCAGAAGAGGAGCAATACCTGCCCGCAGAAGCCCGGGTCAATCCCAACCAACGGCTGGCACACGGTGGCAGCGGTATGGTGAAATCAGTGGGCCTGGTGGTCGGCGATGCGTTGTCATTTGGTGATACCATCGAGCGGCTGCTGGCCGCCGCGATGATGGTGGTGCTGGGAGTCACACTGGCGCAGCACTGGAACCTGACCGGCATTGGCCTCGCACTGCTGCTGTTCGTGATAGTGCGTCCGCTGGCGGTGTGGATCACCACCTGGCGCTGCGAAATTCCCCTGATGCGCCGCCTGCTGATTGGCTGGTTAGGGATTCGCGGCATCGGCAGTATTAATTACATCGCTTATGCCTGGGTGCACGGCATGCGTGGCCCGCAGGCAGAGCAAATGGTGGATATGGCGTTGACGTTAGTGGTGTGCAGCATCGTGCTGCATGGCATCACGGTGACGCCGTTATTAAACTGGCGTGCCGCCTGTCAGGCGGCACGTGCGCAACATAATCAAAAGTGATTTTCTGGAAATTACTGGAGTCTATTATGAAAGCCATATTGATCGCCCTCGTTGGGCTCTCGCTTTCCGCCCCTCTCTTCGCCGCTGACGGTGATAACACCAGCGAAGAGAATGTGTATGCCAGCCAGCTGTGCCATCTGGTGAGCACGGAAAAAAAGACCAGCGATCTGGATACCTATACCGCGAAGATGAAGTCTCAGCTGGCTGCCAGCCAGTCTTCTTCGGCGATGGATAAGCCTGAATTCAATGAAGAAACGGCGCAGGAAGTGATCAGTGCCTGGATGGAACTGGGCGAGGATGAGCGTGCGCAGCTGCGCCATAATCAGCAGCAGTGCGAGCAAACTGTGATGACCCAATTCCAGCAGCAAGATTAAATCCCCGTCATACTTCAAGCTGTAGCGGCGTTGGCTGCGTTTGTTCGCCCCGGTCACTTACTACAGTAAGCTCCCGGGGACTCACGCACTTGCCGCCTTGCCACAGCTCGAATTATTTAGGGGATTAAATCCCCGTCATACTTCGCACTGTAGCGGCGTTGGCTGCGCCTGCTCACCCCAGTCACTTACTGGAGTAAGCTCCCGGGGACTCGCATCCTTGCCGCCTTGCTACAGTCCGAATTATTTAGGGGATTTCACTACTGAGCCGATAAACAGGTCTCGGGATTTCGCTACTGAGCCGATAATCAGGTTTGGGTAGGCGCTATGAGATGGCGGCAAATGTTATGCAAATTAACGATAAAATAAGCGCCTTTTTAGGCGCTTTTTTAATGGATCTTTTGTACAAAATGCGTACATAATCGCCAGCGTTGAAATCAGACACGCATCACATAACGAGACGCAGCCCACAAGGCTGACATGTTTTTTTCAATACTGGCTACTGGGCATGAAACTTACACGGCGTCACTTTTTGTTGGCAACCGGGGCAACCGCTCTCTCGATGACCACAGGCAAACTGTTTGCCCGTGATGACATCATCCCATTGTGGCCTGACGATCCGCCGGGCGGCGGTGGGCCGTCTGGACTGTTGAAAGTCAGCATGAACGGCTCCTGGACGAATATCGTTTCTCCGGCCATTCAACGCTTCCGGCCAGAAAATCCGAATGGTGAAGCGGTGATTGTGGCGGCTGGTGGCGGCTACCGCTTTATCGGCATGGGGCGCGAAGCCTGGCCCGTCGCGCGTTGGTTGAATGCCAATGGCTATACCGTTTATGTGTTGAGTTATCGCTTGCCGGGAGAGAAGTGGCAGGCGGGCAACCTCGCGCCGCTGCAGGATGCGCAGCGCGCCATTCGTCTGGTGCGTTCAATGGAACGTAAAGTGCACTTGCTCGGCTTCTCGGCCGGCGGACATCTGCTGGGTATGGCGGCGGCGCGCCCTGATTTCACCACCTATCCTGCGCAGGACCCGCTGGACCAGATCCGCCCAACGGCCGATAGCGTTGGCCTGATTTACCCGGTCATCACCCTTGAAGCGCCGTATCAGAACACCAAGACGCACCTGATGATGGTAGGCGATCATGCGACGCCAACCCAGGAAGCGAACTGGTCAGTGCAGAATTATGTCACCCGACAATATCCACCGACGTTCCTCGCCCAGGCGGAAGATGATCACACCTCCAATCCCCATAACACTGAAATGATGCGCGATGCCTGCCGTCGTATGCAGGTGCCGGTAGAGTTGATTGAACTCAGCAGTGGCGGGCACGGGTTTGGTCTGGGTAAAGCGGGTTCGCCTGCCGCGCTGTGGGATCAGGCGTATGTGCGCTGGCTGGATCTGCACAGCTAACCGGGCAGAAAAACAAATTATCCAAAGAGACTGACCACAAAAGTGTTACCTATGGGGTCGGTCTCATCTGCTCGTCCTGTGCCGGTTGTGCGCGTCTGACACATGGACGCATTACGTCAAATTGAAATAGCGATCCGGCTGATGTGGTTCGGGCAGCGGGAAATCGTTATTCATCGCCTTCAAATTACGCTCGATATTGACGCACAGCGCATCCAGCGGCAGATGATTAGGCGCAGTGCCGAACGGATCTTCCAACTCCTCCGCCAGTGACTCCAGCGACAGGAAGGTGTAGGAAATAAACACCGACACCAGCGGCGTCATCAGATGCAAATCCGCCACCAGCGCAAACGGCAGCAGGGTACAGAACAGATACACAGTGCGGTGCAGAATCAAACTGTAGGCAAATGGAATCGGCGTGCTGGCCAGACGATCGCAGCCTCCCAGATATGCCGACAGCAGATTGAGATTCTCATCAATACTCTGCCAGACAATATCCGATACCAACCCTTCATCGCGCCGCTGCGCCAACCACTCGCCCATACATAACAGCGTCTGCGATGTCGGCATAGGGTGGCCCAGCACCGCGCGTTGCCATTTTTCCGGCAGCAAACGCGCTAAGTCAGCCTGCGCATCGGTTTTGCGCAGTCGGTGTTTCAACGCCCAACTGAATGCCAGCTGCAATCCAATAAACTCCTGCACCTGTTCTTCACTGACGCCACGAATCGTTTTTATCTGACGCAGCAGCGAGCGCTGGGCGATGTGCATATTGCCCCACAGCGTGCGCGCCTCAATAAAGCGTGCATAGCTGGCGTTGTTGCGAAAGCCGAGAAATACCGCAATCGACACACCAATCAAGCTGAACGGTGCCGTGGTGAGGTGAATGCCCAAGGTGGAATACCAGGGATAACCGATGATGGCGATCACCGACATCAGCAGGTTGAGTGACAGGCGAAATACAATGCTTACCAGTACCGAGCCATGCCAGTCGAACAGCCGGAGGAACCAGTGTTGATGAGGACGTACGATCATTTTTGCGATGGTGTTTTTTATGATTTAGTCAGCACAGGTTACGCCCGTCATTGCCGTATAAGCAATGCGAAAGTCAGGTATTTTCACCACAAATACAGACGCTGTAAGCTGGTTTTATCTTTATAAATCAACCTTCTAAAAACAGTTTGAACAAGTTGTAAAATTCTTTGCGTTATCTCTTCGCGGCCCCTTTCTCTAAAGTTCATTCCAGCAGCACAACACACAAATTTAAAAACACTTTAGAGGAATACATCATGTCTAAACTTGACCTGCTCGACCCACAGAACTCTACTCTGATCTTCATCGACCACCAGCCGCAGATGGCCTTCGGCGTCGCCAATATTGATCGCCAGCAGCTCAAAAATAACACCGTCGCTTTGGCAAAAGCGGGCAAAGTTTTCGACGTGCCGGTGATTTATACCTCTGTAGAGACCGAAAGCTTCAGCGGCTACATCTGGCCAGAACTGCTGGCGGTGCATCCAGAATCCAGGCCGATTGAGCGTACTTCCATGAACTCATGGGAAGATGCCAAATTCGTCGAAGCGGTGAAGAAAACCGGTCGCAAGAAGCTGATTATCTCTGCGCTTTGGACTGAAGTGTGTCTGACTTTCCCGGCCCTGATGGCACTGAAAGAGGGCTTTGAAGTGTACGTGGTGACCGATACTTCAGGCGGCACCAGCGTCGATGCCCACGAGCGTTCGATTCAGCGCATGGTTCAGGCCGGTGCGGTGCCTGTGACCTGGCAGCAAGTATTGTTGGAGTACCAGCGCGACTGGTCACGCAAAGAAACCTACGATGCGGTGATGGATCTGGTGCGTGAGCACAGCGGCGCATACGGCATGGGCGTGGATTACGCTTACACCATGGTGCACAAAGCGCCACAGCGTCAGGCTTGAGTTACGACTGGCGCGGCAGGCTGATTTTCAGCGCATCGATAAACAGCCGCAGCGCCATCGACTGATGCTGGTTGGGCGGGAACCACAATGCCATCCCCGCCGACTGCACCCGCCAGTCGGCGAGCAGTTCCACTAACTGACCCGATTGCAGCGCCGCTTCGGCGTAAAGCGAGGGTACATAAGCAATGCCCAATCCGCTGATGGCCGCGCTGGTCATCAGCGCGTTATTGTCCAGCGTAATCAAGCCCGGCACATCGATCTCACTGCTCTCTCCCGCCCTTGCATACTCCCAGCGATAGCGCTTGCCGCTTGGCAGCCGGTGGCGAATGCACTGCTGCTGCAGCAAATCCTGCGGCTGCTGCACCGGCGGGTGTGAGGCCAAATATTCGGGGGAAGCGACGGTGATAAAGTGCAGTGGGCCACCCAGCGTAATCGCCACCATATCCTGCGGCACATCTTCCATTAACCGAATGCCGGCATCGAATCCGGCTGCGGTGATATCCACCAGTTCACCTTGCGCGGCTAGATCGAGCTGGATATTGGGATACTCGGCGCAAAATCCCGGCACTACCTTTTCCAGCAGGATACTAATTGCCGCATCGCTGGCGCTGATGCGCAAGGTACCTGCGTGCTGCTGGCGGCGAGCGCTGACATCGTGCAGCACTTCATCCATTTCATTCAGGAGTGGAGCGAGGCGATCGATGAGTTGTTGCCCGGCATCGGTGAGCGATACGCTGCGGGTTGTGCGCTGAAAAAGCTGTACCCCCAGATTCTGTTCCAGCGTTTTCACCAGATGGCTGAGTGAAGAGCGCTTCAGGCCGAGCATCTCAGCGGCGCGACGGAAGCTGCGCTGCTCACCCAGGGTTTTAATGGCTTGCAATTCATGCCAGGAAGGTCTTCTCATTGGTGGATTTTCCTCACCAGGTCATGCGCGATTAGGGAGACGATAGCCACCAGTAAAGCGATCTATCATCGGGTTTTCAACCGGAGGACGATAAAATGAAAACCTGGTTAATTACCGGTGCCAGCAGTGGGCTGGGCCGTTTAATGAGTGAAGATTTACTGGCGCGTGGCGATCGCGTGCTGGCCTGCGTGCGCCGCACTGAGGCAATGGCAGATCTGCAAGCGCGATACGGTGAGCAGTTACAGGTCATGATGCTGGATTTGGCGAACACTGCCAGCATTGCGCCAGCCATCGCGCAGGCATTTGCCAACGTGGAGCGCGTCGATGTGGTGGTGAGCAATGCCGCCTATGGTCTGTTTGGTGCTGCGGAAGAGCTGAGCGATGTGCAGATTGATCGCCAGATCGCCACCAATCTCACGGGCTCCATTCAGCTGATTCGTGCCGTGATTCCATTGTTGCGCCAGCAGGGCGGCGGGCGCATCGCGCAGGTTTCCTCGGAAGGTGGGCAGGTGGCTTATCCCAACTTCAGCCTGTATCACGCCAGCAAGTGGGGCATTGAAGGATTTGTTGAAGCGGTACGGCAGGAAGTGGCCAGCTTTGGCATCGATTTCCTGCTGGTAGAGCCGGGGCCAACCGCCACTAACTTTGGTGCAGGACTGGATGTTGCCGAGCCGCTGGATGCTTATCATGATTCGGCTTCAGGTCAGCTGCGCCGCGCGATCTTGTCGGGTGATTTCGCGATTAAGGGAGATGCTGCAAAATCTGTCACCGCCATGATCGCCACACTGGATCAGCCTGCCATGCCACTGCGCTTAGCGCTGGGCAGCACAGCGTATGACAATATTGAGGCCGCACTGGAACGGCGCCTGGCTGAGTTACGCGCGCAAAAAGCCGCCGCGTACGGGGCGGATGTTTAATCCAGCAGTTTCTGCAATACGGTAATGTGGCTCTGCTGATCGAGTTTGGTGGCGGTCAGCAGGGTCACTTTTTGCTTTTCCATCCGCTGTTTCAGCTCGGCGAGTGCTGCGTTTTGTTGCAACTCGGCACGATACTGCTTTTCGAAATGGGCGAAATCAATGGTTTCACTGTGTAGCGCTTTGCGTAATGCGGCAGAAGGCGCGATGTCCTTCAACCACGCATCGCAGTGCAGATCGGCTTTTTTCATGCCGCGCGGCCATAGCCGATCGACCAAAACCCTGTAGCCATCCTGTTCGCTGATCTCGTCGTAGACTCGTTTCACATCAACCATGATTGCCCCCCTGTAACCGCACATTGTAGCAGGCGGAGATTGAGCACAACTGCCACACTTAACGTCAGTTTTTACCAGGTGCGCATAAATGCGCACCCTACGATTGAACATGAAACCCTAGGATTGCCATTTATCTGATCGTATACACGGCATCCATCAGGGTGGGGTCGCCATATATCTGATCGAACACACTGCACCCAACATTGTAGGGTTGCCATTTATGGCGACCGTTACCAAGGAGAACAGCAATCATGCAAGCGATGATCCTGAAACAGCCCGGTGGTTTAGAGCATCTGCAACTGGCGGATCTGCCCGATCCGGGTAAACCCGCCGCCGGAGAGATCCGCGTGGCGATTCACGCGACGTCACTCAACTTCCACGATCTGCTGGTGGCTGATGGATCGATTCCCACCGAGCAGGATCGCATCATGATGGCGGACGGCGCGGGGGTGGTTGAAGAGGTCGGAGCGGGCGTCACGGAATTTAAGCCCGGTGACCACGTGGTGTCCTGCTTCTTCCCGCAGTGGCAGGACGGTTTACCCTTTGCCCAGGTCGGCAATTTCACCCAGACACCCGGCGATGGAGCAGACGGTTTTGCCGCTGAAGTGGTGGTGCGTCCGGCCCATCACTTTACGCTCGCCCCGCGTGACTGGCGCCATGCTGAAGCGGCAACCATTACCACGTCCGGCCTGACGGCGTGGCGCGCATTGGTAGGGGATGCACAAATCAAAGCGGGCGATACCATCGTCACGCTGGGTACCGGCGGCGTGTCGATCACTGCACTGCAAATTGCCAAAGTGATGGGTGCACGGGTGATTGTCACCTCCTCGTCAGATGAGAAGCTCGCCAGGGCACAGGCGCTGGGTGCCGATGCGGGCATCAACTATCGCAGCACGCCAGAGTGGGGCAAAGCCGTACAACAGCTTACGGATGGCAAGGGGGCAGATGTGGTGATTGAACTCGGTGGACCTGGCACCATGGCGCAGTCGATCGAGGCAGTGCGCGTCGGCGGTCATATTGCGCTGATTGGCGTACTGACCGGGCGCGAAGGGGTGATCCCCACCTCGCTGTTAATGGCAAAACAGGCACGTATTCAGGGCCTGATTGTCGGGCATCGCCGTCAGCAGCAGGACTTTGTGCGGGCGTTAGAGCAAACCGGCATTCGCCCCGTGATCAGCGACAGCTACGGTACCTTGAGCGACCTGCCTGCGGCGTTTAAACATCAGCAGTCAGCAGGGCATTTCGGCAAGATTACGGTGGAGTGGTAATAAGGTGAGCCTGTTTCCCCTATAAGGAAACAGGCGTCAGCACATCAGTAGTAATCACCGTGGCGGTAATCCCATGATGGGAAGATATCTGACAGCAGCGCCATGATTTTATCGACATCCAGGCCTTTACGAATCAGCACCGGGCACGGCGTGATTTTACGTTCACCGTTTTGCTGCGGGATCAGACGACCTTCGCTATCCACCATCGACACCATCACACCCTGCTCGTAGCGCACTTTATTTTCGTCGTTGGGCTGGATGGATTTCACGTAGTCATTGGCTTCAATAATTAAATCAGCACGTGCTTCAATACGTTCGCCAATACCCTCAACCAGACCACGGTTTCCCTGACCCGATGGGTTGGCGGAACTGGCGAATGAGAATTTCCCGTGATCTTCCCACAGCGCTTTCGCAATATTTTCACCGGGACGGCCAAATTTAATCACGAAGCAGCTGGTCTGGCGTCCATCCATCATCAGTTCTTTAGAACCGTCAGCCGGAATACGCGCCAGCGCCTCTTCGCGCCACGGTAAAATACAGCCCAGCAGGATATCTTGATCCCAATGTTGCTGATAAAGCTGGTCAATTTCCGGCGTCAGTTGAGCCAGTGAACGCAGTTGTTCCAGCGAGCCACACAGCACCACGCCAGGCTTGTTGCGCTTGCGCTGCTTGGCTTCGAACTTACGTTCTAACCCGGCTTTATCAGAGGTCATGATGATGTAGCCGACTTTCGTTGGGCTCACAATCATGCCGCCGTCTTGTGACAGAATGTCGATGGCTTCAGGTTGTAACCCGCCATTCCACGTTATTTGTTTACCGCTCATGGATCTACCCTATCTGCGTATCAATAGATGACGTGCAGGAATATTACCTGCAATGAAGTTAAGGAATTAATTAACCGGATATTAAGTCGGGATTAATTATTTTTGCAAAACCATGCTGGCGATAATAGTACGATATTTAAAGGATTTGCAACTGATGAAAATAACGATGGAATGTATGGGGTTAATTTAAAATAACACGCGGGAATTGTAGTGTTATTTAAACAGGGCGCTGAATAAACCTTTCAGCGCCAGGGTTAATTAAAATATCAGGGCGTGTGCCACGCCGCGTAGCGCGATGCCAAGAATAATGCCCGGCACGGCGAAACGGAACAGACGCGGGAAACGGCTCGACAGACCCAGGAAGATACCAATACCCGGCAGGTCAAAGGTCTGAATCAACCAGCCCGCCGAGGCATTAATGTTATGCGCGCTGTAGAGTCCCTTCTCCACCAATCCCGCCACCACGCCGTAATACGCAGTACCGCCTGCCAGACATTTGGTCAGGGCAGGCAGAATGTAGACTTCGGAGATGTTGAGCCTATCCAGCAGCGGAGAAACCAGCCGGGTGAGCATCTCAATGCCACCGGATTCTTTCAAAATGCCGACCACCGAAAGAGACAGAATCAGCATCGGCAGTGAGCCCAGCGCCAGGCGAATCGCATCCGCACCCGCACTGTTGATGATGGCAATCAGCCCCATCTTGCTTTCATTATTCGCAACGGCTTCATCTTCATTGAGCAGCGCCGCATCAGAAAGTTTGCGGCCAAAGAAGTGATAAGTGGCTGCTGCGGCCAGCACGCCGCCGCAGATGGAGATTAGCAGTGCCGCAGTCCAGTTCAGTCCTGCGGGAATCAACGGATAAAACGCATTGGCTTGCCCCATGGCAAACAGCATCGCCAGCGTGGCCGCCATATGACGATCGGAGGTGCCGCGCTTTTCCATAATCGCTAATGCCGCTAACGGCGCAGCGAAACTGACAAAGTTCAGCTGGATCAGGGCAAATAACGCCAGCCCGGTAATACCCAAAGGTTTTAATAACGGTGTGGAATGACGTACCACAAAATCCAGCACGCCTTTCACTTCCAGATATTTCATGATGAATAACATCACCACCATGATAGGAATAAGCGTGTACAACGCGACATCAACCGAGGCTTTGCCCGCAGACATAATAATGCTGATGATATTCATGCGGTTGCCTGAACCTCGAACCACGGCTTAATACCGATAAACATGCTGCTCCCCTTGCCTTAAAAAACGCATAAAAATGCCAGCGCGAAGGGCGCTAGCTAAGGGATAAATAGTATCCCGGTGGCGTAAGCTTGAGTAGTGAAGAAATTAAATTTTATCTTGCAGGAAATGGCAGGATGAAATAACCGGGCGCCGACGTTTGTGCGGCGCACAGAAATATTATTCGACGTTTATTCGCTTATCTGACGAATATTACGCGCGGTACTCTGCAATAATTTGAATGCATCATAACGGTGCTGATGAAGTGGCGAAACCGACGGCTCCGGATGCCAGCGCTTTTCATCGGTAGTCATGTTGGCCATCGCCGAGGTGACGTCGGAATACACGCCACTGGCGGCAGCGGCAAGAATCGCTGAGCCCAGTAATACCGGCTCAGGGCAGTGGGTAGATTGCACAGGAAGCTGGCAGCTGTCCGCCAGCAGTTGGCGCACCAACGAGTGTTGCCCCGCACCGCCGCTGATGACAATCGACCGCGTGACAATGCCTTTGCTGGTTTGCGCCTCAATGATTTGGCGCAGGCCGTAGCCAAGGCTGCACAAGCCGGCAATATACAGTGCGATCAGGCTGGCTTCGTCATTGTCCATGCCCAGACCGCAAATCACCGCTCGCGCGTAAGGGTCGCCAAAGGGCGCGCGATTACCCGCAAATTCCGGCACGATATGCAGACCTTCGACTAAATCCACCGTTGCTGATTCACCGCGAGCTTGCTGCAAAGCCTGTTCCGCAAGGTACACCGGCAGTGAAAGGTCAGCGGCATCGGCGGCCTGCTGTGCCCTTGCAGCCGCTGGATGCATCTCCAGCAGGCGATCGATGGCGGCACCTGCCGCGCTTTGTCCGCCTTCACTCAACCATAAACCCGGCACCATCGCCGAGTAATACGGGCCCCACACACCTGGCACAAATGCGGCCTCACGCGTGGGTGTCATGGTGCAGGATGAGGTGCCAAATACGTAGGCGAGTTTGTCTTCCGGGCTGCCATCTGCGCCCAGCGTACCGACGCCACCTGCATGGGCATCGATTAACCCGGCGGCCACTGGCGTGCCTGCGGGTAAACCGAAGTCGGCGGCGGCCTGTGCGGTTAAACCGCTTCCACATGGCGTGCCAGGCTCGACGATGCGTTGCCCAATGCGCGCAAACTTCTCCTGGGCGAATTCCGGTAAACCAATGGCGCGGAAGTAGTCGCTATCCCAGCGCTGTTCATGCGCCAGATAGTTCCATTTACAGGTGACGGTGCAGGACGAACGGGCACTATCGCCCGACGCGCGCCAGCTCAGGTAATCGGTAAGGTCAAAGAAGTGAGCGGCGGCCTGGAACGTCTGCGGGTTGTATGTTTTCAGCCACAATAGTTTTGGCATCTCCATCTCCGGTGAGATGCGTCCGCCCACATAGTCGAGCACCGGATGTTTCGTCGCGTTGATGGCATCGGCCTGCTGCGTCGCGCGATGATCCATCCACACAATGATATTACGTTCTGCCTCTCCGTTTGGGCTGACGGGCAATGGCTGGCCCTGTTCATCGATCACCACCAGCGAGCAGGTGGCATCGAAGCCAATGCCCGCCACCGCAGCGGGATCGATAGCGGCAGTGGCCACCGCCTCGCGCACGCAGTGACTGACCGCCTGCCAAATCTCATTGGCGGATTGCTCCACCACATGACCGTGGGCACGGAAGGTGGTGATGGACTGCTTTGCATGACCGAGCAGATTTCCCGCGCGGTCAAACACGCCCGCACGAGCGCTGGCCGAACCCACATCGACACCAATCAAATATTTTTCGTTACTCATGCTGCTGCACCTCGGCTGGTTACAGGTCAACGCTGTTGGGGAGGATAACGATATCGCGCACCGTGACACCCGGCGAACGCGTCACCATAAACAGTACCGACTCCGCTACTTCAATGGGCTGCATCAGGCTGCCATTGGCCAGCGCGTCGTCCAGCTTCTCCTGCGGCCAGTCATCGAGCAGGGCAGTGACCACCGGCCCCGGCAGCACTGCACCGACGCGCACACCATGCTGCGCCACCTGACGACGAGTTGAATGCACAAAGGCCTGCACCGCAAATTTGGATGCGGTGTAGATCGGTTCCCACACCACTGGCACCACGCCCGCAATCGAACTGGTGAAAATGATGTCACCCGATTTCTGCGCGATCAGATGCGGCAGCACCGAACGCACACAGCGAAAGGCCGCGCTGGTGTTGAGTTTCAGTACGCGATCCCAGATATCGGGATCGCCTTCCGCCACCGGCCCGCCAATGTAGGCACCGGCGTTAGCGTGGAAAATATCGAGGCGGCCCGCCAGCTTGAGAATGTCATCGAGAATCCCGTCAACCTGTTTGCCGTCCATCAGGTCAATCTGCAGCGGCAGCGCTTGTGGACCCAGTTCCGCCACCAGCTGCTGCAACTTGTCGCCGTCGCGATCGATCAGGACGACTTTCGCCCCGGCCTGCAGCAGCACTTTGCTGCATTCCAGACCGATACCGGAGGCAGCGCCCGTAATGGCGGCGACTTTTCCGTTGAGTGGGTTATGCATGGAGAAGAGGTTCGAGTTCATCTTATAATCCTTTATCAATGGCGTTTTGGGTGGTGCTCAATCGATGAAGCACAAGTATCACCCCGACTTTTAACCAGCAACAAAAAGCGCAATAAAGGGATGGGTTCTGTGACGGGGATCGGCAAAAACAAGAAAACCACCATTTATGACCTCGCGGAACTCACGGGGGTTTCGGCAAGCGCGGTGAGCGCGATTTTAAGCGGCAACTGGAAGAAGCGGCGCATCAGTGCCAGCACTGCCGAGAAAGTGAGCCGGATTGCGCAAGAGCAGGGCTATGCGCTGAATCGACAGGCCAGCATGCTGCGTACCACGCGCTCGAAAACCATCGGTATGATCGTGCCCAAATACGACAACCGTTATTTTGGCTCAATCGTGGAAAATTTTGAGCAGATGGCGCGCGATCGCGGCCTGTTCCCGGTGATTACCTGCACGCAGCGCGATCCGGACCTGGAACTGGAAGCGGCGCGCACCATGCTCTCCTGGCAGGTGGATTACATGGTAGTGACCGGGGCAACCGATCCCGATCGTATCACGGCACTCTGTCAGGCCGCGGGCGTACCCTCGCTGAATCTCGATCTGCCCGGTTCGCTGGCCCCTTCAGTGATTTCGGATAACTTCCATGGCGCATTGAGCCTGACGCGCAGCCTGCTGGAGAAGTGTCCGCAGCCGCTGATTTTTGTCGGCGGACGCGCCAGCGATCACAACAGTAAAGAGCGCCTGCGCGGCTTTTTGGCGGCACATCAGGAACGAGGCATTTCCGTGTCGGAGGAGAATTTGCTGCTGTGTGGCTATGAGCCGGAAAAAGCGCAAACGGCGTTGAAAAATCACTTTCAGCAACATGTAACGGGGCAATTTGGCCTGTTCGTGAACTCGACCATTTCGCTGGAAGGGGTGGTGCAGTTTCTGCGTGCTGAGGATCTGTTATCTGATGATAAACATCCGGCGATTGGTTGTTTCGACTGGGACCCGTTCGTGGCGCTGTTGTGTAAAGACATCAGCATGGTGAAACAGGATGTGGCAGGCATGATGGAAACGGTGTTCCGCCTGATGGAGAGCGGCGAGCAGGAAGTGACTGTTGTAGAAGTGCCGGTGCTGCAGATGCAGTAAAAAGGGCGGCAAATGCCGCCCCATTCATCAACGCATGGTGACAAACTCTTCCGCCGCCGTCGGGTGAATCGCCACGGTGTTGTCGAAGTCTTTCTTGGTAGCGCCCATCTTCAGTGCCACCGCGAAGCCTTGCAGCATCTCATCCATACCGTTACCGATACCGTGAATGCCGACAATCTTCTCTTCTGGGCCGACACATACCAGCTTCATGCGGCACGGTTGGCGATGTTGGGTGACGGCGGTGTACATCGCGGTGAAGGAAGATTTATACACTTTCACCTGATCGTCGCCGTACTGCTCGCGTGCCTGTGGTTCGGTCAAACCAACGGTACCAATCGGTGGATGGGTGAATACCACAGTTGGCACATTGCTGTAATCCAGGTGCTCGTCGGGCTTGTTGTTGAACAGGCGTTCTGACAGACGACGCCCTGCGGCGACGGCCACTGGCGTCAACTCCACAGCACCGGTGTTGTCACCGACTGCATAAATGCCTTTCACGTTGGTGTTCTGGAACTTATCAACGTTGATATAGCCTTTGTCGTTCAGCGCCACGCCGGTCACGGAGAGGTTGAGATTGTCGGTAGCCGGTTCGCGACCAATCGCCCACACCAGGCAATCGACGGTTTGCTCATGACCGCTTTCCAGTTGCAGCGTCAGACTGCCGTCAGCGTTCTTGATCACCGCTTTTGGAATCGACTCGGTATGCAGCGTTGGGCCTTCGGCCTGCATCACTTCTACCAGCGTATCGACAATCAGCGGATCGAAGCTGCGCAGCGGCGCGTGTTTGCGCACAAACAGATGGGTTTCGGCACCCAGTGCGTTGACCACACCGGCCAGCTCCACCGCGATATACCCTGCGCCCACCACCGCGACACGCTTCGGCAGCGCATCCAGCTCGAAGAAGCCGTCAGAGTCGATACCGTATTCCGCGCCAGGCACTTTTGGATGGCTTGGACGACCGCCGGTGGCGATCAGGGTGTGATCGGCCGTGATGGTTTCGCCGTTCACTTCCACGGTGTTGGCATCAATAAAGCGTGCGAAGCCTTTGATCACTTCAACATTGTTTTTACCCAGCACGTTGTCGTACGAGGTGTGGATGCGATCGATATAGGCGCTGCGGTTTTTCACCAGCACCGACCAGTCAAAATTGTTCACGGTGGTATCGAAACCGTAATCGGGGCCATACAAGTGGATGGCTTCGGCAATCTGCGCGGCATGCCACATCACTTTTTTCGGCACGCAGCCAACGTTGACACAGGTGCCGCCCAATTCTTTCGCTTCGATCAGCGCGCATTTCTGGCCATGCATCGCTGCACGGTTAATGGAGGCGATACCGCCGCTGCCGCCGCCGATGGCGAGGTAGTCAAAATGTCGGGTCATCCGGAATGTCCATCTGTTGGAAGAAAATTGGCATAGAGTGTAACGCTGCTTGTGCAAGCCGCGCAAAGGTTCGGCCTATGATTATGATAGGGTTAAATCTAGGTTCCGCTTACATGGAAGACATTATGCATCTGACTTTTCTCGGCACCGGCGCGGGTGCGCCGAGCCTGCAACGTAACGTCACGGCGATTGCACTGACGCTGTCGAAACGGGGCGACACCTGGCTGTTCGACTGCGGTGAAGCGACGCAGCACCAGTTTATGCGCTCTGCACTTAAGCCGAGCAGGCTGGAAAAAATCTTTATTACCCATCTGCACGGTGACCACATCTTTGGCCTGCCGGGTTTGCTCACCAGCCGCTCAATGGCCGGGCTGCTGGAGCCGATGACGATATATGGTCCGAAAGGCATCAAACAGTTTGTTGAGACAGCACTCAGCCTCAGTGGCTCTTACACCGGATTTCCGCTGGAGATCGTGGAAATTGAAGCGGGCGAAGTGCTGGATGACGGCGAGTTCCGCGTCATTGCCTATCCAATGAATCATGTGGTCGAGTGCTATGGCTATCGCATTGAGCAGCATGACAAGCCGGGCTTTCTTGATGCGCCACGACTGAAAGCAGAAGGCGTGCCGCGTGGGCCCTGGTATCAGGATTTGAAAGAGGGCAAATGCATCCGGCTAGAAGACGGGCGTGAGATTAACGGCGCGGATTATCTCGGCCCGGCGACCAGGGGCAAAGTGGTGGCGATATTCGGTGATACCGGTCCGACCGAAGTGGCGCTTGAGCTGGCGGCTGGTGCGGATGTGATGGTGCACGAAACCACGCTGGAAGCCGCAATGGCCGAAAAAGCCAATGGTCGCGGCCACTCCACCACGATTCAGGCTGCCGAAGTAGCAAAACTGGCAGGTGCAAAACGCATGATCGCCACGCACTTCAGTTCGCGTTATTTGTCGAGCGACCGGGAGAGACTGCTGGCGGAGTGCCAGTCGGTGTTTGCGGCAACCGAGCTGGCACGAGATTTCGCGGTGTTCGAGATTTAATGCTGTAACGCCGGATAGGTGAAGAACAGCAGGTGCGTCATGTTGAACAGGAAGTGGACGCCGGTGGCGACCCACACGCGCCCGCTCCAGTGCCACGCCAGGCCGTAAATCAATCCGGCCAGAGTGGCAAAGACCACCAGCATCATCCCGCCAGGGAAATGCGCCAGTCCAAACAGCACTGACGCAATCAACAGCGCCGCCACGCCACCGATTTTCTGGCGCAGGCGCTGTTGCACATAGCCGCGGAAGAACGCTTCTTCTGCCAGCGAGACAAAGAACAGGTTTGCCAGCATAAAACTGCCGAGCCAGTCCGGCCAGTGTGGCTCAATCGCCAGTCCACCCAGCAGCACGGCGACGTACAGCAGCAGCGGGATCGCCGCCAGTAACAGCAGCCACAGAATCTTGTGCGGTGCGGGAAACTTCTGCGTGCGGAACAGCGTGGGTAACGCAGCCAGCAGCACAAAGGGAATCAGCGCTTTATCGAAGTTATAGTAGAAGCTGAACGGCACACTGTTGGGGCCAACCTGCATCTCCTCGATCTGGCGCGGGTTGTTAAAGCCGGGCAACAGGTGCAGGAACAGGCCACCGGCGGTCAGCACCAGCAGCGCTTCGCTGATGAGCAGCACCGCACGGTTGGTGGGATTTTCCACCCGCACCCACGCCAGCAAAGCGATAGCACCTAAAATGGCGAGAGCAGGCCAGTCCAGCACATCCTGGAACAGGCCCATTATCGTCGCCAATAACAGCAGTAGTACGGCAAGGCGTTTGGCAGGCGACAGCACAGTGAGTGCGCCAGCCAGAATGATCCACATAAAGAGTGTCCTTAGAAGGGCAACGGCAAAGGGCGGCCCAGCAGCCGCACCCGACAAGCCGGTTATTCTGGAACGATCTGCGTCACGCTGTAGTGACCAGTACCCGCCGGCACCAGCTTCTTATGCAGCCACGGCAACAGTTCTTCCATCTGCGCTTTCAGTTTCCACGGCGGGTTAATCACAATCATGCCGGAGGCGGTCATGCCGCGTTGATCGCTATCCGGGCGCACCGCCAGTTCGATCTGCAGAATGTTGCGGATGTTGCTGGCTTCCAGGTCTTTGATCATGTGTTTGATTTGCTGGCGCAGCACCACCGGATACCACAGCGCATACACACCGGTAGCAAAGCGTTTGTAACCTTCCTGAATGCCTTTCACCACGTCCTGATAATCGCTTTTCATTTCGTACGGCGGATCGATCAGAATCAGACCACGGCGGCTCTGCGGAGGCAGTTTGGCTTTTAACTGCTGATAGCCGTCGCCACGCGCTACGCGTGCGCGCGCATCTTTACTGAATTCAGAACGCAGCAGCGGATAGTCGCTGGAGTGCAGTTCGGTCAGCTCCAGCTTGTCTTCTTCGCGTAGCAGGTAGCGGGCGATCAGCGGCGAGCCTGGATAGTAGCGCAAGGTGCCATGCGGGTTGAGGTTGCGAACGGCCGTCAGATAAGGCTTCAGCAGTTCTGGCGCGTCCGGCTGCTGCCAGATGCGCGCAATGCCTTCCAGATATTCACCGGTACGCTCGGCGTGCTCTCCGCTCAGCTGGTAACGTCCGGCACCGGCGTGGGTATCCAGATAGAGGAAAGGTTTTTCCTTCTCCATCAGGGCGGTGAGAATCAGGCTTTCAACGGTATGTTTGAGCACGTCGGCATGGTTGCCGGCATGAAAACTGTGGCGATAACTCAGCATAAAAAAGAGGGGTCCGCGGTTGGATCAAAGGAGATAAAAACATCGTGTGTGGCGCGATTATAGCCGCGCTGCGTAAAAATTGCTGACGTTTCGGCGCTCGCGCTTTTTTCTTTACCGGTCCATTCTCAGTAGCATTGATTTTCACGTTCACTGACCGCATGTTAGAAAGATTGCGTCGCGCCTTTGCGCGCCACCCCCACTCCATGAAGAAAGGACTGCGCTTATGACCAATCCGTTACTCACCCCTTACACGCTTCCGCCGTTTTCCGCGATCAAACCTGAGCACGTGGTTCCTGCTGTGACTGAAGCGCTGAACAACTGCCGCGCTGAAGTTGAACGCGTTGTAGCACAGGGTGCACCTTACACTTGGGACAATTTAGTGCAGCCATTGGCGGAAGTGGATGACCACTTAAGCCGCATTTTCTCACCGGTGAGCCATCTCAACTCGGTGAAGAACAGTCCGGAACTGCGTGAAGCTTACGAGCAAACGCTGCCGCTGCTGTCCGAATACAGCACCTGGGTAGGCCAGCATGAAGGCCTGTATCAGGCTTATCGCGATCTGAAACAGGGCGACTTCTATGCCGCGCTGGATATCGCCCAGAAGAAAGCGGTGGATAACGCACTGCGTGATTTTGAGCTGTCCGGTATCGGTCTCGATAAAGAAAAACAGAAACGCTATGGCGAAATCGCGGCGCGTCTGTCTGAACTCGGTTCGACTTACAGCAACAATGTGCTCGACGCCACCATGGGCTGGAGCAAGCTGATCACCGACGAAGCGGAACTGGCGGGCATGCCGGAAAGCGCGCTGGCCGCGGCGAAAGCGCAGGCCGAAGCCAAAGAGCAGGAAGGCTGGTTGCTGACGCTGGATATCCCAAGCTACCTGCCGGTGATGACCTACTGCGACAACGCGGCGCTGCGTGAAGAGATGTACCGCGCTTATTCAACGCGTGCTTCTGAGCAGGGGCCAAATGCCGGTAAATGGGATAACGGCCCGATCATGGGCGAAGAGCTGGCATTGCGTCACGAGCTGGCACAGCTGCTCGGTTTTGACTCCTTCGCGCATAAATCACTGGCCACCAAAATGGCGGAAAATCCGGCGCAGGTGATCGATTTCCTGACCGACCTCGCCAAACGTGCGCGTCCGCAGGGTGAGAAAGAGTTAGCTCAGCTGCGCGCCTTCGCCAAAAAAGAGTGTGGCGTTGACGAGATGAATCCGTGGGATCTCACTTACTACGGTGAGAAACAAAAACAGCATCTGTACACCATCAGCGATGAGCAACTGCGTCCGTATTTCCCGGAAGAGCGTGCGGTGAGCGGTCTGTTCGAAGTGGTGAAACGCATTTATGGCATTACAGCCAAAGAGCGTAAAGACGTCGATGTTTACCACCCAGACGTGCGCTTCTTCGACCTGTTCGATGAAAGCGGCGAGCTGCGCGGCAGTTTCTATCTTGACCTGTATGCGCGTGAGCACAAGCGTGGCGGGGCGTGGATGGACGATTGCGTCGGTCAGATGCGTAAAGCCGACGGCAGCTTGCAGAAGCCAGTGGCGTACCTCACCTGTAACTTCAACCGTCCGGTACAGGGCAAACCTGCGCTGTTTACCCACGATGAAGTCACCACCTTGTTCCATGAGTTTGGGCACGGCTTGCACCACATGCTGACGCGCATCGAAGCGCCGGGCGTGTCGGGCATCAGCGGTGTGCCATGGGATGCGGTCGAGCTGCCAAGCCAGTTTATGGAAAACTGGTGCTGGGAGCCGGACGCGCTGGCGTTTATCTCTGGCCACTACGAGACCGGCGAACCGTTGCCGAAAGATCTGCTGGATAAGATGCTGGCGGCGAAGAACTATCAGGCGGCGCTGTTTATCCTGCGTCAGCTGGAGTTCGGCCTGTTCGATTTCCGTATGCACACCGAATTCAATCCGGAAAAAGGCGCGCAAATCCTCGAAACCCTGCGTGAAGTGAAGAAGCAGGTTGCCGTGGTGCCAAGCCCGGAGTGGGGCCGTTTCCCGCATGCGTTTAGCCACGTGTTTGCCGGCGGTTATGCCGCAGGTTACTACAGCTATCTGTGGGCGGATGTGCTGGCAGCGGATGCTTACTCACGCTTCGAAGAAGAGGGCATCTTCAACCGTGAAACCGGCCAGTCGTTCCTCGACAACATCCTGACGCGCGGCGGTTCCGAAGAGCCAATGGAGCTGTTCAAACGCTTCCGTGGCCGTGAACCACAGCTGGACGCGATGCTGGAACACTACGGAATTCAGGGATAAGCCTGCTTGTGAAAATCGGTTTAATCGATGAATCAGGCGCCGGAGACGGCGCCTTATTACATCTGGCGCAGCGTTGGGGCTTACAGCATGACGATCAGGCCGTAATGGCACTGGTGCTGACGCCGGAGCGCCTCGAGCTGCGCAAACAAGATGAGCCTAAACTGGGCGGCATCTTTGTGGATTTTGTCACCGGTGCCATGGCGCATCGCCGCAAGTTTGGTGGCGGCCGCGGCGAGGCGGTGGCGAAAGCGGTGGGCATTAAAGGTGGCTATTTGCCGGACGTGATCGACGCGACGGCAGGGTTGGGGCGCGATGCCTTTGTGCTGGCAGCGCTGGGTTGCAGGGTGCGCATGCTGGAACGCCATCCGGTGGTTGCGGCTCTGCTGGATGATGGTTTGCGTCGTGGCTATGAAGATGCGGAGATCGGCGGCTGGCTGCGTGAACGGCTGACGCTGCTGCATGTGGTGAGTCAGCAGGCGTTGAGTGATATCGCGCCCGCGCCAGATGTGGTGTATCTCGATCCGATGTATCCCCATCGTCAAAAGAGCGCGATGGTGAAGAAGGAGATGCGGGTGTTTCAGTCGCTGGTCGGTGCCGATGATGACGCCGATGCGCTGCTGGAACCCGCTCGCCGTTTGGCGAAGAAACGTATTGTGGTGAAACGCCCGGATTACGCGCCGCCGTTAGCGGGCGTGGCAACCCAATCGGCGGTGGTCACCAAAAGCCATCGCTTTGATATTTATCCGCCGTTGGTATGAGTCTGCCCTATGGCGTCGCGACGTGATTTATCGCGCGAGGTTTAAAGACGCGCGATGCATTACGCCGCTACCAAAAAAACAGGGCCATTACTGGCCCTATTTTTATTCGTCTTCTTCGTCACGCAGCGGCACAATCAGCATATCGATATGTACCGTATTGATCAGCTGTCGCGCGGATGACATCAGCTTGCTCCAGAAATCCTGGTGGTGGCCACAGACCACTAAATCCACTTCATATTTCTTAATCGCATCCACCAGCACCTGGCCGAGATCGCCACTGCCGCTCAGGGTTTCACTGATCGGATAACCGGCGTTGGTAGAAAGCTCTTTCAGCGCGGTGTGCGTCTCTTCAGAAATGCGTTTCTGCATGTCACCCAAGTTAACGTCAATCAGCCCGGTGTAGAGGTCTGAATAGTTCACATCAACGTGGATCAGCGAGATTTTTGCATCGTAAGGGCGGGCCAGTGAAACGGCTTTATCAACCAGCAGCTGGCTTTCCGGGGAAAGGTCTACGGCAATCAGGATATGTTTATAGGCCATGATAAAACTCCTTCTCAATATTCTGGGGGCAACCCGTTGTTTGCCTTCACGGCAGGCGTTGTCCTTTGCGCACAATGGCGATGAAGCGCCGCCAGCCATCATTTATGCCATCAGGCGTATGTTGTTATGTTTTGAGTATAGCCAGAGTTGTTAACAAATGCTGCAATCCACGGCTCGCTTGTGAGGAAGATCAAGCGCTATCGCAATTTTCACTCGCGGTGAACGAAAATCATCGCTGGAAAAAAATTGAACAGATCTCCTACACTGAAAATGAGTGCCACTGCCGTCTGGGTAACGCGCTCGGGCTCGCATAACAACAATGCAATTCGATTCATCTGTGGCTGGTTAATTTCCCGTGGGGCGTCTACAGCATTTCCCCGCTGCCTTCGACGTCATTGCGGCTCCAGCTGGGAGGGGAACATGATCAGCACTATCGCGCTTTTTTGGGCTCTGTGTGTGGTTTGTCTGGTGAATATGGCGCGCTACTTCTCTTCTTTGCGCTCGCTATTGGCTGTGCTGCGCGGTTGCGATCCGCTGCTGTATCAATATGTGGATGGGGCGGGTTTCTTTACGTCTCATGGTCAGCCGAGCAAGCAGGTGCGACTGGTGCGTTATATCTGGGATAAACGCTATCGCGATCATCACGACGACGAATTTATTCGCCGCTGCGAGCGCGTACGCAGGCAGTTTGTCTTGACCAGCGGGCTCTGTTTTTTGGTGGTCGTGAGTCTGGTTGGCCTGGCGATCTGGCATTAAATAGCGGCAATAAAAAAGGGCGACCTGTGTTGAACAGTCGCCCTCTTGTTTGCCGTTGACGGCTTAGATAATTTTCAGCGCGATCCAGTAGAGCGAACCTGACAGCACAATACAGACCGGCAGGGTGAACACCCACGCCATGGCGATGTTTTTGATAGTACGGCTCTGTAATCCACCGCCATCAACCAGCATGGTTCCGGCAACCGATGACGACAGGATATGCGTGGTCGAAACCGGCATTCCGGTATAGCTCGCGATACCAATCGACACGGCCGCAGTGACCTGCGCTGACATGCCTTGCGCATAGGTCATGCCTTTCTTACCGATTTTCTCACCGATGGTGGTCGCCACGCGACGCCAGCCAATCATGGTGCCAATGCCCAGCGCTAACGCCACAGCCATGATGATCCAGATCGGCGCGTACTCGACGGTGCCCAGCAAATCGCCCTTCAGCTTGTTAAGGAAGCGCTTATCGTCCGGGGTGGTCTCTGGCAGCTTCGCCGCTTTATCGGCCGTGTCCGAGACACACATCAGCAGGCGACGCATCTGACTGCGTTGATCAACCGTCAGTTGGTCATAGCTGTTCAGATTGGCCAGCAGCACTTGCGCACGGTCAATGGCTTGCAGCGCACGGCTGCTATCGCAATGGAACTCATGCGGGCCGCCCACCGCTTCTTCCGGAGAAGGAACCGCAGGCGGTGCCATCTGGATGATATGCGTGAGTGAATCGCTATGTTGCTGGTAATACTGTTCCAGATGATTGACCGCATCGCGCGTCCGGGTGATGTCATAACCCGAAGCGTTCATGTTGACCACGAAACCAGCGGGTGCAACACCAATCAGCACGAGCATAATCAGGCCAATGCCTTTCTGACCATCGTTAGCGCCGTGGGAGTAGCTCACGCCAATCGCTGAAACGATCAAGGCAATACGCGTCCAGAACGGTGGCTTCTTCTTGCCATCGATCTTTTCACGGTCAGCCGGTGTCATATGGATGCGCGAACGTTTAGGGGTTCCGCTCCAGTAACGACGCAGGATGAAAATCAATGAACCCGCAATCACCAGACCGACAATCGGCGACAGAATCAGAGACAGGAAAATATTGATCACTTTCGGCAGGTTGAGTGCGTCAACGACCGAGGTGCCGGTCATCAGTGCATTGGTGAGACCAATACCGATAATCGCGCCGATCAAGGTGTGAGAACTGGATGCCGGCAAGCCCAGATACCAGGTGCCAAGGTTCCAGATGATGGCAGCCAGCAGCATGGAGAACACCATGGCGAGGCCGTGTGCAGAACCTACATTCAGCAGTAAATCCGTTGGCAGCATATGCACGATGGCATAGGCCACGCTTAAACCGCCCAGCAAAACGCCTAAGAAGTTGAAAACACCCGCCATCACAACCGCCAATTGCGCCCGCATTGCGCGGGTATAAATGACTGTAGCGACTGCGTTAGCAGTGTCGTGGAAACCGTTGATTGCCTCATAGAACAAGACAAACAGCAGAGCTAATACCAAAAACAGGCCGGTACTGAGGTCAAGACCAGCGAACAGATGTAGCATAAACGTTACGCCATTTTTTGGAGGACATGAACGCGGCGCATTATCGGCGACAACCCGCATGATGTGAAAGGAAAATATAGCCCTTTTTTGTCTTAAAATTGCCACAAACCCCGTCAGACAAGGTAAAAAGACTGAAAAATAAGCGAGTTACAATATGACACATTTACGGCATTTTTTTGACGCTGGCGCGAAATGCCGCAGATCTCTACAATCACCGCCTTTCAATTATGTGGATTAAGCACTGTGGACAAGTTTGACGTTATCGTAATAGGTGCAGGCGCTGCCGGCATGTTCTGTGCGGCGCAGGCAGGGCAGTTGGGTCGTCGTGTGCTGTTGCTGGATAACGGCAAAAAGGCGGGACGTAAAATCCTGATGTCCGGCGGTGGCCGCTGTAACTTCACCAATATGTACACCGAACCGGCGGCGTATCTCTCGCACAACCCGCATTTCAGTAAGTCGGCACTGGCGCGTTACACCCAGTGGGACTTCATCGATCTGGTGAATCGCCACAAGATTGCGTATCACGAGAAAACCCTTGGCCAACTGTTCTGCGATGATTCGGCGCAGCAGATTGTGGATCTGCTGTTAAAAGAGTGCGAAGACGGACAAGTCACCGTGCGTTTGCGCAGTGAAGTGCTGAGCGTGACGCGTGATGAAAATGGCTACAGGCTACAGCTGAATGGCTCCGAGGTGCAGGCAGAAAAGCTGGTGATCGCGAGTGGGGGATTATCGATGCCGGGCCTCGGGGCGACGCCGTTTGGCTACAAAGTGGCCGAGCAGTTTGGTTTGAAAGTCTTTCCGACGCGCGCTGCACTGGTGCCTTTCACCCTGCATAAGCCGTTGCTGGAGCAGCTAAACACGCTGTCGGGTGTGGCGCTGCCCACCACCATTACGGCGCAGGACGGCACGCTGTTTAAAGAAGCGATGCTGTTTACCCATCGCGGCTTGTCGGGGCCGGCGGTGCTGCAAATTTCCAGCTACTGGCAGCCAGGTGAATTTGTCACCATTAATCTGTCGCCGGAGACCTCGCTCGATGATTTCATCAACGTGCAGCGCGAGGCACATCCGAACCTCAGCCTGAAAAACAGCCTGGCGAAAATTTTGCCAAAGCGACTGGTGGAAGTGTTGCAGGAGCTGAAACAGATCCCGGATGTGACGCTGAAGCAGCTCAACAGCAAACAGCAGGCCGAGTTGGTCACCACATTGCATCAGTGGCGCGTGCAGCCGAATGGCACCGAAGGCTACCGTACCGCCGAAGTGACGATGGGCGGCGTCGATACCACGCAGCTCTCTTCCAAAACCATGGAAGCGCGTGAGGTGCCCGGCCTTTACTTCATCGGCGAAGTGGTGGATGTCACCGGTTGGCTCGGTGGATATAACTTCCAGTGGGCGTGGAGTTCAGCGTGGGCGTGCGCGCAGGCGCTGTAAATTATCACGTCGCCATTAATGGCGATGCTACTGCGCGAATACGAAGTTCAGCTTGATGGTGAGGTTACAGCGCTAATGCCTGGCGCTGCGTCATGGCGTCGCTACAGCACTAACGCAAGGTTTTGCCTGATAGCGACGTTGCAATCCACATGCACGGATTGGGGGTTCGGCCACGAAACACCCCCATTGCGCGTTTTTTGCAGTGTACGCATTGATGCGCACCTGGCATTATTGAGCGGCTTTACCCGCTAACGTCGCTGCAGGTGTCCGGTTTTTCGGCTGCTCGTGCAGCAATACTTGCCCCAGCAGGCTATCGCTGTTGACCACGCCGTACTTCAGATGCGTCGCGATATATTTGCGGTCAAAGCTGGTGAGTTTGTACACCGGTGGCAACACCTCTGGTAAAGCATCCACCATCAGCATGCGGCTCAGTTTCACCGGACGCCAGCCGCTCAGCGTTTGATACAATAACGCACCGGCTTCCGCTTTGCGTAAGTAGAAGTTGTAGTGATTCTCTTCCCGCAGCGCCTGCTGCTGAGCGATATACACCACCAGATAATCCGGCGTCTTGATGCCCTGCAGAATGGTGTCGTAGTTCGGCAGCGCCAATAATTGCTGGAAGAAGGCCTCGGAGCCTAACTCCACAATCGGGCGGAAGCAGTGCAGCCAGCGGCCGATAAAGGCATTGTTTTTCGGCGCGGCGAGAAACCAGGATTCCATAACCGGATAAGCGCGATCGCGGGTGGATTCCTCGCGATAAAAAGCCACCAGGTCATAACGCTCATCCGCATTCACCGCTAACAGCTCATCAAGGCTGCGATTGAGGATAATGGTGGCATCCATCCAGATTCCGCCATAACGATGCAGCAGCTCCAGGCGAATCACATCGCTTTTGTGCGAAGCCCGCATCCCCGCGTGGACAAACTTCAGGTCGGGTAAATAGTCGTGCAGATTGAGATTGTTGATCACCGTCAGCGTATAGCCAGGGTTTTCACGGGCAATCTTGTCGATAAAAATCTGGACTTCAGCCGGGAGCTTTTCACTTTCCCAGTACATCCAAACCTGACGCGGAATGGGCGCTGGCGGATTAGCGCGAGCCTGCAAGTTGATATCCTGCTCGGCTGAGGGGTGGTAGGCGGGAAGGCGTTTGCGTGTGGTCAGTTTTTTTTCCGCCAGCAATGCCAGCGAAATCAAATGCATTTTAAGTTTATGGTTGGACATCATCATTCCTGTAACCCTGTCGGCCGCTATCCCAGCTTTTGCCGCTTTAAGGCGAAAAACTGGCCCTGTGACAGCGGGCACGATGAAGCGCGAATGGCGCGAAAAGTGGCTCAAAATTAACAAACAGCGCCGAACTGCTCAATAAATAAACTCTGAAAACGCTACTTTAAGAGAATACGCAGGCGGCGTTCATTTGCCGTGGGTGTTTAAGGGCTGTTAACCGATGAATCTGTTAAGATCGCCGCGTTTTTTCAAACAGGCCCATGATTCCATGTTCAAACTTAAATTCCTTCTACCCGTGCTTATCGTCATCAGCGCGGCTGTCTGGTGGCTGATGCCGCACTATAGCGATGAAGACAAAGGCTATTACATCGCCATGTTCTGCACCTTGACCCATGACGGGCGCGACAACTCACCCCAGGCAATGCAGCAGATCATTGAAGGCAGCAACTCGGACTATGCGCTGCAGAAAATTCATTTCCAGTCAGGTCTGGCAGAACATCTGCAAAGCGTGTGGCAGGATTTGTCAGCGGAGCAGCAACAGCAGGCGCGGCAGGACGGTCTGTCCTGCCGCAAGGTGATGTCTGAAAAGTTATTACCGGGTAAAGCAGTGCAGTGATTAATGAACGGGCAGCGCTAATACCGCGTCGGTGGTTTTGATCTCGGCAAACACATCAGCAACGCCTGCCAATGCGCTCTGCTGCAGCACCTTGTGATCGACCACCTTGTTATCCCAGGTCGCCAGATCGCGCGTAGCGGTGGCATCTTCCGGGATGATGACCGAGTAGCCAAGCGGTACGGCATCACGTGCGGTGGACGACACGCACATATGGGTCATCAGACCGGTGACAATTAACTGCTTGATGCCCAGACTGTCGAGTTGTTGTTTCAGATCGGTTCCCACGAAAGAACTCGGTGTGGCTTTGGTAATGACACGATCATTTTTGCCCGGTTGCAAATCCTTGTGGAATTCAGCGAAGCGGCTGCCTTTGGCGAACAGCGGGCCATCTGCCGCGCCTTCATGGCGGACGAAGAACACCGGCATGCCATGCTTGTGTGCAAACTCAACCAGGCGCTTACTGTTTTGCAACGCTTTCAGACCGTCTGGAATGGGCATTTTGCCGCCAGCGAAGTATTCGTTCTGAATATCAATCACGATGACCGCGGTTTGATTGGCTGTCAGCTGGCTGGTGGCGGTGGCACCGCTCATTGTACGAATGGTCGGTGCATTTTCAGCTTTGTGTTCTTCGGCAATAGCACTGCCAGAAATTGCCATCGCTAATGCTAAGGTTCCTGAAGCAAAAAAGTTTTTCATCGCTAATAATCTCTTTGAGTGAGAAGTCAGGGTGACTTCCGATGCACAGCAGTATGGCGATTGTGCCGAAAGTGAAGGAGTACTGCGCATGACAAATAACGTTCACTTTGCGCCAAAAATGGCGCACCTGGATGCGCCCATCAAGGTCGGTGTTGTGGTGTTTGACGACATCATCCCGTTTCATCTTTCCGTTCCCTGTGCGGTGTTTGAGAAGGCGGAACGCGAAGATGGCCGAGCTTGCTACCAGTTAATGATCTGTGCCACCCACGCCGGTCCGCTCCGCACCAACAGCGGTTTTTCGATTGTCGCGGAACATGAACTGGCTATGCTGGCCGAAGCGGATATGGTGGTGGTGCCCAGCTGGAGCGATCCTGCCGTTGCGCCACCGCCCGCGTTGTTGCAAGCGTTACAGCAGGCTGCCCAGCGTGGTGCTCAGATTGTTGGCTTGTGTCTTGGCGCCTTTGTGCTGGGAGCCGCTGGCTTGCTGCAACAGCAGCGTGCCACGACACACTGGCGTTGGATGAGTGATTTTGAACGGCTTTACCCCGATGTGACGATTGACCGTGACGTGTTGTATATCGACGAAGGGCAGATTGTGACCTCAGCGGGCACTGCAGCGAGTATTGATTGCTGCCTGCATCTGGTGCGTGAACAGTGTGGAGTGGATGTGGCCAACAGTGTGGCGCGCATGCTGGTGGTCCCGCCGCATCGGCAGGGCGGCCAGGCGCAATATATTGAGCAGCCGGTCTATCACTCGGCGGGCAACGATCGATTTATGTCGGCGCTCAGTTGGGCCACCGAAAATTTGCAGCAGGCCCTTACGCTGGATCAGTTGGCGGAGAGAGCGTTGATGAGCCGTCGCAGTTTTACGCGCCGTTTTAACCAAACCACCGGCAGCTGTTTCAGTGATTGGTTAGTGAACCAGCGCCTGGCATTGGCGCAGCGATTTTTGGAAAAAACCGACCAACCGATTGAGCTGATCGCTGAAAAAGCCGGATTCTCTTCACCGTTGATGTTAAGAAGACATTTTAAAAAGAATTTGAATACGTCTCCGTTACAATATCGGAAAACATTTCGTGGTCGGATGTGAATTAATGGTTTGTAAATCAACCTATTGATAAGAATGCATTAAAAATAGGGCGGCTAAAATTATTCCCGGCTCATTTTTGACAGGCTATCTGATGAGAAGAATATCTCAGCGTGATCAATGAGGGTTATTCTTAACAACGGATGGCGAACCATCCGTTGTTATGCAAATCCTGCAAAGAAAAATAGTTACGCGGTTTATTAACGCATCACACAATCAATGCGTGAGGGAAATTGACCTGAACGCAGCGATGGCGTTCTCACCTCTTTCATTTTCTCACTGCTGTTAAATCCATGCTTACGGCAAATCACGCAGGGATCAGTGCTCTCTTTTAATTGCTGCTCGGCTTCGCTCCCCAGCTGACGCTTACGGCAGTAGAGTGGGGTGCAACCCATCACTTGCTTAAAGGAGCGAGTGAACGATTGCTGGCTTTCAAAATGGTATTTTACGGCCAGGCTGATGATCGGTGCGTTGCTGTATTTCAGCTCGCTGACACAGCATGCCAGTTTCTTTTTACGGATATACCGTGCCAGCGTTTCATTATGATAGCGGGCAAATAATTTCTGCAAATACCATTTGGAATAACCCGATTTCACGGCGATATCATCAATGCTTAAGCGCTGATCCAGATTGTCCATAATCCATTTGGTCACCGAATCAATAACCCCTTCGTTGTATTTTTGCGGCATCTTTTTGATCCTCCATTAACTGGACACAGTGTAAAATAATTAATCTTTCCATTCATCCGATTAACGTAAAGTTTTATAAGGAATTGGCTGTTTTATTATTTGTCATCAAGACTGGTCTTGCTTTTAGTGAAATAAAGGCCGTTTTTGTTGAACCGATGTTGAATATTTAGCGTAATCACGTACGTTATTTTTAACTCAAATTTCCCATCGCTTTGCCGGGCTTAACAGTTTGAGAAAACGTGGCGCTGGCACACCTCATCAATACGTCCTGCCGATTAACGTGCCAGACTGATGGTTTTTTCATAGCTCAGGAGCAGTGCGCATGGCTTTTCGTTTCCCGATAAAACAGTCACTTGCCGTGATTTTGACGGCGATGGCAGCGCTACCCACCCCCTCTGCATTGGCGGCCAATGTTTATGGCGAACAGCTTGAAGGTTTTCATTACCCTTACACACTCGAGCATTTTAATTTCTCCTCTCAGCAGCAACCGCTGAGCATGGGGTATATGGATGTCAAACCCGCGCAGCAGGCCAATGGTCAAACGGTGGTGCTACTGCACGGTAAGAATTTTTGTGGTGCGACCTGGGAAGACACCATCAAAGCGCTTAGCCAGGAGGGATATCGGGTCATTGCGCCGGACCAGATTGGCTTTTGCAGCTCGACGAAACCTGCCAATTACCAATACAGCTTCCAGCAGCTGGCGCTGAATACCCATCAACTGTTAGCGCATCTTGGCGTGGCTAAAGCGGTGATGGTCGGGCATTCAACCGGTGGGATGCTGGCGACGCGCTATGCGCTGATGTATCCACAGCAGACACAGAAGCTGGTGCTGGTAAATCCGATTGGGCTTGAGGATTGGAAAGCCAAAGGCGCGCCGTGGCGCTCGGTGGATCAGTGGTATCAGCGCGAACTGAAGCTCAGTGCGGCGGGCATTAAAAAGTATGAGCAGACGACTTACTACAGCGGTCAGTGGAAGCCGGGGTACGACAAGTGGGTGGATATGCTGGCAGGCCTCAACAACGGGCCAGGCCACAAGAAGGTGGCGTGGAACTCTGCGCTCATTTACGACATGATTTTCACCCAGCCAGTCTATTACGAATTCAAAGACCTGAAAGTGTCGACAACGCTGATGATCGGAACCGCCGATACTACCGCGATTGGCAGCGATATCGCTCCGGCTGCGGTCAAAGCGCAGTTAGGTCATTACAATGTGTTGGGCAAACAGGTGACAAAGATGATTCCGGGGGCACATTTAATTGAGTTCCCAGGTATGGGGCATGCGCCGCAGATGGAAGAGCCGCAGAAGTTTAATCAGACACTGATTAGCGATCTGGCGCGTCCACTGTAAGGTGCGGTGGCAGAGGGGCGTGCTTATGCACGCCCTGGCATTACTGTGCCTGCTTTTTTTTGCCGTTTTTGGCTTCGTACATACGCGCATCGCTGCCTTCCAGCAGCTGTTCCAGCGACAGCGGATGGTCGGGGTCAAACTCCACGATGCCTGATGAGAAGTGCAATGCGTAGCGGCGGTCGAGATCCTGAGTTTGCTTTTGCAGGAAGCCATCAAAGCGCGCCAAAACGCCCTCAGCATCGGCCTGCTGTAAGCCGTTAAACAGCACCACAAACTCATCGCCACCCAGGCGCGCAAAGATATCAGCGTGGCGGAAACTCACTTTCATCGCATCCGCAAAATCCATCAATGCACGATCCCCCTCGCGGTGGCCGAGCGTATCATTGATGGCTTTAAAGCGGTCGAGGTCGAGGAAGGTCAGACTGGCCGGGAGTTGTTTGGCTTCGCACTCATTCAGCGCAAGCTGTCCCAGCGTCATAAATCCACGTCGGTTGGTGATTTGCGTCAGTTCATCCGAGGTCGCTGTCTGGAACGCCACTAACTCTGCTTCGGCCATCGCGGCCAAATCGCGCAGCGTATTCATATCATCCGCATTGAATTCGCGCGCATGGTGGTCGACGATACAGAGCGTGCCCACTTTGGCACCTGCGGGCGTACGCAGCGGACAACCTGCATAGAAACGCACCGGATTCTCTGAGGTATTCACCAGCGGATTATCGTGGAAGCGCTCATCTTCGAGGGCGTTTTCCACCACCATCACATCGTCTTGCAGGACGGCATGACCACAGAACGACGTATTACGGGGTGCGGTCGCCGCGCTTTGGCCTGCGATGGATTTGAACCACTGGTGGTCCTCCTCCAACAGGCTAACCAGCGCAACCGGCACGCCGAATAAACGACGGGCAAGGCGGGTTAAACGGTCAAAACGCTCTTCTGCAGGCGTGTGCAGAATGTTGAGCGCACGTAACTGGGCCAGACGACGTGACTCGTCCGCAGGCAGTGCAGGTGCTTTCATCGCGTTACTCTTTCTTTTGATTTATTCGGGTACAACTTCACTGGTGTTTTGCTGCCATAACGGCATAAAGCGCTTAGCAACGGTTGCGATATCCATTGCTAAGCGTAACGATTATCAGAGCACTTTTTGCTCGGCAAGATCAAGGGCAAAATAGCTGAAAATCAGGTCAGCACCGGCACGTTTAATCGCACCAAGACTCTCCAGAACCACATTACGTTCGTCGATGGCACCCGCCTGCGCGGCGAATTTGATCATCGCGTATTCACCACTCACCTGGTACGCAGCCAGCGGCAGAGTAGTGCGTTCGCGGATATCACGCAGGATGTCGAGGTAAGCACCCGCCGGTTTTACCATCAGTGAATCTGCCCCTTCGGCTTCATCGATCAGGGACTCGCGAATCGCTTCACGGCGGTTCATCGGATTCATCTGATAAGTTTTACGATCGCCTTTTAATGCCGTTCCTGCTGCTTCCCGGAACGGACCGTAGAATGAAGAGGCGAACTTGGTGGAGTAAGACATGATGGCCGTATCGGTGAAGCCTGCGGCATCCAGTGCCTGACGAATGGCTTTCACCTGGCCATCCATTGCCGCTGAAGGGGCGATAAAATCCGCACCGGCTTGCGCGGCGACCACGGCTTGTTTGCCGAGGTTAATTAATGTCTGGTCGTTATCCACGCCGTGATCGCACAGCACGCCACAGTGGCCGTGGCTGGTGTATTCACAGAAGCAGGTATCGGACATCACGATCATTTCTGGCACGGTGTCTTTGCAGATACGCGACATACGCGCCACCAGGCCATTCTCATTCCATGCATCGCTGCCGGTCGCATCCGTGTGATGCGAGATACCGAAGGTCATCACAGAGCGAATACCGGCTTTGGCGATACGCTCAATTTCATAGGCGAGACGTTTCTCAGGAATACGCATCACACCCGGCATGGCGTTAATCGGCACGTAATCGTCCACGCCTTCTTCAACGAAGATTGGCAGGGCCAGATCGCTCAGACGAAGGTGGGATTCCTGGAACATTTCACGCATTGATGCGCTTTTGCGCAGTCTTCTTGGACGTTGGAGAAGATTGAATTCAGACATGTTCGTACAACTTTTGCTGGTGAAAAAAGTGACAACAGTTTACCCCTTTTCGCCAGCGGGGATGAAGGATTGTGTGCGGAAACGAAAACTCCCGCCGGGCGGCGGGAGTGGGGAAGATTACTCGTTGATGTCCGGGTGCTGCTGCACCAGGTTTTTACGTTTAGCCTCGAGCTTAGCGATCTCTTCATCAATATCTTCGATTTTCTGCTCAATGTTGTCGTGATGCTCCTGCAGGATTTCACGCGCTTCTTCAATATCCGACGCCGCCGGTGTGGCACCGCGCAGCGGCTTGTTGGCGGTCTCTTTCATGTAGATACCGGTGATCAAACCAATCACCGCGACCACCATCAGATAATAAGCCGGCATATACAGATTGCTGGTTGTCTCAACCAACCACGCGGCGAAGGTCGGGGTTAAACCGGCAATCAGTACCGAGATATTGAAGGCACTGGCCAGCGCACTGTAACGAATGTGCGTTGGGAACATCGCCGGCAGCGACGAAGCCATCACGCCGGTAAAGGCGTTAAGGATCACCGCCAGCAGCAGCAGACCCGCAAAAATCAGCCCCAGCACGCCGCTGTTAATCAACATGAAGGCCGGAATCGAGAAGGCGAACAGCGCGATACTGCCGATGATGATAAACGGACGACGGCCAAAGCGGTCACTCAGCATGCCCATCACCGGCTGCACAAACAGCATACCCATCATGATGGCGATAATGATCAGTACACCGTGATCTTCCGAGTAGTGCAGGTTATGCGACAGATAGCTCGGCATGTAGGTCAGCAGCATGTAGTAGGTCACGTTGGTGGCAATCACCAGACCGATACAGGCCAGCAGACTTTTCCAGTGCTTGGTGGCGATCTCTTTGAACGATACTTTCGGGCCATCACGCAGACCTTCACGATCGCCTTGTTCCAGCTTATCAACGTGCTGCTGGAACGCCGGTGTCTCTTCCAGTGCGTGACGCAGATACAAACCGATGATACCTAACGGCAGCGCGAGGAAGAACGGCAGACGCCAGCCCCACTCAAGGAATTTCGCTTCGCCGATGACGGTGGAAATCAGCACCACCACGCCCGCACCCAGCACGAAGCCGGCGATGGAGCCGAAGTCGAGCCAGCTGCCCATAAAGCCACGCTTACGGTCCGGCGAATATTCCGCGACAAAGATCGACGCACCGGTATATTCACCGCCCACCGAGAAGCCCTGCGCCATTTTCGCCAGCAGCAGCAGAATCGGAGCCCAGATGCCGATGGTGGCATAAGAGGGGATCAGTCCGATACAGAAGGTACTGATCGACATGATGACAATGGTAATGGAGAGGATTTTCTGACGACCGTATTTGTCGCCGAGCATACCAAAGAACAGACCACCCAGCGGGCGAATCAGGAAGGGAACAGAGAAGGTACCCAGTGCAGCAATCATCTGCACGCTTGGCGACGCATCCGGGAAGAACACTTTACCCAGCGCATACGCGACAAAGCCATAAACACCGAAATCAAACCACTCCATCGCGTTGCCCAGAGACGCGGCGGTAATGGCTTTTCGCAAACGGGCGTCATCGATAATCGTGACGTCATCCAGCCCGATAGGTTTTACACGCTTCCTACGTAGTTTCATGATGTAACCCTGTATTGGAAATCGAAAAATCCTCAACGCTGCAGACTACATTTTGTGGCCAGTCCACGCCGTTGAGAAGATTTAAGCATAGCCGTGAAAGAGGATTTTATCCGGCATAGCAACGGTAATAATTAGGGGCGAAATGATTACGTCCCGCGACAGAGTATACCGATTTTGTGTGATATTTGTCATGTTTCAGCCAACAACTGGCTATTTTTTGGCTAAAACTCTGGCGGAATGACGGAGGAAACGCAGCTTATAAAATCCTGGTTATCGCGCGTCAGGCCGCGTAATGCGTGCGTTTCAGCCAGGAATGCATCAAAAGGGAGGCAAAGCGTGTCATTTATTTTTTTTCTGAAAAAACGCGGAGAAAATTTTGATGATAATCAGCGAGATCAACTGCGCATCGCTGATTGATTAATCCATTGTTCTGACAAGTGGCGGCTTGATTGCCATACCTGATTGTTGCGCAAATAAATAAGAATTTCTTATCATTAAGCGAAGCGGTAAGTTTGCTTGCCAGCTTGTCATCATTCGGTAATACTCTGCCGCCTGGCTCAGGTGGAGTGTTCATGTCGAGAAAAAACGCCCGATTGTTTGAGAATCCCTGGCTGTCGCAAATTGACAGTGTAGAAAGGAATCTTATCAATTATGCGCCTGATGCACGGCGAACGCTTGCCGATCCTGTGGCACCGATTGGCTGGATTGACTGCGGTGAACGCGCCGATGCCCAATTGGCGTTACTGGCCCAACAACCTGATGAGCTGCTGAAACGCCTGAAAACCTGGCGGCAGGCGGGATTGCTCACCAGCCAGGCGGCCGAGAGTTTGCGGCAGCTGCAACGCCTGACGCAAACCAGCATCGCGCGTAATCAACCCATTACCCAGCTTGATGAGTATCAGCAGTTGGTGGGACAGCTGACGCCGACCCTGGAACGTATTAACCAGCGCCTGAATGGCCAGCGCCCGCCGGTCACGCTGGCGGATGACACTCTGGAAGTGGCGCTGCGTATCGCCGAAAAACGCCGTCGTTCAGAGTAGCGAGCGCAGTGGTGCGCCGCTTATCCATCCCTGAATATCTTCCACTGCCTGCGTGAAGTAGGTGTGGTAATTGCTGTCGGCGACATAGCCAAGGTGCGGCGTGGCCAGCACATTGGGCAGATGGCGCAACGGGTGGTCAGCAGGTAGCGGTTCCTGTTCGAACACATCGATTCCGGCCCCAGCCAATTGACCGGATTGCAGCGCGGCAATCATCGCTTGCTGGTCGACAAGTGCGGCGCGTGAGGTGTTGATCAACAGCGCGCCCGGCTTCATCTGCGCCAGTGCAGCCTGATCAATCACGTGGCGCGAGCGCTCGCTGAGCACCAGGTGCACCGAGACAAAATCGCTCGCTTGCATCAAGGCGTGCAGCGAAGGCATCCGTTCTGCGCCACATTCGGTTGCGCGTGAGTCGGTGAGATTCTGACTCCATGCGCAAACGCGCATCCCAAAGGCCTGCGCCACTTTGGCCATCTCGCCACCGATTTTACCCAGCCCCACTAAGCCCAACGTTTTGCCCTGCAAACCGAGCCCCAGCGTTTGCTGCCACGGCCCGTTATTGCGCAGTGCCTGGTTTTCTACCCCGATGTGGCGAGCCAGCCCAATCAGCAAACCCCAGCTGAGCTCCATCGGTGCAGCGCTGCTGCTGGCGGTGCCGCACACGGCGATATAACGCTCGGCACAGGCATGCAGATCAATCGAGGCATTACGCATGCCGGAGGTGACCACCAGTTTCAGGTTAGGCAAGCGACCAATCAGTTCGGCCGTGAGCGGTGTGCGCTCGCGCATGATGACCAGAATATCGGCGTGTTCGATGTGACGAATCAGCTCATCTTCATGATCAAAATGCCGGGTCAGTGCGGTGGTGTGGACAGTAGGTTGCAGCGATGCCCAATCGGCTAGCGACAGGGCAACGTTTTGGTAATCATCAAGAATGATGCAATTCAGGCTCATGGGATTCCTCAACGAGAAGTGGCTGGCGCCCTTGCTCATTGAGCCAGGCGCGGAGCCGGTCATTATCCATCGGACGGGCATAATAGTAGCCCTGGATGTAGACAACGCCACGTTGCTTCAGGTACTCGAATTGCAACGAGGTCTCCACCCCTTCACCGAGCACGTCCAGCTTGAGTTTGTGGCACAGATTAATGATGGCATCCAGCACCGGTGTTTCTACCTCAAGACCTTCAATGGCGTTAATGAAGCCGCGATCGATTTTCAGGTAATCCAGCGGGAAGGTCAGCAGATAAGAAAGTGAGCAGTGGCCGGTACCAAAGTCATCAATCGCCACTTTCATGCCGTGTGACTGCAGGTAGCGGAGTTTACGCGCCACCAGTTCGCCGTCATCAATCAGGCTGCGCTCAGTGAGCTCCAGCGTCACCACCATCTGCTTGTCTTTAATGCGGCGGGCAAAGCGCTGAATGTCCTGCACGAAATCGGCATGTTGCAAGTGTTCTGCCGCCACGTTCAGGCCAATATGGAAACCGGGCTCAACCTCCCAGCCCTGAATATCTTCCGCCATCAGATCCAGCAAATGCTGGGTCAGTTGCACAATTATCCCTTCAGATTCGGCGTGGCTGATAAAGATATCCGGACGGATCATCTCACCATTCGGCAATTGCCAGCGCAACAGGGCTTCCGCGCCTTTGCAGCGCTCGATTTCCGTGCTGTAAACCGGCTGGTAATGGACCGAGAATTGACGGCTACGCATCGCGCGGCGGATTTCATCGGCCCACGAAATGCGGCGGCGCAGCCAGTTGGCGGTCAATACCATCAGCAGGATAGAGAAAATTGCCGCCATCGGCAGGAAGATAAACAGCGCCTGACGCCAGGCCTTCAGCAACTCGGAGGCGGGCACGGTGACATTCACGCTAATGGGGTAGCGGCTGGATTCGGCCTGATAAGGCTCGCTTTTCAAATACAGCTCGGGCTCGATATCGGCAGGGCCGCTGGTAATCGGTGCGCCGCCGCTAAAGCGCATGCTCATTTGATAGCCACGTGACTCGCCAATAGCGTGCATAAAGTCCATCAGATACTGGCCATCAATCACCGCCCAGAAGCCGGTGCTGTCTGGCAGTTGACGCACGAACACCACGGCAGGTCGATTGGGCACGCCGTAAGTGCCACGAATGGAGATGCTCCACCAGGCTTTGCCGGTGATCGGCGGCGGTTGCATCATCATCTGGGTCAGTGTGCCATTGGCTAAACCAAAGGCAGACGAGCAGCTAATGTTCTCGCCACTCAGCAGACCAACGGAACGGAAATAGGCGTTGAGGGTGCCAGCACGCTGCAGCTGATCCTCGATCTTCGCACAAGGCTGATAATGGTATTGACGCAGCTGGGTGATCATATCCCAGGCGTTATCACTCATTTTTTCGGCTTGAGTGAGTAAGGAGTTAGCGGTGGAGATCTGCTGCTGGCTCACCGTGTGCCGCGCTTCAATGGCCGTACAAAGGATGCCCAGTACCAACGGTAATAACCCGGCACAGACAATTAACAGCCAGCCAAAATCGCGATTTTTTCTTTGCGGTGGCACCTGACTTTCCTCGGTCATTTTAAGCAGCAGATGAGGGCTAAGCTGCGGCGTCAGCAGCATAACACTTCCAGGGGCCGTGCATATTAGCGTTTTGCTTTTGCTCTGGACTGACTCAGGTCAAATATCGGCGTCGCTTTGCGTTAATTGACAATGTTTTGCCGTTATTGGCATTTCCCAGCGGGAAAAGCGCTGTGCCACGATGATGGGAAAGCATATTGACCTGAAATGAGGAGCGAAAATGAGCACTGAAACCCTGGATGTGGCTTCCCTGCGCCAACGCATCAGCGAAGGCGAATGGCAGGCGCGTGTGAAGCTGGCGCAGGCCTATCACCTGGCGGCCAGGCTGCGCTGGACTGACCATATCTACACCCACTTTTCTCTGCGTGTGCCGGGCGATCAGCCCCATTTTCTGATTAACGCTTTCGGTCAAACCTTCGATGAAATCTCGGCGGAGACGCTGGTGAAAATTGATATCGACGGAAACATCATTGATGACCCGACGGGGCTGGGGATTAACCACGCGGGATTTGTGATTCACAGCGCCATTCACCGTGCGCGTCCGGATGCGCATGCCGTGCTGCATACGCATACGGCGGCGGGCATTGGTGTCTCTGCGCAGCGCAACGGTTTGCTGATGATTTCGCAGCACAGCACGCGCTTCCACAATCGCCTTGGCTATCACGATTACGAAGGCATTGCGCTGGATCTTGATGAGCAGCAACGCATTGTGGCCGATCTTGGCGATCTTAACGCGTTGATTCTGCGCAATCACGGCTTACTCACCAGCGGTGGCAGCATCGAAGAAGCGTTCTATAACCTTTACTACCTGGAGCGTGCTTGCCAGGCGCAGCTAGCGGCTCAGTCGGGCGGTGCGGATTTGATCATCCTGCCTGATGCGGTATCCGAGAAAGCGGCGCAAGCCTTCGACAACAGCATCCGTAACCACAAATATCAGCTGCACTGGGATGCTTACATCCGCCAGCTCAACCGCAACGCACTCTGAGAATCCCCTATGAAATGGATGAAACCGGTTGTTTCGACGCTGTTGCTGTGCGCGGCGTTTAGCAGTCAGGCGGCACCTGATTTAAGCAAAGTCACACTGGTGCTGGGCGATCAGGCGCGCAATCTGCGTTCGCTGATTGAGGCCGCCGATGTTATGAAAGATGCGCCCTATCAGTATCGCTGGGCGAATTTCCAGGGTGCGGCACCGCTGTTTGAAGCGCAACGTGCGGGGGCAGTCGATACCTCTTACGCCGGGGATCTCCCGGTACTGATGGCGGCATCCGGCGGTGTACCGTTGAAGATCATCGCCACCAACGTCGGCGATGCTGGTTCGAACGGGGTGATCGTCCCGGCTGATTCACCGATTCACAGTGTGAAAGAGCTGGTCGGAAAGGAAGTGGTGGTGTCATCGGCGCGCGGCAGTATTTCCCAGCATCTGCTGTATGAAGCGCTGGAAGAAGCGCAGGTAAAACGCGATACGGTGCCGGTGCGGTTTGTTTTGCCAACCGATGCCAGCGCAGCGTTTAATTCCGGGCAAATTGCCGCCTGGGCCACGTTCGATCCCTATCTGGGGATTGCCGAACAGCACGGTGCACGCCTGCTGCGCGATGGGAAAGGGTTAACCACGGCACTGTCGTTTGTCACTGCCACGCAGAGTTCGCTGGACGATCCCGCTAAGCGGGCGGCGATTGTCGATTTCACCCATCGTTTAGCCAAAGCTCGCGAATGGGCGCTGGAGCACCCGCAGCAGTACAACGCAGTCTATGCCCAGTTAACACGTCTCTCGCCGGAAGATGCGCAGAAGATTACGCCGCGCATTTCGCACGGCATTCGGGGTGTGACGGCAGCAGATGTGGCGAAAGTGCAGAAGGTGTCAGATCTGTTTAGCGAGCTGAAGATTTTGCCGAACAAGGTCGATGTGCAGGCGATTACCGATAACAGCGTGTTTACGCAATAATCGGCCACCCGGCGCGATGCATCGCGCCGCCATGCTTATGTTTTAACGCGGACGCGATCCCGGCCGCCCAGTGCCTAACAGAATCGCCAGTCGGCTGCCGCCCGGCGTGGTCTCCATCAATATCTTGGTGACACTGGTGAGCGGCACTGACAGCAGCATGCCTACCGGCCCCAGCAGCCAGCCCCAGAAAATCAGCGACAGAAACACCACCAGCGTGGAAAGCCCTAAGCCGCGGCCCATCAGCCTGGGCTCCAGCATATTGCCAAACACCATATGAATCGCGCTGAACAGTGCCACCACAAACAACGCATCGTAAGTTCCGTTCAATACCAGCGCCTGAATAAATGGCGGGATGCCGGCGATGATCGGCCCGATGTTGGGTACAAAGTTGAGGATAAAGGCCACGACGCCCCAGAACAGCGCAAACTTCACGCCGATGAGTTCCAGCACCAGCCAAACGGCGAGACCGGTCATCAGGCTAACCAGGGTTTTTAGCGCCAGGTAGTGGGTCACGCCTTTGAAGGCGCGGTGTAACCCCGCGATGCGGATTTGCGGATTCACCATAGCGTTACGCATTTTGTAAGGCAGATGACGCACTTCGAACAGCATAAACACCACGGTGAGGATCAGCAGCAGCACGTTGGTCATGGCACCGGAAAACTGTTTCAGCAGCGTGGTGGCCATATCCATCATCACATTCGGGTCGAGACGGGCGGCTAAGGCTTCCGTGGAGACATTGATATGAAAGCGAGCGGCAAAGTGCTGCACCACGCCGAGCTTTTGTTCCAGCATGCTACGGATTTGCGGATAGGTATCGCTGAAGTCACTGGCCGAACTGGCCATCACGCCCACCAACAACAGGATGACGACAAATATCACGCTGATCACTGCTGTGATGGCCAGACCACGCGGCACACCTCGACGCATCAGCAGGGTGACCAGCGGATTCAGCACAATCGCCAGAAAGCTGGCGAGCAGGAAGGGCACCAGAATTTCTGACGCAGCACGGATGCCTGCCAGAATAATCACCAGCATCGCCATTTTGACCAGCATGTTCTGGCCAATTTTTTCCTGGGGCAGGTTGTTCATTTACTCTCCTGAGTCATCAATGGCTCAGGAGAGTGTAGTTGAATGAGAGTAAGTGATTGTTTATTTAGGAATAAGCGAAACGCGTGAGTGCGTTTTTCGGTAAAGACGCTGTGTAACGCGCAATAAATTGCGCCGCTACTGGCATGTGCAGCTGAGTTGTAGCGGCGCGATTCATCGCGCTATTTATTCCCCTGGCGCTGCATCAGCATGGTGGCGCCCAGCATCAGGGTGAGGCTGGCAAGCAGTGTCACGGTGGCCATCGCCATTCCTTGTCCCACGGAACCTTGCTCGAACTGACGCCAGATAAAAATCGCCACGGTTTGCGTCCCGGCGGGTGCCAGCAGTAGCGATGTCACCAGTTCGCGCGATGCTACGGCAAACACCATCATCATCGCAGCCAGCAGACTCGGAGCGACCAGCGGCAGGACGATCAGGCGCAGCGCCTGTAAGCGTGATGCGCCGTGCACGCGCGCCGCCGGTTCCAGCGTGGGGGCCAGCTGACGCAGCGCACTGCTGACATAGCGTACCGGCCACGGCAGCAGCAGGCAGCTGTAGGAAAGCAGCAGAATAAACATCGTGTTGTAGGGCGATACCGGCCAGAAGCCGCGGTTCCACAGCAGAATCAAACCGACGCCGACTACCACGCCGGGCATGGCGGCAGGCAGCAGCGCCAGCCCATCCATCATCGCCAGCAGACGCGTTTTACCTTCTGAGACGCGCCAGGCGATCAGGAAGCCGAGCAAGCCGGTGAGCAGTGCCGCACCCAACGCCAGCCCAATGCTGGTGGAGAACGCCGCTAATGCATCCCCTTGCTGACTGAACAGCGCGCCGAAATGGCGCAGCGTCAGGTTATTCACATGCAGGCCGCCGGAAAGCGTATTCAGCAATCCACTCAGCGTCATTGCGCCCAGCGGCAGTACCACGGCGAGTAAAACGGTGAGGACAAACGGCAGCAACATCAGCGGCAGCCAGCGCCCGCCCTCGGCAAGCTCCTGTACCACCGGTTTGCCGTTCACTGCCGTCACATCGCTGCTGCCGGTCAGTTTACGTTGCAGGAACCAGGCGGTGAGCGCCACCAGGCTCAGCATCAACGAGAGGGATGCCGCGCCCGGTAAGTCGATTGGCCAGTCCGCCAGTTTGGTTTCGATTCCGACCGTCATCAGCGTCAGATGCGCCTGAGTGCCGAGCGCCGCAGGCACGCCGTACTCTTCAATCGCCAGCGTGAATGCCAGCAGCACGCCACCGGCTAACGCCGGCAGCGTCAGGGGCAATGTGATCTGGGCAAAAGCGCGCCAGGCTGATGCGCCGTGCACGCGAGCCACCCAGGCGAGGCGCTGACCGCTCGCCATCAGCGAACGCGACACCGCAAAATAGACCACCGGGAAAATATTCAGCGTCATCACCAGCGTCATGCCGGTACTGCTGAACAGCAGGCTATCAAAGTTGATGCCGATGAGTTGCTCAAAATAGCCGTTGCGTTGCAGCGCCAGCGTCCATGACAGCGCCACGATATAGGGCGGCGTGAGGAAGGGGATCAGGAATAACAGATCCCACATTGCCGCACCCGGCAGGCGGAACAGGCCGCGCAGCGCGCCGAGCGGTAAGCCCAGCAGCAAACTGCACAGCGCCACGCCGCCGCCGATTTTCAGCGTGCCCAGCCACATCGGAACCAGCTGAGGATCTTCAAACAGCGCCGGTAACGCGCTGAAAGCCCCACTCCAGTTCCCCTCGCCAAGCTGTGGAAACAGTGCCTGTAGCACGATAAACAGCAGCGGCAGTGCCACCAGCAGCGTCAGCGCCAGTAGAATCAATCCATTCAGGGCACGCGACATCATTTACTGCCCGAACAGGGCGCCAAAGCGCTTCAGCACCGCCGAACGCTCGCTGCTGCCATCGCTATTAGCGGGCAGCAATTTGATCTCGGTGAACAGCGGACGCTGTGCTTTGATATCGGTACGTGCAGGCATCAACCAGGCCTTCGCGACTTGCTCCTGGCCTTCATCCGACAGCACATAATCGACGAACTTCTTCGCATCATCGGCATGTTGGCTGCTTTTCAGAATCATCATCGGACGCGGTGCCACCACGGTGCCATTCTCCGGGAAGATCACTTTGACGCTTTCACCCTGCGCGATGTTGTTATAGGTGACGTAATCCACCGCACCAAACACCGCCGCTTTCGCCCCTTGCAGCACGGGTGTGACGGCCTGGGCATTCGGGCCGCTCATCACCATGCCATTGGCTTTTAACTGATCAAACAACTGCCAGGCTTTCTCGCCTTCGCTGTTTTGCAGGCCAATCAACAGATCGAGTGAAGCTCCGGACAGAGCGGGATCCGGCGTGGTGACTTTATCTTTAAACGCGGGTGCCGTCAGGTCCTGCCAGGTTTTTGGCTCTGGCGTGCCGCTTTTGGTGTTCCACACAATGCCGAGTGCAGAAATACCCTGCGCGACATAGTTTGCCGTTTTGAACTGCTCTGGCACTTTCGCCGCATTGGCGCTTTCATACGGCAGCAGCCAGCCACGATGTTGCAGATCTTCGGCGGTATCCCATGAGGCAGAGATCAGCACATCGGCTTGCGGATTAGCCTGTTCAGCTTCCAGGCGCGCCATGACTTTGCCGGTCGTGGCCTGGAAGATATTCACCTTAATACCGGTTTGCTTTTCGAATCCGGTGGCAAGACTTTTTGATAGCGAACCCGGACCGGCGGTATACACCGTCAGCGCCTGGGCATCGTTGATCATCATAGCGGAAGTCAAAATCATCGCGCTGATGGCTCCTGTTTTAACTGACTTGAGAGATGGCATTGCGGTCCCCTGAGAGGTGAGTAACGGAAACAATCTGGCCCTGTGCCAGGTGAATAATGCGGTCGGCGAGTGTGTTGGCTTCCTCGCGGTCATGCGTGACATAAACAGCGGTAATGCCCGCACTGCGCAGCAGATCGGCCATGGTATGCACCAGGGTTTCGCGCAGATCGCGGTCAAGATTGGAGAGCGGTTCGTCGAACAACAAAATCGCGGGTTTGGCAACCAAAGCACGGGCGAGGGCGACACGCTGCTGCTGTCCGCCAGAGAGCAACGCCGGTTTGCGATCGCCAAAATCAGCCAGGCCAACCTGCGCCAGCGCTGCATCGGCTTGTTCACGCGCCGCCGCTTTTTTCACACCGCGCATGCGCAACGGGAAAGCGACGTTTTGCGCCACCGTCATGTGCGGCCACAAGGCGTAATCCTGGAAAACCATGCCGAGGTTGCGCATTTCCGGCGCATCACAATGACGTGCAGAGGCAGCGCAGCGATCGCCAATCCATAGCTCACCCGCCGTGGGTTGCAGCAAACCCGCCAGCAGTTTCAGCAGCGTGCTTTTGCCACAGCCGCTCGGGCCGAGCAGCGCAAGGATTTCGCCTGCGGGAATCGTCAGGGAGAGATCGTGCAGAATCGTCAGATTGTTCACCGACCATCTGAGATTTTTCAGTTCGATAGGCACGGCATGCGTCACTGGCTACCTCCCGTGAAGGAGTAGCACTGCGGCACGCGCGCCTGACAGCAAATCAGGAGCAGCATCAGATTGTTTATCCTCTTTGGGATTTGTTGGGCGCGAGTGTAAGTGGGCGATATGACGAAATGATGACCATAAATTAGGGCGATCACCGGATGCAGTTGGCAGGAAAAGGCGTATAGTTAGCCTTCTATACAAATATTTAGTCACCCACGAGCGCAATCACTCATGCCTGACCAGCCTGCCGCAGCCCCTGAACACGGCCGACTTCGCCTGAATCTTCTGATCCTCTCCATTGTGAAGTTCAACTTCGCCAGCTATCTCACGATTGGCCTGCCGTTGGCGGTGCTGCCGGGCTTTGTCCATGACGGATTGGGCTACAGCGCCTTTTGGGCGGGATTGGTGATCAGCCTGCAGTACATCGCCACGCTGCTGAGCCGTCCACATGCCGGGCGCTATGCTGATATGTGGGGGCCGAAGAAGGTCGTGGTGCTGGGGCTGGTGGGTTGTCTGATTAGCGGCATCTGTATCCTGCTTTCAGCTCTGACGGAAGGGCAGGGCGTCCTCAGCCTGATTTTGCTGTGTCTGGGGCGCGTGATATTGGGCGTGGGGCAAAGCTTCTCTGGCACCGGCACTTCACTGTGGGGCGTGGCGCGTGTTGGGTCGCTGCATATTGGTCGGGTGATTTCCTGGAACGGTATCGTCACCTACGGCGCGATGGCGATTGGTGCACCGCTGGGTGTGGTGATTTTCCGCAGCGGCGGTTTACTGCTGCTTTCCAGCATCATCATTGCCATCTGCGTGCTGGCGATTGCGCTGGCACTGCCGCGTGCGCCGGTGAAAGGCAGCAAAGCCAAACCGCTGCCGTTTCGTGATGTGCTGGGCAAAATCTACGGTTTTGGCCTGATCCTGGCGATGGGGTCAGCAGGGTTTGGCGTCATCGCCACCTTTATCACCCTGTTCTATCAGGATAAAGGCTGGGATGGTGCCGCCTTTGCCCTAACGATGTTCAGTGCCGCCTTTGTCGGCACGCGCCTGCTGTTCCCCAACGCTATCAATAAACTCGGTGGCCTGCGCGTCGCCAGCATCTGTTTTGCCGTCGAAGCGGTTGGACTGTTTCTGGTGGCGGGTTCATTCGATCCCTGGATGGCGAAAATGGGGGCGTTTCTAACCGGTGCAGGTTTCTCGCTGGTGTTCCCGGCGATTGGCGTGGTGGCGGTAAAGGTGGTACCGCAGCAGAATCAGGGCAGCGCGCTAGCGACCTACACGGCGTTTATGGATCTGTCATTGGGCATCACCGGCCCGATTGCGGGGTTTATCATGAGTTACGCCGGAGTCTCGCTGGTGTATCTGCTGACTGCGCTGCTGGTATGTCTGGCGCTGTTCTGCACGTTACGCATGATGAAGCGCATGCCCGCAGAGGCGAACGTAGAAATCAAAGAAAATGCCTGACTTCAATGAATAAAGCACCCTCACATCATTCATCCCAATCGCTCAGGCGCATCTAAACAGGGTCTTCAATCGCTCAGGCATCCTCTAAATAGTTTACGTCAGAGCAAGGCGGCAAGTTTGTAAGTCCCCAGGAACTTACGTCCGTCAGTGATTGAGGTGTGCAAACGTTGTTATGGCACTCAGGCATACCCGAAATAGTTTAAGTCAGAGCAAGGCGGCAAACGCGCGAATCCCCGGGAGCTTACGTCCGTAAGTGACTGGGGTGAGTAAGAGCGGCCAACGCAGCTATGACGTAAAATATGACGAGGATGGAAAAAAGGGCCTCCGACCGAGGCCAACACTAACAAAGTGTGTCTTGTTATGGACACAGATAAGGGTAGGGGAAACGGCGACCACACACCCTCGGCCGCCGTTATAAATCAGGCTTGCAGTAACTCAATACTCTGGCGAATTTCGCGTTCAATCTCTTTCGCGCCCCACTTCTCCAGCTCCGAGGAGAATGGCTCAAATGCGTAAATGCCCTTATAACCAAGCATCTCCAGACGCTTCACCTGCGCCACGCTGTTCAGCACATCGCGGTCGCTCAGCATAATGCGCTCTTCATCCGTCAGTTCCACCGTTGGGCGGGTATCTTCCACGCCTGAGAGATGCACTAAACCAATCTGGTTCACCTCAATCTCCTGCGGGAACTCCTGCTCGGCGTTCTCGTACAGGTGATGATGGAAGGTATCCAGCAGCAATTTAAACGGCACGCCCGCCTGCTTAATCAGCTTTTGCGTCTGCACCGCAGAGCGCAGTGAACTCACCGGGAAGCCCAGCGGCTCAACCAGCCCCTGAATACCGTATTCAGCGAAGCGCGGTGCCAGGATCTGCAACGCCTCCAGCGTTTTCTCTGGGGCGATGGCAATACCCTCGTTCAATGGGCACATCACCAGCGCTTTGGCTCCAATGGCTTTCGCTTCTTGCAACATCGCTTCGGCTTTGCTCAACAGCGCGTCATCAGGGCGGTTAAACGGATAGAGCGCGTTAATGGTCTCGATCTCGATGTGATACTTATCCGCCAGCGATCGCAGCTGCGACGCGCTCAGACCATCGGTGACCTTGCCGCCCGGCATATCGTTACGCAGTTCCACTTTGCTCAAACCCAGTCGCTGAACTAACTGGAAAAAAGCTTCTAGTGAGAGCGCAGGCGCAATTTTACGGTTGATACAGAAACGGGTTGGATCGATGGCCATGTGTGGCTCCTGTAATAGGATACGGATCAGATGCTGCAAAGAAAACATTTATTTCATTGTTAGTGAATTATGAAATATCAGATATTGGATCTTCCTCGCAAAAATTTCATATTTCGTTTCCCGCAACAGCATAGCGACGTGACTTAAGTAGAAAATGTGTGGTCACAGTGGGTTAGGGTTGCGCCGGGGCAAGAGGGGAAGAACGCCCGTAGTGAGGGCTTTGCGCCTGCCTGACGGCCAGAGCGGGAAAAATGCGATCCATGCCGCTAAAAGGAAATTTTCCAAAAAGAAGTATTTGAAAAATTTATTTCATTGTAATAGCTTCATAGCACGCTTTTCGTATTGCCTGGTCAGGTGGTGTTGCAGTGATAACCGACTGCCTGCAGGGAACTTCACATCAAAGAGGCAACGACATGACTATCGTAGGAAACTTTATCGGCGGCAAGATTACCCACAGCGCCAGCAATGAAACCATCCCGGTATACGATCCAGCCACCGGCAAAGTCGCGCGTGAACTGACGCAGAGCACCGCTGCTGAAGTGGAAAAAGCGATCGAAATCGCCCATGCCGCGTTCCCTGAATGGTCGAAAACTGCGCCGCTGCGTCGTGCCCGTGTGATGTTCAACTTCAAAGCACTGATGGAAAAACACCGTGACGAGCTGGCTGCGCTGATTGTGTCTGAGCACGGCAAAGTGTGGTCGGATGCGTTAGGTGAGCTGACGCGCGGTATCGAAGTGATCGAGTTTGCCTGCGGAATCCCGCATCTGATCAAAGGTGAAAACTCACCAAGCGTCGGCACCGGCGTGGATAGCTACTCGCTGATGCAGCCGGTTGGCGTGGTCGCGGGTATTACGCCTTTCAACTTCCCGGCGATGGTGCCACTGTGGATGTTCCCTATCGCACTGGCGTGCGGTAACACCTTTATCCTGAAGCCACCGGCGCTGGATCCATCAGCCTCTGTGCGTATGGCTGAACTGCTGAAAGAAGCGGGACTGCCGGATGGCGTGTTCAACGTGGTGCACTCGTCTAACGAAGATGCTGAGCAGTTGTACAAAGATCCGCGTATTGCGGCAGTGAGCTTCGTCGGCTCTTCCGGCGTGGCCGAGCATATCTACAAAACCGCCAGCGCCCACGGTAAACGTGTGCAGGCGTTTGGTGCGGCGAAAAACCACGCTATCGTGATGCCAGATGCCGATCTGGATGCCACTGTGAATGCCATCATGGGCGGCGCCTTTGGTTCTGCCGGTGAGCGTTGCATGGCGCTGCCTGTGGTTGTCGCAGTGGGCAATGATACTGCTGACAAACTGATTGCGCGTCTGACTCCGCTGATCAAAGCGCTGCGCATCGGCCCCGGTATCCAGAAAGGTGCTGAAGAGAACGAAATGGGCCCGGTGGTTTCTGCCGCACATCAGAAGAAAGTACTGGGCTACATCGACAAAGGTGAAGCCGAGGGCGCAAAACTGGTGGTAGATGGTCGTGGCGTGAAAGTCGCAGGCCATGAAGAGGGTTATTACGTGGGCGGCACCCTGTTTGATAACGTTACCCCGGACATGGTGATCTGGCGCGAAGAGATCTTCGGACCGGTATTGAGCATCATGCGTTCTACCGATTTCGACAGCGCGCTGAAGCTGGTAAACAGCCATGAATTCGGCAACGGCAGCGCCATCTTCACCAGCAACGGCCACACCGCGCGTGAGTTCGTGCAGAACGTGGAAGCGGGCATGGTAGGCGTTAACGTTCCCGTGCCGGTGCCAATGGCGTTCCACAGCTTCGGCGGCTGGAAGCGCTCAGTGTTCGGTGCCCTGAACGTGCACGGTCCAGACGGCGTGCGTTTCTACACCCGCATGAAAACCGCCACCGTGCGTTGGCCGAGCGGTCAGCAGACTGTTTCAGAGTTCAGCATGCCGACGCTGGGCTAATCTCGCTCTAACAAGGAGATCGATGATGTCTTTGATTTCGAAAGCACAGCAGCCAGACAGCAACGGCCGTATTCAGCACGTCACGCCGGAAAGTGCGGGCTGGGAGTATGTCGGTTTTGATGCTTATCTGTTGAAGAAGGGCCAAAGCCTGAAACTCAGCAGCGGCGATAAAGAGCTGTGCCTGGTGCTGGTGGCGGGTTTTGCCTCAGTGAAAACCCGCAACGCGGAGTTTCCCAACCTCGGCAAACGCCTGTCACCGTTCGAGCGTATTCCACCGTACTCGGTGTATGTGCCGCACGATGATGAAGTAGAAGTCTACGCCGACAGCGATCTGGAACTGGCGGTGTGTAATGCGCCGAGCAAAGGCAACCTGCCTGCGCGCCTGATTGCCCCGGAAGATGTGGGTGTGGAGCAGCGTGGTAAAGGGCGCAATCAGCGTCTGGTGCACAACATTTTACCGGACAACAAAGAGGCCGACAGCCTGCTGGTGGTGGAAGTGTATACCGACGAGGGCGCGACCAGTTCGTACCCGAGCCATAAACATGACCAGAAAACCAGCCCGGATGAGACCTATCTGGAAGAGACCTATTATCACCGTTTCGATCCAGAGCCTGGTTTCGCGATGCAGCGCGTGTATACCGACGACCGTTCACTCGACGAGTGCATGGCGCCGTATAACCGCGATGTGGTGACCGTCCCGCGTGGCTACCATCCGGTGGCCACCATTGCGGGTTACGATAACTACTATCTGAACGTGATGGCCGGTCCGGTGCGTTTGTGGAAGTTTACCTGGGAAAAAGATCACGCCTGGGTGAACAGCGATAAGTATCCGCGCAGTAAATAAAGTCGCAGGTCGCCCTAATGGCGACCCTATCGGCTAGCGATACGCTTGTCGTTGGGTGTGCAGTGATGCGCATCTGCCAGAACATCGCAAGATATGAATGACATATGTAAAAAGGGCAGCCAAATGGCTGCCCTTTTTGATGTGCAACGCTCGGCGAAGTTATTCGCCGGTGCCGGTATTATTCAACGCTAGTGAAACCGCCAGCGTCTGCGCCAGACAGAGTGAGGCGACCTGCGAACGGAAGCCATCAACCTGCGCTTCGCGCACCACAAAACACACATCGCTGAAGGCGGCCAGCGGACTCACCTGGCTGTCGGTGATGGCAATCAGATGTGCGCCGCGTTTGGCACCCAACTCAACCAGCTCAACCGCTTCACGCGCATACGGCGAGTAGCTGATGGCAATCACCACGTCTTTGGGATTCACCATGCTCAACTGCTCGGTAAACATGCCGCCGAGACCGTCGATCAGAAACGCACGACGCTCCAGATGGCGCAGTGCATACACCAGATAGGACGCAACGCTGAATGAGCGACGCAGGCCAATGATGTAGATATTCTCGGCTTCATCGAGCATTTTCACCGCTTTGTTCAGCTGGTCCGGATTAACCTGCATGGCTAGCTGCTGCAATGCCTGGCTGTTCACCATGGTGAAGACGTTGAGAATCTCAACCGGGCTCTCAGGAGAACTGGCGCTGTCATCCGTTGCGGTCTGGCGGAACAGACGGGCGCGCTCGGTATAGTTCACCGTTTCTTCCATCAGATGTTGACGGAAAACCTGTTTCATTTCGTTGAAACCGCTGAAGCCAAATGCGTTGGCAAAGCGAATCAGCGTGGAGGGCGGCACATCGGCCTGTTGCGCGATGGAAGCGACGGTATCGAAAGCAATGCTGTTGCTGTTATCAAGTATATAACGAGCCACCTGCTTCAGGCGTTTACTCAGCGTCTCATAGCGACGACGGATATCGTCCTGTAACAAGGTTAATTGGGTTGGATTATTGGTCATGACTTCGGCCCGTCAAAAAAGAAAATATGGCTGGATAATGAGCGCTATAGTACCAGATGGATGGAAAATTTCATTTGTTTGACGCTATCGTGACGCTTATTTCATCGGTTTATGAAATGCCTCACAAAAAGAAGTGATTAGCGAGAAGGCAAAAGCCAATAAAAAAAGCGGCTCTTGCGAGCCGCTTTTAACTGTGATTAAACCCTGTCAGCCACGCGCCGCGCGCCAGTAGCCAATCAGTCGCAGATAGTTGCCTTTCACCGTTTCAATCAGCGCTTTATCATCCAGCTCACCGTTGAGCCATTGGCGTGACGGTTGGCCGAAGATGGTGCGTCCGACGGCAAAGCCTTTCACCCAAGGCGCTTGCGCCGCCGCAGCGAAACCGGCTTTCAGCGTCTCTTCCGGTGCATCGAGGCCGAGCAACAGAATGCCGCGGCAGTGGGGATCGTTCTGTTCGATCAACCCGCTGATGGCCTGCCAGCTCTCCGCCGACAGCGGTGGCAGTTTCCACCAGTCCGGCTGGATGCCCAGGCTGTAGAAGTGACTCAGCATGTCGTAATAGTACGCTTCATTACGGTCCGGATTGCTCTCCGGCAGAATCAGTTCCAGCAGCAGCTCATGCCCGCTCTTGTTACAACCGTTCCACACATCGAGTACCAGTTCATCCTGCTCTTTACGCAGTTCGGCGCTGTCGTGCGGATGGTAGAACACCAGGCATTTCACCACGTGCTCTGCCGGCCAGTCGACCAGCTGCGAACCGATGTTGCCGTGCTCCAGACGCAGGGGACGCGAGCTTGGCAGTTCGATAGGGCGGCCAATCCACCAGTTTTTGCCGGTAATGGCGTTCAGCGCTTTCTGGCCGTAGGTGGTATCCGCCAGAATCCCACTCTTCTCATTTAAGCCTGCTTCGTTGGCCGCTTCCTGTGCCGCCTGCAACAGCAGCAGTTTCAACTGCGGGATCTTATCTTCACTGACGCCCGCTTCACGTGCCATATCGGCCAACTGCTTACGGTGGTCAAAGGCGAACACGTTGAGTTCTGGCCACTGCTGTTTACGCGTGGTGACGCGGTGCAGATGGTTGAGACGCGCATCCAAATCCGGACGTTTCACATCTTTATCGCGACCAAGGAAATCGTCCAGCTCTTCTTTGGTTGGCATCGCTGGCGCGCAACCGTGGCGTGAGACCACCAGCGCACCACAGGCGTTGGCGTAGCGGCAAGCCTGTTCCCAGCTTTCATCATTCAGCCAGCCGCGCAGCAGGCCAGACATAAAGGCATCGCCTGCACCCAGCACGTTCAGGACTTCAACGCGTACACCGGTTTGCAATTTGGTCTGTTCCCAGCTGTCCGGGATATCACCTTCAAACACCACGCAACCCAACGGGCCACGTTTACACACCAGCGTGGCTTTGCTTGCCTGGCGCACATTTTTCAGTGCTGTCAGCGTATCCGTGCTGCCGCCGGCAATATGGAATTCTTCTTCCGTTCCTACCACCAAATCGAAATAGTGCAGCACTTCCTGCAGCTGTTTCGTGACTTCACCGGATTCAACGAAACGCGTTTCGCCATCGCCCAGTGACGTCAGGCCCCACAGCACCGGACGATAATCGATATCCAGTGCGGTGCGCAGACCATTACGTTTGGCGATATCCAACGCTTTCAGTACCGCAGCGCGGGTTTGCGGATGTGAAAGATGCGTACCGGTGACCGCGACAGCGCGAGAAGAGGTGATGAATTCCTCTTTAATGTCATCCGGCACCAGGCCCATATCGGCACAGTTATCGCGGTAGAAGATCAGCGGGAAGGTATCTTCATCTTTAATACCGAGGATCACCAGGCCGGTCAGGCGGTTTTTATCGGTGATCAGCCCATCGGTGTTACAACCTACGCGCTGCAATTCTTCTCGCAGAAAGCGGCCGTTATGTTCATCCCCTACGCGTGCCAGCATGGCTGATTTCAAGCCCTGAATGGCTGTTCCATAGGCCACGTTACCGGAAGAACCGCCCAGATATTTATTAAAGCTGGTCATATCTTCCAGACGTGATCCGATTTGCTGACCGTAGAGGTCGACGGCGATGCGTCCGATACAAATCACATCAAGCCGCTTCTGTTGTGTACTCATACCTGTGGTTTCCTTCTGTGATAAGCAGACACTGGGGCGAAAACGCCCAACATCAAGCGCTATGCTTCCGGGTTCTCAAGGTGCCTGATTGGCTATGGTTGCAGTATGAGGAATAAAAATTCCAAATACAATATGAAATGAAACATCCATCGCGATTTTGTGACCGAGGTAAAACTCTGCACAATGCGCTATCACGGCACGCTGTTTAGCATCAGTTTCACTGATGCTCTGGCTTGTGAGCCAGGTCGCAGGAAAATGGCTGTGAATAAAGGAAGCTACTGAAGTGAAATGAAATTTCGCTATCTTGTTAAAATGCTATTTTGTCATTCCACTTTTACCCCTGCAACGGCCTCCGCTGGCAACGTTTCATCGCTGAATTTGATCTCCATCGCAAAATGAAATGTTTCTTCTGTAATTACGTTTAATGAAAAAAATATTTGTTTATAATCGCCACACGTTTCACTTATCCGCGGGTGCCGTAACGGCAGCGAAAACCCGAACCGCGTTGTACCTCACGTCAGGTACCAGCATGTAAAGGAAGAAGCATATGGGCACAATCAGACTTACCACGGCACAGGCGCTGGTGAAATTTCTCGATAACCAGTATCTGAACGTTGACGGCGTTGAAACCAAATTTGTGAAAGGCATTTTTGCCATTTTCGGCCACGGTAACGTGCTGGGACTGGGGCAAGCGCTGGAGCAGGACAGCGGCGATCTGGTGGTGCATCAGGGTCGTAATGAACAGGGCATGGCGCATGCGGCGATTGGTTTCGCCAAGCAGTCACTGCGTCGTCAGATTATTGCCTGTACCTCTTCAGTGGGACCGGGCGCGGCGAACATGATCACCGCAGCTGCCACGGCGACCGCGAACCGCATTCCTTTATTGCTGCTGCCGGGTGATGTGTTCGCGACGCGTCAGCCCGATCCCGTTTTGCAGCAGATCGAGCAGAGCCACGATCTCAGCATCAGTACCAACGATGCCTTCCGCGCGGTGAGCAAATACTGGGACCGCGTTAGCCGTCCTGAACAGCTGATGACTGCCTGTATTAATGCCTTGCGTGTGCTGACCGACCCGGCGGAAACCGGTGCCGTGACCATCGCGCTGCCGCAAGACGTGCAGGGTGAGGCCTGGGACTTCCCGGAATATTTCTTCCAGAAACGTGTGCACCGTCTGGATCGCCGTCTGCCGACTGCTGCCCAGTTGGAAGATGCTCTGTCGCTGATTGCGCGTAAACACAAGCCGCTGATTATCGTGGGTGGCGGTCTGAAATATTCCGATGCCGGTACCGCGCTGCTGAAATTCGCGGAACGCTTTAACATCCCGTTTGCGGAAACACAGGCCGGTAAAGGCACCATTGTTTCTGATCATCCACTGAATGTGGGTGGCGTCGGCGAAACCGGCTGCCTGGCGGCTAACCTGTTGGCGAAAGAAGCCGACCTGGTGATCGGGATCGGCACGCGCTACACCGATTTCACCACCGCTTCGAAATGGATTTTCCAGAATCCTGAAGTGAGCTACCTCAACATCAACGTCAGCAATTTCGACAGCTACAAGCTCGATGCAGTGCAGCTGTTAGCGGATGCGCGTGAAGGGTTGACCTCACTGGAAAGCGGACTGAAAGGCTTTGAGAACCACTGGGGCGGTCAGGTTGAGCAGGCGCAAAGCAAGCTGCTGAAAGAGACGCAGCGTGTGTATGCCGCCACTTATAACACTGACGATTTTATTCCCGAAATCGCCGATCACATTGACCGTGAAGCGCTGTTTACTGAGTTTGAGCGCCTGACGCAGTCAGTGCTGACGCAGAGCAGTGTGCTGGGCACCTTAAACGAGCAGCTCCCAAAGGATGCAGTGATTGTCGCGGCAGCGGGCAGTCTGCCGGGCGACCTGCAACGCATGTGGCGCACCAAAGATTACAACTCGTACCACGTTGAATATGGCTATTCCTGCATGGGCTACGAAGTCAACGCCGCGTTGGGCGTGAAACTGGCGCAGCCGCAGCGTGAAGTTTACGTGATGGTTGGCGATGGCTCGTTCATGATGCTGCACTCCGAGCTGGTCACCTCGATTCAGGAAGGCGCGAAAATCAACGTGGTGCTGCTGGATAACATGACCAACGGCTGTATTAACAACCTGCAGATGGAACACGGCATGGACAGCTTCACCACCGAGTTCCGTTTCCGCAACCCGGAAGGCGGCAAGCTGGATGGCGGCTTTATTCCGGTCGATTTCGCGGCGATTGCGGGCGGTTACGGCTGTAAAACTTATCGCATCACCACGCTGGAACAGTTGGAAGCTGCACTGATTGACGCGCAGAAACAGACCGTTTCAGTGCTGTTCGACATCAAAGTGCTGCCAAAAACCATGATTCACAAATATTTCAGCTGGTGGCACGTTGGTGTGGCTCAGACTTCAACGTCTGAACGCACGCAGGAAGTCGCTGACAAGCTTAACGTGCATATCGAACAAGCACGTAAGTACTAACACCCTTTTTAGGCCGGCGTTCGTCGGCCTTGTTTCACCCTATGTACCCCAAATAATTCGAGAGTCAGGAAGGCGGCCAACGAGAGCAGCCAACGCACCTGCATCTTGAAATATGAAGGGCATACTTATCCGACTCTACAGGTGTAATTATGACGCTCAAACTCGGTGTAATTGGTACCGGTGCAATTGGTCAGGATCACATTCGTCGCTGCAACAATGTGTTGCAGGGCGCGAAAGTGGTGGCGGTTTCAGATATCAACGTGGAAGGGGCCCGTGCGGCGCTGCAGCGTCTGAATATCGAAGCTGAGGTGTATCAGGATGGTCATCAGGTGATTAACTCGCCGGAGGTGGATGCCATTCTGGTGACATCATGGGATCCGACCCACGAAGAATTCACCCTCGCCGCCATTGCTGCTGGTAAGCCGGTGTTCTGCGAGAAGCCGCTGGCGATGAGCGCCGAAGGCTGCCGCCGCATCGTTGATGCCGAAATTAAACACGGTAAACGCCTGGTGCAGGTGGGCTTTATGCGTCCGTACGATTCAGGCTATCGCGCGTTGAAGAAAGTGATCACTGACGGTGAAATCGGCGAGCCGCTGATGCTGCACTGTGCGCACCGCAACCAGAGCGTGGGCGAAAATTACACCACCGATATGGCGATCACCAACACCCTGATTCACGAGCTGGACGTGCTGCGCTGGTTGACCGAAGACGATTATAAATCGGTGCAGGTGGTGTTCCCGCGCTCCACCTCGAAGAGCCACGCCAAATTGAAAGATCCGCAAATCGTGCTGTTCGAAACCCAGAAGGGCATTCGTATTGATGTCGAGATCTTCGTGAACTGCGCATACGGCTACGACATTCAGTGTGAAGTGGTGGGCGAAGAGGGCATTGCCAAGCTGCCTGAGCCTTCCTCTATTCAGATGCGCAAAAACGCGCGTCTCGGCAATGCGCTGCTCACTGACTGGAAAGACCGTTTCATTGAAGCCTATGACGTTGAACTGCAGGCCTTCATCAATGACGCCACGGCGGGCAAGTTGACCGGTCCTTCCGCCTGGGATGGGTTTGCCGCTTCCGTTGCGGCGGATGCGTGCCATAAAGCCCAGAACAGCGGCGCTATTGAGCCGGTGACCATGCCAGCGCGTCCAGACTTTTACGCCAAATAACTGAATCCGTGCGCTAACACTTCTCTCTCAGAATCAGGGAATTGAAATGAACAAAGACAATGTAAAACTGGCGATTGCGCCAATCGGCTGGACCAACGATGACATGCCAGAGCTGGGCAGCGAAAATACCTTCCAGCAGACCGTCAGTGAAATGGCGCTGGCAGGTTTCACCGGCAGTGAAGTCGGCAGTAAATACCCGAAAGATCCCGCAGTGCTGAAGCCGATGTTGGATATTCGTGGTATCCAAATCTGCAATGCCTGGTTCAGCACTTTCTTCGCCAACGGTGACAAGGCGAAAACCATCGACGAGTTCACCCATCACATGAACTTCCTGCACGCCATGGGCGCACGCGTGATTGGCTGCTCCGAGCAAAGTAAAAGTATTCAGGGCACCACGCTGGCGGTGCTGGAGCAGAAGCCGATCTTCACGGATGAAGAGTGGCGCCTGACGGCGGAAGGCTACAACGAGTTGGCTGAAATCGCGGCGAAGAAGGGCATGCGCGTGACGCTGCACCATCACATGGGGACCGGCATTCAGACCCCAGCGGAAATCGATCGCTTTATGGAATCGACCAATCAGAATGTCGGCCTGCTGTATGACACTGGCCACATCTACTACTCCGAAGGCTCACAGCAGGCGATGCTGGATGTGCTGACCCAATATCTGCCACGTATTTTCCACGTCCACCTGAAAGATGTGCGTGACAGCGTGGTGGCTGAAGTACGTGAAAAATCACTGTCGTTCCTTGATGGCGTGAAGAAAGGCACCTTCACCGTGCCGGGCGACGGCGTAATTGATTTCAAACCGGTGTTCAAAATCCTCGACGATTACGGCTACAAAGGCTGGATGGTGGTGGAAGCGGAGCAGGATCCGGCGCTGGCCAATCCGTTCGAATATGCGGTGAAAGCACGTAAATATATTCGCGAGAATACCGGTTTATAAGTTCAATGATACGCAATCAATTGCGCCGCTGCGGGTTGTGAACTTTCGTTGTAGCGGTGCGACTCATCGCGCTGTTTTGACTTCAGACACCATAAAAAAGGCCGTTACCCCTTTCAGGATAACGGCCTTTTTATTTGGCCTGGATTACGAAGCCAGCGACAGCGCCGGTTTCTGACCGTTGACCGCCAGCCACTCGCGAATGCGTGTCTGCTCGGCTTCTGTCAGCCACATACCTTGTTTAGTACGACGCCAGATTGCATCATCCAGTTCGCGCACCCACTCATTTTTCACCAGGTAGCGCAATTCGGCTTCATAAAACTCGTGGCCGAAGTTCTCGCCCAGATCCGCCAGACTGCTTGCGCCTGCCAGCAGTTCTTCGGTGCGGCTGCCGTAGGTACGGGAAAAGTGGCGCGCCATGCCTTCGCTGATAAACGGATAGCGACGACGTAAGCCTGCGGCGTAATCTTCACGGGTGCCAGAGAAATCACCGCCTGGCAGTACTGCTGATTTAGTCCAGGCTGGGCCGGCGTTGGGATAGTACTTCGCCAGTTTCTCCAGTGCGTGCTCTGCCAGCTTACGATAGGTGGTCAGCTTACCGCCAAACACGGACAGCAGCGGCGCCTGGCCGTTGTCATCGTGTACATCCAGCGTGTAATCACGGGTGATGGCCTGCGGAGAATCCGATTCGTCATCACACAGCGGACGCACACCAGAATAAGTCCAGACGATGTCATCTTTGCTCAGCTGCTGTTTGAAGTGTCCGTTAAACACTTTCAGCAGATAGCTGATTTCGTTGTCATCGATCTTCACGTCTTTCGGATCGCCTTTGTACTCCACATCCGTCGTACCGATGATAGAGAACTCGTCCATCCACGGAATCACAAACACGATACGATTATCTTCGTTCTGCAGGATGTAAGCCTGCTTTTCACGGTGTACGCGCGGCACCACAATGTGGCTGCCTTTGATCAGACGAATGCCATAAGGTGATTTTAGTTTCAGACCATCGTCGAACAGTTGCTTCACCCATGGGCCAGCGGCGTTGACCAGGCCTTTAGCGCGCCAGGTGAAAATTTTGCCGGTATCGATATCTTCCGCTTCTACCATCCAGAGACCGCCTTCGCGCCATGCACGGTTAACGCGGGTGCGGGTGCGCACTTCGCCACCCTGTTTCACCACTTCCTGCGCGTTAAGTACCACCATGCGCGCATCGTCCACCCAGCAGTCGGAATATTCGAATCCGCGCGTGATCTCAGGCTTAAGGGCCGATTCCGCGCCAAAACGCAGGCCTTTACTGCCCGGTAAGGTGGTGCGTTTACCCAGGCGGTCGTACATAAACAGGCCAAGGCGAATCATCCACGCCGGACGCAGATGCGGGCGATGTGGCAAGCGGAAGCGCATTGGGAAGGCAATGTGCGGTGCCATTTTCAGCAGCACTTCACGTTCGGCCAGCGCTTCGCCCACCAGACGGAATTCGTAATGTTCCAGGTAGCGCAGGCCACCGTGGATTAATTTAGAGCTGTTGGAGGAGGTTGCACAGGCCAAATCCCGCGCCTCCAGCATCAGCACTGACAGTCCGCGTCCTGCAGCGTCCACTGCAATGCCGGCTCCGTTAATGCCGCCGCCGATCACGATCAGGTCTTTGGTTTCCACGTCATCTCCTCCGATGTTCGGAATAGTTCTAAAATGTTCGTTTTCGAGCGTAATAATAATCGGAAACCAACATTGATGCCAGCGCTTAACTCAATAAAAACATTTTTGCGTGATATAGCTAACATTCCTGCAGGAAAAAAAATCCATAGCCATAACTTTTGTCAGGTTATCGCGACGGATTCTCAGGTTAAACTAGGCGCTAATTGTGACGACCTTATGAGAGACACCATGGAAAACTTCGAATGTATTTCGGTTCAGCAGGCTAACGAGCACCTGGCACAAGGCGCACAGCTGGTGGACATTCGCGACCCACAAAGCTTTGCCATGGGCCACGCGACAGGCTCGTTGCATCTGTCGAATGACAATCTGGCGGACTTTATCGCGCAGGCGAATCATGCGTTGCCGGTGCTGGTGATGTGCTATCACGGCAACAGCAGCAAAGGGGCGGCGCAGTTTTTGTTAGGGCAGGGATTCAGTGCAGCGTATAGCATCGATGGCGGTTTTGACGCCTGGCGTGCCGTCTTCCCCGCGCAGGTGGCCACTGGCGGCGTCTGAGACGATCACATAAAGGAAGGAGAACCCGCACGATGCGCATTACTCAGTTCAACAACCCGCGTATGGCGCAGGCGTTTGTGGATTACATGGCAACGCGCGGCGTCACGCTGCGTATTGAGCGCGAAAGCCACTATGTCATTATGCTGGATGATGAAGCCAGGCTGGAGATGGTTGAAAACGAACTTGCCCAGTTCGTACGCGACCCTAATCACCCGCGCTATCAGGCCGCCAGCTGGCATACAGGCAGTACCGAAAGTGGCTTGCGCTATGAACGCAGCAACATCTGGGCGAATATTCGTGAACGCGCAGGCCCGCTCACCATGACGATCATGATTGCCTGCGTGGCGGTGTTCATCATGATGCAGATTGTCGGTGATGATGTGGCGCTGGATTGGCTGGCGTGGCCTGCTGACTCCTCGCAGTATTTCCAGGTGTGGCGCTGGTTTAGCCATGCGCTGTTGCACTTCTCACTGCTGCACATCCTGTTCAATCTGATGTGGTGGTGGTATCTCGGTGGCGCAGTGGAGAAGCGCATTGGCAGCGGCAAGCTGTTTGTGATTATGCTCATTTCCGCGCTGTTGAGCGGCTGGATGCAGGCCAAATTCAGCGGTGTGCTGTTCGGCGGACTATCGGGCGTGGTGTATGCGCTGATGGGTTATTGCTGGCTGCGTGGCGAGCGCGATCCCGAAAGTGGCATTTATCTGGAGCGCGGTCTGATGGGCTTCGCTATTGTATGGCTGATTATTGGCTGGTACGGCGCTTTTGGGCTGTCGATTGCTAACGCTGCACATGTCACCGGCTTGCTGGTCGGCCTGGCAATGGCGTTTGTCGATACGCGCAATGTGGCACGTCGGTAGCAGGTATAAAAAGAAAACGGCTCTGAGCCGAGGAGAGAGATGTGAAGCAGACGCAACGTCATGACGCCATTATCGATTTGGTGCGACGCCAGGGATATGTCAGTACGGAAGAGCTGGTGGATCACTTTGAGGTGAGCCCGCAAACCATTCGGCGTGACCTGAACGATCTGGCCGATCAGAATAAAATCCAGCGTCATCACGGCGGCGCGGCGCTGCCTTCCAGCTCTGAAAACACCGCATGGCAGGATCGTAAAATGATGTGGTCGGCGGAGAAAGCGCGCATTGCCGAGCGTGTGGCGAGCCAAATCCCCGATGGTGCCACGCTGTTTATCGATATCGGCACCACGCCTGAAGCGGTGGCGCATGCGTTGCTGAACCATAACAATCTGCGCGTGGTGACCAACAACCTCAACGTGGCAATTTTGCTGATGGCGAAACCGGACTTCCGCGTGATCATCGCCGGCGGTGAAGTGCGTACGCGTGATGGTGGCATTATGGGCGAAGCGACGCTGGATTTCATCTCCCAGTTCCGCCTCGACTACGGCATTCTCGGCATCAGCGGTATTGATATGGATGGCTCACTGCTGGAGTTCGATTACCACGAAGTACGCACCAAACGCGCGATAATCGAAAACTCACGCTGCGTGATGTTGGTGGTGGACCATTCTAAGTTCGGCCGTAATGCGATGGTGAACCTGGGGAATATGAGCCTGATTGACTACATGTATACCGATCAGACGCCGCCCGCCAGCGTGCTGAAGGTGATTGAGCAACACGAAGTCCATCTCGAACTCTGCTAATCCATCCTGCCGGGGCGGCCTCTGTGCCGCCCGCAGGGTCGCATCAGGTTGAGCGCCACGCTTAAATCCACTTTTTTTCCCTTCATCCGCATTTCTCTGTCGCTTTTTTCTTCGCCCCCGGCTTTACTTATCCTTTCTGGTTATGCGCTCGCCCATCTTTACCGTTAACGGACTCGAAGGGATTGATATGTCGCAGCAAAAATTTAATAAGACACGTTTCGACGCCGCACTTACCCGCCAATGGCAGCACCTTGGACTTACCTCCGCCCAGCAAATGACACCGCATCAGTGGTGGCAGGCATTAAGCCGTGTGCTGACGGAGATGCTCGCCACGCAGGCGCCCGCCACACCGCGCGCAGGCCAACGCCATGTGAACTATCTGTCGATGGAGTTTCTTATCGGCCGCCTGACCGGCAACAACTTGCTGAATCTCGGTTGGTACGACGAGGTGAAGGAAGCGCTGGCGGCGCATCAGGTAGAACTCAGTGAATTGCTGGAGGAGGAGGTGGATCCGGCGCTTGGCAACGGTGGATTGGGGCGCCTGGCCGCGTGCTACATGGACTCCATGGCCACTGTCGGGCAGGCCGCGATGGGACATGGCCTTAATTATCAGTACGGTTTGTTCCGCCAGACCTTTGACGATGGCCAGCAAAAAGAGGCGCCGGACGACTGGCAGCGCAACAGTTATCCGTGGTTTCGCCATAACGCCGCGCAGGATGTGCAGGTAGGCATCGGCGGCAAAGTGAAGAAAAACAGCGATGGCTCGCTGCAGTGGCGACCTAAATTTCATCTTAAAGGTGAAGCCTGGGATTTGCCGGTGGTCGGCTACCGCAATGGCGTGACGCTGCCGTTACGTTTGTGGCAAGCCACCAGCGTGCATCCGTTCGATCTCACCCTGTTCAATGATGGCAAGTTCCTGCAGGCCGAACAGCCCGGCATTGATGCTGACAAACTCACCAAGGTGCTGTATCCCAACGATAATCACGCTGAAGGCAAGCGCCTGCGCCTGATGCAGCAATATTTCCAGTGCGCCTGCGCGGTGGGCGATATTTTGCGTCGTCATCATCTCGCTGGGCGCTCGATTCACACCTTGCCCGATTTTGAAGTCATCCAGCTCAACGATACCCATCCCACCATCGCCATCCCGGAAATGCTGCGTATTCTGCTGGATGAGCATCAATTGAGCTGGGATGAAGCCTGGCACATCACCAGTCGTGTATTCGCCTATACCAATCACACGCTGATGCCGGAAGCACTAGAGCGTTGGGATGAACAGCTGGTGCGCGATCTGCTGCCGCGCCATATGCTGATCATCCGCGAAATTAACCAGCGGCTGAAAAAAATCGTCAAGAAGCAGTGGCCTGGCGACAGCGCGACCTGGCAAAAGCTGGCGGTGGTGGCCGACGGGCAGGTGCGTATGGCGAACCTGTGTGTGGTGAGCTGTTTCGCCGTGAATGGCGTGGCGGCGCTGCACTCTGAGCTGGTGGTGAAGGATCTGTTCCCGGAGTATCACCAACTGTGGCCGACCAAATTCCACAATGTGACCAACGGCATCACGCCGCGCCGCTGGTTGAAGCAGTGCAATCCGCTGCTGTCGAACCTGATTGATGAGACGTTGCAGGTGGAGTGGGCCAACGATCTGGATGCGCTGGAGTGGCTGGCGCCCTATGCGCGCAAGAAAGCTTTCCGTCAGCAGTTCCGTACCATCAAGCAGCAGAACAAGCTGCGGCTGACCGTGTATATCAAACGCGTGACCGGCATTGATGTGAACCCTGATGCGCTGTTCGATGTGCAGATTAAGCGGCTACACGAGTACAAACGTCAGCACCTCAGCCTGCTGCATATGCTGCACTGCTATCGTCAGCTGCGGGACAATCCTGATAACCCCGACTTTGTGCCACGCGTGTTTCTGTTTGGTGCGAAAGCCGCGCCAGGCTACTACCTGGCCAAGAACATCATCTACGCCATCAACAAAGTGGCTGAAGTGATTAACAACGATCCCAAAGTTGGCGATCGGTTGAAAGTGGTATTTATTCCGGACTATCGCATTACCGCCGCAGAGCTGATGATTCCGGCAGCCGATCTCTCGGAGCAAATCTCGACCGCCGGTTATGAAGCATCCGGCACCGGGAATATGAAGCTGGCGCTGAACGGCGCGCTGACCATTGGCACGCTGGATGGCGCAAACGTTGAGATCGCCGAAGCGGTGGGCGAGAAGAACATCTTTATCTTCGGCAATACGGTGGATGAGGTAAAGGCGCTCAAAGCCAACGGCTACAGCCCGAAAAAGCTGCGCAAGCAGAATAAGTATCTGGATGGTTTGCTGAAAGACCTGGAGAAGGGCAAGTTCAGTGCAGGTGACAAGCAGGCATTTGACATGCTGCTCACCAGCCTGACCAAAGGCGGCGATCCCTGGCTGGTACTGGCCGATTTCGAGGCTTATCTCGAGGCGCAGCAGCAGGTTGAAGCCTTGTGGAAAAATCCGGAGGCGTGGACCAAAGCGGCGATTCTTAACACCGCGCGCACCGGACGTTTCAGCTCCGATCGTTCGATTCGCGATTACCAGCAGCGTATCTGGCAGGCCGCGCGCTGATTTCCAGCTCGCCATCAATGGCAACCCGATGTTGTTCGGTACGGTTTTCGTCGGGTGCGCATGGATGCGCACCGCACCCAAGGAGACGCGATGACACTCAGCAAACTGGATAAGGCCGCGCAGGACGCAGGTATTGCGGTAGATTTTACCAACGCGAACGGTGAGCGGGTGCGCATCAGCGACGACACCAAACGTGCACTGCTGGCGGTGATGAATACGCCGGAAGGTAAAGCGCCACCACTGCCGCCGGTGCTGGTTTTCACCCCGCGCCGTCCGCGTCAGTGTTGCCCGCAGGGCAAAGGCGAGTTTAGCTGGCAGTTTGAAACCGAACGCTGCAAAACTTACAGCGGCACACTACAGGCGGGGGAAGCCTTCGCGTTGCCACCGCGTCTGGCGCAGGGTTATCACCGTTTGACCTTGCGGCAGGGACGTCAGCAGTGGCACTCGCGCATTATTATCGCGCCACGTCGCTGCTATTTATCCGAACCGCTAGCGCAAGGCGACAAACGCTGGGGAGCGCTGGTACAGCTTTACACGCTGCGATCCGATCGCAATTGGGGGATCGGTGATTTTGGCGATCTTGCGCAAATGCTGGAGCAGGTTGCCGCTCACGGTGGCGATTTTGTTGGCCTCAACCCGTTACACGCGCTTTATCCTGCGCAGCCTGAACACGCCAGCCCTTATAGCCCCACCTCGCGTCGCTGGCTGAATATGTTGTATATCGACATCAATCAGGTCGCGGCATTCGCACAAAGTGATGAAGCACAGCGTTGGTGGAAACGCACTGAAACGCGCAAGGCTGTGCAAGCCGCGCGCGCAACTGACTATGTCGACTATCGTGCGGTGGCGGAGTTGAAAATCACGGCGCTACGTCTGGCCTGGCAGCATTATCAGCCTGAGCAGGCGTTCCTGCAATTTGTCGCTGAGGGCGGCGATCATCTGCGCTATCAGGCGGCGTTTGACGGCATTCTGGCAGAACGCAGCGCTCAGCAGGAGAAGGAGTGGGGTTGGGCGTCATGGCCGGAAACCTGGCGCAATGCACATCAGCCCGAGGTGCAACAGTGGTGCTCGCAGCATGAGGACGAGATTCAGTTCTGGTGCTGGTTGCAGTGGCTGGCGCAACAGCAATTTGCCGCCTGCTGGCAGCGCAGCCAGCAACTCGGCATGACGGTGGGGCTTTACCGTGATCTCGCCGTGGGTGTGGCGCAGCACAGTGCAGAAACCTGGCAGGATGCGCAGCTGTACAAGCTGGGCGCTTCTGTGGGTGCGCCGCCGGATCGCCTGGGGCCATTGGGGCAAAACTGGGCGTTGCCACCGCTTGATCCGCACGAGATGCGCGCGCGCGGCTATCAGCCTTTTATCGATTTGTTGCGCGCCAATATGCGTGATTGCGGCGCGTTGCGTATCGATCACGTGATGGCGTTATTGCGGCTGTGGTGGATTCCGTATGGTGAGACAGCGGATAAAGGCGCCTATGTGTCGTATCCGGTGGACGATTTGATGGCGATTCTGGCGCTGGAAAGTCAGCGACATCGCTGCATGGTGATCGGCGAGGATCTGGGCATTGTGCCGCCGATCATCGTGCGCATGATGCGTAGCCACGGCATTTTCTCGTGGAAAGTACTGTTCTTCGAACAGGAGCGCGATGGCCGCTATCGCCAGCCTTCAGCTTATCCTCGCCAGTCGATTGCCAGTGCCAGCACCCATGATTTGCCCACGTTGAGCGGATTCTGGCAGGCGGAAGATTTGGCATTGGGTGAAAAGCTTGGCATGTATCGCGATAGCGTGCTGCACTCCCTGCAACAACAACGCACGGCACAAAAGCAGGCTTTACTGGATGCCTTACAGCAGGCGGGGGCCATGCCTGCGCGCAGTCGTCAACCTGCGTTGAAACAACCGCTTACGCCGGCGCTGAATGTGGCGATGCACCGTTACCTGGCCCGCACGGAAAGCGCATTACTGGGATTGCAGCCGGAAGATTGGCTCGGCATGACAATGCCGGTAAACGTGCCTGGCACCGTGGATGAGTATCCGAACTGGCGGCGCAAGTTATGTGTCACGCTGGAAGAGATGTTTGCCGACAAAGCCGTGAAGCAGGTTCTGAAAGCGGTGAATGACGGGCGCAAAGCGAGGTAGAAATTTGCGGCAGCTCGGGTGTGCTGCCGCAAAAAATCAGTAGTAAGAGTGCTCGCCGCGCTGGTGTTCAGTGAGGTCACGCACACCTTTCAGCTCAGGGAACGCTGCCAGCAGCTCTTTCTCGATGCCATCTTTCAGCGTGACGTCGATCATTGAACAGCCGTTACAGCCGCCGCCAAACTGCAGAATCGCGTAACCGTCATCGGTGATTTCCATCAGGGATACACGACCACCGTGACCAGCCAGCTGTGGGTTGATCTGCGCTTGCAGTAGATACTCCACGCGCTCAACCATTGGCGCATCATCAGACACTTTACGCATCTTGGCGTTTGGCGCTTTCAGCGTCAGCTGGGAACCGAGGTTATCGGTGACAAAATCGATCTCAGCATCTTCCAGATAAGGCGCGCTCAGCTCATCAACATAGGCTGACAGCTTTTCGAACTTCATTTCAGTATCAGTGGCTTCTACTGCATCGGGTGGGCAGTAAGAAACACCGCATTCAGCGGTTGGCGTACCCGGATTAATGACGAATACGCGAATTTGTGTGCCATCTTCTTGTTTTGACAGCAATTTTGAGAAGTGCTCTTGCGCAGCATCAGTAATAACGATCATGGCGATTGCTCAATAGTTGACTAAATTACTTGGTTATAATACGCCCAACGCCGACGCTCTACAAGGTATGGCACAGGCAGCCAATATGCACGCTGGCCGCACCTTGCGCCAGCAAAATGCGGCTGATTTCTGCCACCGTGCTTCCGGTGGTCACCACATCGTCGATGAGCAGGATATGGCGTCCGCGCACCGGCATTTCAAGGGAAAAGGCCCCGCGCAGATTCTTTTTCCGCGCCGAAGCGCGCAACGCATGCTGGACCAACCCCCGCCGTCTGCGGCGCACCCCCGCACGATATTCACAACCTAGCCAGCGTGCCAGCGGTTTTGCCAGCAGCTCAGCCTGATTATAGCCACGCTGCCAGGCACGACGCCGATGTAACGGCACACTCAACACCAAATCGATGCGCGGCGTCAGGTTAACGCGGCGACTATTTAACAATTTTAACAAAAGTAGCCGCGCCAGCATCACTCTGAGTGCGGTTGCCCGAGAAAATTTCAGCTGGATGACCCAATCACTCAGCGGCGGCAGGTAATCGCTAACGCAGGTCAGGCTGTGCCACGGCGGTGGACGACGCAGACAGCGGCCGCACAATCGGGTGCCGCTGGCCGGCAGTGCACAGCAAGGGCAGATCGCGGGCAGCGCCGGGATTAGTTGCACACAGCGGCTGCATAGCCCATGTCTGGCAATCTGTAATGGCAGGCGGCATAGCCAACACAGGGCAGGGATTGATAGCATAGCGGCCTCTTTTCACTTTTCGGGAGTGTAACCGATGAGTTCGCTTTACTGGCACACCACAGGCACGGGCGATCGCGATCTTGTGCTGCTGCACGGCTGGGGATTGAATGCCGAAGTGTGGCAGAACATTGTTCCACGACTCAGCCCGCATTTTCGTCTGCACCTGGTGGATCTGCCCGGCTTTGGCCGCAGCCAGGGATTTGGTGCACTGACCTTAGCCGACATGGCTCAACAGCTGGTTCCACAACTGCCTGAGCGTGCCGTGTTGCTCGGCTGGTCGCTGGGGGGACTGGTTGCCAGCCAGCTTGCACTGACGCAGCCTGAACGTGTCACCGCGCTGATTAGCGTGGCATCGTCACCCTGTTTTACCGCGCACGAGAATTGGCCGGGCATCAAGCCTGAGACGCTGGAGAGCTTCCAGCAGCAGTTGAGCAATGATTTCCAGCGCACCGTAGAACGTTTCCTGGCCTTGCAAACCATGGGTACGGAAAACGCTCGCCAGGATGCACGTCAGCTCAAAGACGTGGTGCTATCGCAGCCAATGCCTTCGGTCGCGGTGCTGGAAGGTGGGTTAGAGATTTTGCGACAGGATGATCTGCGTACGGCGCTGGATCATCTTGCGCTGCCGTTTATGCGTATCTATGGATCACTCGACGGACTGGTGCCGCGTCGTATTGCGGCGGAGCTGGATGCGCGCTGGCCCGCGTCGCCATCGGTTGTGATGGAGAAGGCCGCCCACGCTCCCTTTATCTCTCATCCTGATGCGTTTTGTCAGCAGGTGCAGCAGTTTATCCACGCAGCCACATAAATTGCCACGCAGCCAGTGTCATCGGCTGGCTGCCGTCGATCTTCTCGCCGCTGATCACATCCTGAAAATGTCGTGTCTGTGGCAGATGCGTGGTGACTTCCCGGCTGCTGAGATTAAATACGCACAAGAGCCCGTCATCACTGCCTGGCGCATGCCGTCGCAACATCAGCACGGTATTTTCACTCTCCAGTAGCGTCATCGCATTATCCGGGTGGAACGCACGCTGGCGGGTGCGCAGCTGGATCAATGCGCTGAGTCGTTCATACACCTGCTGACGCAACGGGTCATCGCCGCTGATCCACTGTTCCATTTCACGCAAACTGTATTTCTGGCGATTGATGGCGCGGTTGTGTCCTGCCGCGCGCACGCCTTCATTGTCGTTGCGCGATCCCAGAATACTTTGGATATAGATCGCCGGCACGCCCGGAAAGGCGAGCAGAATGGCGTGTGCCAGCAGGAAGCGACGCAGACGCGTGTCATCGTCATCATTCTGTTGGTTGAGAGCATCGAAATAGGTGACGTTAATTTCGTAAGGGCTGGTGGTGCCATCGGGATTGTTTTTATAAGACACCAGCGCCCCTTCCAGTGCCAAATCTCGCACCAGTGCTACGATCTCCACTTCAGACAAAATACCGCGCGCAGGATTGAGGCCAATGCCATCGTGCGAGGCAAGGAAGTTGAAGAAAGTGGTGGTGCCGTTACTGGTGCCCAGCGTGCTGGCCCATTGGCGCAGCGCGCGTGCGGATCCTGAATGAATGGCATGCAGCACCAGCGGCGGCAGTGAAAACTGATACACCATCTGCGCTTCGTCGCGCCCGTTACCAAAATAGCTGATGTTGTCCTTGTGCGGCACATTGGTTTCCGTGACGATCACCGTGCCCGGTGCGACTTCGTTAGCGATGGCGCGAAACAGCTTCACCAACTGGTGGGTCTTGGGCAGGTGAATACAATTTGTCCCCGGCGTTTTCCACATATATCCCACCGCATCGAGACGAACGTAATCGGCGCCTTTGTTCAGGTAATCCAGCAATACGTCGACCATGCGAATCAGCACTTCATGATTGGCAAAGTTAAGGTCGATTTGATCGGCGCTAAATGTGGTCCAGATAAAGCGTGTCTCACCATCGGCCATCTCGAAGGGTGTGAGCAGCGGCGAGGTGCGGGGACGCGTCACGGCGCTGAGATCGGTGGCCGGCGGCATGCTGATAAAAAAGTCATCCCAGCCGGGATCCTGCGCCAAAAAGTGGCGAAACCATTGGCTGTGCGCCGACATATGGTTGCAGACAAAATCGAACATCAGCCGGGTTTCACTGTGCAGCGCCGCAATATGCTGCCACTCGCCACAAAGAGGATTCACCTGGTGATAATCAATCACGGAGAAGCCATCGTCGGAAGAGTAGGGAAAAAACGGCAGCAGATGGACCAGGCTGAAAGTGGATTGCAGATGCTGCTGATAGAAGTGCGAGAAGCTGGCAAGTGTGGGCTTATCGGGTTCACGGAACTGATCGGCGTAGCTGATCAATACCACATCCTTCTCATCCCAGTGGGCTTTGCGCGGCAGTTTAGCGGTATCTCGCGCTGCACGAATGTGGGAAAGCAGACGCTCACGTGCGGCGACGGGGAAGCGGCCTGCGTAAATCTCATCAAGTAGGGCGTTGATTATGTCCATCAGATCGTCGGGCCACGCGGAAGGTCATTTTTTCACACGGATTTTTTCAGCGTAGACGGATGAGGGGATTTATCAAATGTGTACGCGCGGAGCGAAGCCGCCTCCGCGCGTTATTCAGGGCTGGGCGTTAGCGTTTTTTGCCAAATGCTGCTGCCAGCGCATCACCCATCGCGCTGTTGCCTGCAGGTGCATTGGCAGGTTTACCGCGTCCTTTGCTGTTAGCGGCGGGACGTGCATTCTCTTTGCCGCTGCTGCGGTTATTGCCGCCGCGCGCATTGCTCTCGCCGGGCTGCTCGTCAAGACGCATGGTGAGGGCGATGCGTTTACGCTGCATATCCACTTCCATCACCTTCACTTTAACGATATCGCCCGCTTTCACCACCTGATGGGGATCTTCGACGAACTTGTCTGACAGTGAAGAGATGTGCACCAGACCATCCTGATGCACGCCGATATCCACGAAAGCACCAAAGTTGGTGACGTTGGTGACCGCGCCTTCCAGAATCATGCCCGGCAGCAGATCGTTCAGCGTTTCCACGCCTTCGGCAAACTGCGCAGTTTTGAATTCCGGACGGGGATCGCGTCCCGGTTTCTCCAGCTCTTTCATGATGTCGGTGACGGTTGGCAGACCAAAACGCTCGTCGGTGAAGTCGCGTGCGTTGAGATCACGCAACCCACCCGGGTTGCCCATCAGTTCGCTCAGCGCCTGTTCAGTCGCGGCCAGAATACGTTCGACCAGCGGGTAAGCTTCCGGGTGCACGGTGGAGGCATCCAGCGGGTTATCGCCGTGATTGATGCGCAGGAAGCCGGCACACTGCTCGTAAGCTTTTGGCCCAAGACGGCTGACTTTCAGCAGCTGCTGGCGATTCTGGAAGCGGCCGTTCTCATCGCGCCAGGTGACAATGTTCTGCGCCATCATGCGGGTTAAGCCTGCCACGCGCGTCAGCAAGGCGACTGAAGCGGTATTCAGATCCACGCCGACGGCGTTTACGCAGTCTTCCACCACCGCGTCCAGCTTCTTCGCTAGCTGGCTTTGGCTCACATCATGCTGATACTGGCCAACGCCGATGGATTTCGGATCGATTTTCACCAGCTCGGCCAGCGGATCCTGCAAGCGACGCGCAATGGAGACGGCGCCGCGAATGGAAACATCCAGGTCCGGAAACTCCAGCGCGGCCAGTTCCGATGCGGAATAGACCGATGCGCCAGCCTCACTGACAATCACTTTCTGCGCGTTGATCTGCGGGAACTGCTTCTGCACGTCGAGGAAGAAACGCTCGGTTTCACGTGAAGCGGTACCGTTACCAATCGCCACCAACTCCACCTGGTGTTTGATGCACAGTGCTGCCACAGCCGATGCGGCTTTCGCCACCTGTCCGGTGTGCGGATAGATGGTGTCATGTGCCACCAGTTTGCCGGTGGCATCCACCACGGCGACTTTCACGCCGGTACGCAGGCCCGGATCGAGGCCCATGGTGGCGCGCATGCCTGCCGGAGCCGCCATCAGCAAATCGTGCAGGTTGCGGGCGAATACGTTAATCGCTTCATCTTCTGCGCGTTCGCGAATGGTGCCCATCAGTTCGGTTTCGAGATGCAGCAGCACTTTGATGCGCCAGGTCCAGCTCACCACCGCTTTACGCCAGCTGTCTGCCGGAGCATTGTTCAGACGCAGTTGCAGATGGTCGGCGATCAGCGTTTCACCGTGGCTTTCGCGCGGCGCTTCTTCGAATTGTGGATCGGCGTTCAGAGAGAGTTGCAGCACGCCTTCATTGCGACCACGGAACATCGCTAGCGCACGGTGAGAAGGAACGGTGCTGAGAGGTTCGTGGTGATCGAAGTAGTCGCGGAATTTCGCGCCCTCTTCCTCTTTACCTTCCACCACCCGAGCCACCAGATGCGCGTTTTTCCACAGATAATCACGCACTTTTGCCAGCAGCGTGGCGTCTTCGGCAAAACGTTCCATCAGGATATAACGTGCGCCATCCAGCGCTGCGCGCACATCGGCGACGCCTTTATCTGCATCCACATAGTTTGCAGCCAATGACTCGGGTTCCTGAGAAGGATCGCTCCATAGCGTTTCAGCCAGTGGCTCCAGGCCTGCTTCGATGGCGATCTGCCCACGCGTGCGACGTTTCTGCTTATACGGCAGATACAGATCTTCCAGTTCAGTTTTGTTCAGCGTGCCATTGATGGCCGTGGCGAGTTCTGGGGTGAGTTTGCCCTGCTCATCGATGGATTTCAGAATTGACTGGCGGCGATCTTCCAGCTCACGCAGATAGCCAAGGCGGCTCTCCAGTTGACGCAACTGGGTATCATCCAGCCCACCGGTCACTTCCTTACGATAACGTGCGATAAACGGCACGGTGTTCCCTTCATCCAGCAAGCGTACAGCGGCGTCAACCTGGTCGGCGCGTGCTTTCAGCTCACTTGCGATAATCTGGCTCAGTGAATCTTTCATCATCATTAACAATGCTTACACAGGGTTGGAAAATAGGGGACAGTTATACGGATTGGGGCGGCAAATTGCCAGCCGGGGACAGGCGAATCCGTCTTTTTCTGAATGCAGCACGCACATCGCTGCGCACACCTTGCTGATAGCAATGCAGTCGCTTATTGTTGGCCTCTTTGCCGTAAAGACCCATTATTGCCACGAGTAGATGTTATGAAAACCCAACTGATTACCCGCGAAGGCTATAACAAATTACGTGCCGAGCACGACCATTTGTGGAACGAAAAGCGTCCGGAAATCACCAAAATTGTCTCCTGGGCGGCCAGCCTTGGCGATCGTTCGGAAAACGCCGATTACACCTATAACAAACGCCTGTTGCGTCAGATTGACCGCCGTGTGCGCTATCTGCGCAAGTGCCTCGCCGATCTGAAAATTGTCGATTATGCGCCGCAACAGGAAGGAAAGGTGTTCTTTGGTGCCTGGGTTGAGGTGGAAAATGAACAGGGTGATGCAAAGCGGTTTCGCATTGTGGGGCCGGATGAAATCTATGGCGATGCGGTTAAGGATTACATCTCCATTGATTCACCGATGGCCCGTGCGCTGATCAAGAAAGAGGTGGATGACGAAGTCGTGGTGAATACGCCGGAAGGACAGAAAGTGTGGTTTGTTAACTGCATCGAGTATGTGAAGAACCCAGAGTAAAAAAGAGGCGGAGAATAATGGCTTGGGTAAAAAAGCCTTGGGTGCAACTTATTCTCCGGTGGCGAAATGGGCTGGCAGTAAAAGGGGGAAGCGCCGCAGCCTTGCCGCGCCTTAAACGTTCGGATTATTTGCCTGGTGTGGTCGCGGTGGTGGTCGATGTGCTGCTGGTGCCTTTGTCACCGCCGCCCATGGTTGCCAGCGCCACCCCTAACAGTGCACCCACGGCACCCACACCCATCGCGTCTGAATTGCCTTTGGCGGTCGTGGAGGCCTGGGCTCCCGCCGCTTCACCCGCGCTGGTGGCCGCATGAGCCTGAGAAAGGCTGACCAGCACCAGTGTACTCAGCAAGACCGCAGATTTTTTCATTTTTCTCTCTCCAAAGATGCGCAATATCAGCAGGAACCCTTGCAGTTTCTGAGATCGTTGTGCGGGAAGAAAGTGCTGATGAGTGACTGATTAATCAGACTTTATTTAACGCTGGCCTTATCAGGCGCGAGATGCGTATTGTTCCGAGAGCAGATGAGCACTGAAAACGAAAAGAGCCAGATATTATGCTGCGAATGATCGCCCATCGAACGATTCTGGCCTGCCGACTTAAGTCAAATGGTCCCAAATGCTGTGATAACGAGCGGTCTGCGGCCCGGTGATCCATTTTCGAAAAGAAAACCACGGAAATTTTCGGATTAGCGCTAAGCGGCTGGAAAGCCCCGATAAAAAGCGGGAGACAACACGCATTTCAGGGCTTAAATTAAATATAAGCTGCTGTTTAATATGCTTTGTAACAATTTCGGCTAGAATATAAACCATTAATAACTGTCACATGCAGGCATCTTTTTTACACAATATTGACTCAGGCAATGGCGCCTTTGGGAGTTGAACAATGCAAGAGAACTACAAAATTCTGGTCGTCGATGATGATATGCGTTTGCGCGCACTGCTCGAACGTTATCTCACCGAGCAGGGCTTTCAGGTGCGCAGTGTCGCCAACGCCGAGCAGATGGATCGTCTGCTGACCCGTGAATCATTCCATTTAATGGTGCTGGATCTGATGTTGCCAGGCGAAGATGGCTTGTCCATTTGCCGCCGTTTGCGCAGCCAGAGCAACCCGATGCCGATCATTATGGTGACGGCAAAAGGCGAAGAAGTGGATCGTATTGTCGGACTGGAAATCGGTGCTGATGACTACATTCCTAAGCCGTTCAACCCACGTGAATTGCTGGCCCGTATTCGTGCCGTGCTGCGCCGTCAGGCCAATGAATTGCCAGGTGCGCCTTCACAGGAAGAAGCGGTTATCGCCTTTGGTAAGTTCAAACTGAACCTCGGCACGCGTGAAATGTTCCGTGAAGATGAGCCAATGCCGTTGACCAGTGGTGAGTTTGCGGTGTTGAAAGCGCTGGTGAGCCATCCGCGTGAACCGTTATCACGCGATAAGCTGATGAACCTGGCGCGTGGCCGTGAATACAGTGCGATGGAACGTTCTATCGACGTGCAGATTTCCCGTCTGCGTCGCATGGTAGAAGAAGATCCAGCGCATCCGCGCTACATCCAGACCGTTTGGGGTCTTGGCTACGTCTTCGTTCCGGACGGCAGTAAAGCATGAGGCGATTGCGCTTCTCTCCTCGCAGTTCGTTTGCCCGCACCCTGTTATTGATCGTTACCTTGCTGTTCGTCAGCCTGGTAACGACCTATCTGGTGGTGTTGAATTTCGCCATTCTTCCAAGTTTGCAGCAGTTCAATAAAGTCCTCGCCTACGAAGTGCGTATGTTGATGACCGATCGACTGCAGCTGGAAGATGGCACGCAACTGGAAGTGCCGCCCGCCTTCCGGCGTGAAATTTATCGTGAACTGGGTATTTCGTTGTACACCAACGCAGCGGCAGAAGAGAGTGGCCTGCGCTGGGCACAGCATTACGAATTCCTTAGCGAGCAGATGGCGCAACAGCTGGGTGGCCCGACCGATGTCCGTGTCGAGGTTAACAAGAATTCCCCCGTGGTCTGGCTGAAAACCTGGTTGTCGCCAGACATCTGGGTGCGTGTACCGCTGACTGAAATCCATCAGGGCGATTTCTCGCCACTGTTCCGCTACACCCTGGCGATTATGTTGCTGGCGATCGGCGGGGCCTGGCTGTTTATCCGCATTCAGAACCGACCCCTGGTCGACCTGGAGCACGCAGCGCTTCAGGTCGGTAAAGGCATCATTCCTCCTCCTCTGCGTGAGTATGGCGCATCGGAAGTGCGTTCCGTCACCCGAGCCTTTAACCAGATGGCGGCGGGTGTAAAACAGCTCGCCGATGACCGTACGTTGCTGATGGCGGGGGTGAGCCATGATTTGCGCACCCCCTTAACACGCATTCGTCTCGCCACCGAGATGATGAGTGAACAGGATGGCTATCTGGCCGAGTCGATCAATAAAGATATCGAAGAGTGCAACGCCATCATCGAGCAGTTCATCGACTATCTGCGTACTGGGCAGGAGATGCAGACCGAACGCGCCGATCTCAACAGCGTGCTAGGTGAAGTGGTTGCGGCGGAAAGCGGCTATGAGCGTGAGATTGAGAATGCGGTGATGCCGGAAGAGTTGATGCTGGATATCAACCCGCTGTCGATTAAGCGTGCCGTGGCGAATCTGGTGGTGAATGCCGCGCGTTATGGTAACGGCTGGATCAAAGTCAGCAGCGGTCAGGAACTGAATCGCGCCTGGTTCCAGGTGGAAGATGATGGCCCGGGTATTAAGCCCGATCAGCTTCAGCATCTGTTCCAGCCCTTTGTACGTGGCGATAGCGCACGCAGCACCAGCGGCACCGGCTTAGGGCTGGCGATTGTGCAGCGTATTATCGATGCGCATGAAGGCTCGCTGGAGATAGGTGAGAGCGAGCATGGCGGATTGCGCATTCGCGCGTGGTTGCCGATTCCGGAAAATAACAGTACAGCGTTAATCAGTACGCATCACAGTTAACGCCTCGCTCAGATCGATGTGACGCGTTGGACTTCGTATCAATGAGCCGCCATTTGGCGGCTCATTCACATCACAACTGCGGCCCAGCCTGAACCAGCGCCTTGCCTGCATCGTTATCGGTATACTTCTCAAAGTTGGTGACAAAACGCTGCGCCAGCCCCTGCGCTGCCTCCTGCCACGCGGCTTCATCCGGCCAGCTGCGACGTGGATCCAGAATCGCGTCATCGACTTGCGCCAGGGTCGCTGGCATCTGCAGGTTAAATACCGGTAGCGTTTCCGTCGCTACGTCGTCCAGCTCACCCGCCAGAATCGCATTAATGATGGCGCGGGTATCTTTCAGTGAAATACGTTTACCGCTGCCATTCCAACCGGTATTCACCAGATACGCTTTTGCACCCGCTGCTTCCATGCGCTTCACCAGCACATCGGAATATTGCGTTGGATGCAACGTCAGGAAGGCTGCGCCAAAACAGGCTGAGAAAGTCGGCGTTGGCTGGGTGACACCGCGCTCGGTGCCGGCCAGTTTGGCGGTAAAACCCGACAGGAAGTGATACTGGGTTTGTTCCGGTGTCAGGCGTGAAACCGGCGGCAGCACACCAAAGGCATCAGCGGTAAGGAAAATAACGCGTTGCGCATGGCCCGCTTTGGAGACCGGCTGCACGATGTTTTCAATATGCTCAATGGGGTAGGAAACGCGCGTGTTTTCAGTTTTGCTGGCATCAGCATAATCAACACTGCCATCTGCCCGCACCACGACATTCTCCAGCAAGGCATCACGACGGATAGCGCGATAGATCTCCGGCTCCGCTTTCTCCGACAGATTGATGGTTTTGGCGTAGCAGCCACCTTCGAAGTTGAAGACACCGTCATCGTCCCAACCGTGTTCGTCATCGCCAATCAGCTGGCGGTCGGGATCGGTGGACAGCGTGGTTTTACCGGTGCCAGACAGGCCGAAGAATACCGCAACGTCACCCGCTTTACCCACGTTCGCCGAGCAGTGCATTGACGCGATGCCTTTCAGCGGCAACAGGTAGTTCATGATGGCGAACAAACCTTTTTTCATCTCGCCGCCGTACCAGGTGCCGCCAATCAGCTGCATGCGTTCGGTGAGGTTAAAGGCGACAAAGTTCTCAGAGTGCAGCCCCTGAACCTGCCAGTCCTGGTTGGTACACTGCGCGGCGTTCATCACCACAAAATCCGGTTTAAAGGAGGCCAGCTCGGCTTCATCAGGGCGGATAAACATGTTTTTGACGAAATGCGCCTGCCAGGCCACTTCCATCACAAAGCGCACGTTCAGGCGGGTATCCGGATTCGCGCCGCAGAAGGCGTCGATAACAAACAGACGTTTGCCAGAGAGTTGCGCCGTGCAGCGATCTTTCAGCGCCTGCCAGGTTTCCTGCGACAGCGGCTGGTTGTCATTTTTGCCGTTTCCGACGTCATTCCACCATAAGGTGTCACGCGTGGTGTCATCGCGCACGATGTACTTATCTTTTGGCGAACGCCCGGTAAAGATGCCGGTATCCACGGCAATGGCGCCGCTTTGCGTCAGGGTGCCTCGCGCATAACCTTCCAGTTCCGGGCGGGTTTCTTCCTGAAACAGCGTATCAAAGTCAGGGTTGTACACCACTTCTGTGGTGTTGCTGATGCCCAAAGCGGCAAGGGCTTGCGATGTCAGGCCGTGAACGCGCATGTGGCTGCTCCTTAAATCGGTGCTTCATAGCATTTTTATGAGGGGTTCTGCGTCCTGTCGTGCATAGCCGGACAGGGCAGATCGCGCGCAGTGTACACGTCTGAGCAGGGCGTAAAAGTGAGGAGAGTTAAAAATGCGAGCTGGAACGTGACAAGCAGAGAAATCCGCCACTTAAGAAACTAAAGTCAGTATAAGGTAGTTAATTTTCGCGAAAAAGTGATGAGTTCATTCCTGACAGGAATGCGGGCGGCGATGCCGCCCGTAGGGGGATTAGTGCAATTGATCGCTGTTAGGCGTTGGTGCTTTACGAATGGCAGCAATGTCTACAGCATCATAAACATAGTGCGAGCCACAATAATCGCAGTGCATATCGATCTTGCCATCCTCTTCGAGAATTTCGTCCACTTCTTCAACCGGCAGCGTGTTTAATACTTCGCCACAGCGTTCACGTGAACAGGTGCATTTGAAGCTGACCGGCGTCGGATCAAACACCGTGGCTTCTTCCTGGTGATACAAGCGCCACAGCACATCCGTCGCGGGCAGCTCAATCAGCTCTTCGCTCTTCACGGTTTCGGTCAGGGTGGCCAGATGGTTAAAATCATCCTGGCTCGGCTCTTGTGCAGGCAGAACCTGCAACAGAATACCGGCGGCGCCTTTATCGCTGGTACGAATAAACAGGCGAGTTGGCAACTGCTCAGAACGCATGAAGTAATCTTCCAGGCAACCAGCCAGCGTATCGGCTTCCAGACCGACGACGCCCTGATAACGCTCGCCTTTTTCCGGAGAAATGGTGATGACCAGATAGCCGTTGCCCACCATCGCTTTCAGGCTGCTGCCCGGCGCAATGTCGGCATCTTCCTTCACGCGTGCAACGCCACGTAATTCCTGTTTGTTGTTGCCGTTGATCACCGCCAATGTCAGTGGACCATCGCCCTGTAACTGAACGGTGATGTCGCCATCGAATTTCAGCGTTGCGGTCAACAAGCTGGTCGCGACCAGCAATTCACCCAGCAGGTTTTTCACCGGTTCGGCGTAGTCGTGGTTTTTGACAATCTCACGCCAGGTTTCGGATACGTTGACCAGCTCGCCGCGAACGGCGACATTTTCGAACAGGTAACGGTGCAGTTGATCTTGAACAGACATAGTGTTTCTCTCGTTGGGGCGACGGTTATTCATCGCCCGACAATTTAAATTTCATCAGATCGCGGCGCTCTTTTTTATCCGGGCGGCGATCGGGGTGCGGCATGGTCAGGGCATTCATTTTGCGCGCCAGTGCCGTTTTTTCACGCTTCTCAATGCTGGCGGCTGTCTCCGCATACATCGCTTGCGCTTCAGTGGCTGGGCGGCGTTGATCGCCTATGGCGGTGATTACCACCGTTCGCTCATCGTTGCCCTGGCGCAGTGTTAGCTCGGCCTGCAATTCCACAATTTTACTCGGTTTGCTGCGCTGGCCGTTGTAATGCACTTTACCGCCATCGATCATTTCGCGAGCCAGCGCGCGCGTTTTATAAAAACGCGCAGCCCACAGCCATTTATCGAGACGGACACCTTCGCTGGTTTTTTCTTTCATTGCGGCTCCTGCTTTAACGCAGCGTTTCACACAACTGGCGATAGTCTCGCACTGCAGCATGACGCTGGAAAGATTGATCGGGCCGACCGGAATCCGGATTGCTGACGCCTAAACACCAGCGAATGCCCCAGCGTGCCGCTGCATCAAGGATCGCTTCGCTATCATCAATGAACAGCGTGCGTTCGCTATCGAATGCAGTTTGCTGCTGAACGGCCTGCCAGAGACGTGGATCCTCTTTCGGATACCCAAAGGTATGGGTAGAAAGTAATAAATCAAGGTGGGGAGCCAAACCGGTTTGCTCCAGCTTTACCTCGAGGTTGTACGGATGCGCATTGGTCAGCAAGATGGTGCGTTTACCCGCAGCACGCAGTGCCTGGAGTAGCGGCAGCGTATCCTCGCGCATGGCCGCACGGTGACGCTTTTCCCATGTCATGGCGCGGATATCCAAGGCCAGTTCTTGCGACCAGTAATCAAGACAATACCAGTTTAGCGTATGCACCACGGCTTGATACTTTTGCTGAATCAGCTGGTGTGCTTCGGCCAGCGTGATATCACGCTCGCGGCTCAGAGTTTCCGGAACGTGCTCCAGCCAGAAATGGCGGTCAAAGGCGAGATCGAGTAGCGTGCCATCCATATCCAGCAGCACGGTATCAATCCCGGACCAGTTTAGCGTCATCGTCATACTCTCTCGCCCTAAAAAATAGGGCGACAGGGTAGCACAGAAGGGAAGGGCTCAGAACAGTGAGCGCACGCTCTGCATAGTGCTCAGATTGTGATTGAAGCACTTGTCGTAATACTGCTGAATTTCCACCATGCGCAGACGATTACGATGCACACGTCGCAGGGCCAGCAGCCCATTGGTGACGCCGCAGAGGATCAGCACCAGCATCAATAATGCGGTACCGAGGTATCGCCATTGCGCCATCGCATCCGGTTCATTGTGCAACGCAATGTGGCGTGTGCCGTTAGCGTCAGTGGTGATGCTGGTAATAATGCCGTTGGCAGCAAACGGCGTGTGCAACAGCATACCGGACATGCGTTGCAATTCGCGCCATTGCGACGGCGCATCAAGATCAAACAGCGACACGGAAGGCTGTGGCTGGTTCACCATCTGACGGCCCTCATCACTCATTATCAGGAAGCCGCCCGGTGGTGGGCTATTCAGATTTTCTGCTGCACGACGGGTTTCACGCGAGAAGAAGGTCGAGGTCGCGGTATTCACCAGGTTCTCCAGCGCTTCCGCACTGACCGGGCGTAACAACACGTTCATGCCGTTAAGCTTGCCGGAATCAGCGCGGTGGATCAGTGAATCCCAATCCTTAGCATTGCCCAGATTCACCAGGGCATTTTTCAGCCGGACGCAATCTTGCTGCTGGCTGCACAGATCCTGTGTTTTCAGCACTAAATCAGAGAAATCATCCAGCAGAATCATGCCCGATTTCTGAATCGCGGAGGCAAGCTGTGGATTGAGTTTCGGATCGGTGTTGGTTTCCGGATGCAGCTGACGTGTGGTGGTATCAAGCAGAGCGGCAGCTTTATCGATGATATCTGACTGCGGCTGCGGCAGAGGTGCTGCGTTATTCCAGTAAATGGCTGAGCAGTCGAACGGCATATACGCATAGCTGCGATTACTTTGATAGTTGCCCGGTACGGAACACATGCCGGTTCCACTCACCTTCAGGTTGTCACCGATGTGCAGCGGCAGGGCGTTAAGTTTATCCACGCTATTCACTTCAATGCTTTCGGTGCCTTTTACCCAGGCGAGGCTGAGCTTGATCGGCATACTGAGCGGAATCCAGGTAAACAGCATCACCAGGACCACCAGAGAACCACATGCCAGCACCAGATTTTTGCGCCAGCGCTGAACCGGGAAATTGCGAACCTCATCGTGCAGGGAGAGGAAACGCCCCTGGCGCACCACTTGCCGATTCAGATAGATGTCGACATCCGTCACCTGGCCCAAATCGTGCGCCACATAGGGTTGCCAGTGGGCGGGATAAATTAAATCGATAATGCCCAGCGAGATATTGCTCTGCTCCTGATTGGATTCACCAAACAGGCCCCAGCGTTTCGGTGCTCCGCGCAAGCAGTGCACATCGCGCAGCCCTTTTTCACCCGGGAAGCGGTAAAGGAACCACAAGCTAACCGCGATCATTGCGCAGGCTGGCAGGGCAATCCACACCATCAGGCTTCCGGGCAGCACCAGGCTGAGGAAGAACAGCAGGAAGGCAAAGCAGATAACAATGGCCTCGCGCGTGCCATCTGGCCGCGATAGGCGGTACTCTTCCGGCGATTCTTTACGCACCTGCAGCAGCTCGACATTTTCGCTCTCCTCTTTACGAATAGAGGCGTTGCTCGACATTGAACGCACCAGCGGCGGCAAGGCGGGTTGTTCTAGGGCATAATTCACTAACGAGTGACCGTTGAGTGAGATCACCAGTGGCAGCGTTTGAGTGCGGATCAGCTCAACATAATTCTCTTCCGCAATGTACTGCTCCCACAGCGGTGGCAGATGCACTTCCACTTCATCGAGGTAGTAGCGCCATTGATGCGCATCATCCGTTGAGAGGCCATAGCGAGTGATGGAACGCGTGACGGGATAAACATTGTTGCTCTGCGCCGTGAGCGTCAGGGATTCGGTCTCACGCGACTTCTTTGAGGAGCGGGCAGTACTCTGTTTTTGTTTTTGCTGTTTCGCCAGGGACGCAATGTACGCTTCAACGGCGAGACGTTCTTCATCAGTGAGTTTGCGGCAGGGGGGACTAATAAACGGCAGCGGTTTCGCCAACGGCGGACGATGCCGCATAGCGTACCAATAACCTATTCCTGCTATCAGAGAGCAGGCCAGCATGACAGCCAGAATGATGATAAAAGTGCTCATGCTTTGCTCAATCCAGCCAAAAAACTGCCTTCACGTTTACGATGTGCTCCCGGTGGAACCATTATTACCAGTCAATTTTGGCGAGCAGAAGTCATTCTTACAAGAAAAAACTCAGATAAAATAACGCACAAAATCATTGAATTATAATTTATTAGATTATTCCTTAATGGGATGTTAACCACAGGACTCTCAATTAAATATCGGTATTTTCTGAATTTAACAAAACCCCATTGACTTATTGTGAAAATTTAAGTGTATAGATAACAATAAGTTGTTAGCAGGCGTAAGCAAATGTGTGTCACGATGCTTTCCCTGCGCTGCGTGTCGCACATTGCTGCGGGCTTCGGTATGCTGGCGTCATCGCGATTCACAAGGCTGTGCTAAGTTTGAGGCTGATATGAAAACTCCAATGAAAAAACCTGACATCCTCAACGTGGAAGCGGTGGCCCGCTCCCGCTTGTTTACTATTGAAGCGGTTGATCTCGCTTTCAGTAACGGTGCACGCCGTGTCTATGAGCGTATGAAACCTTCCAACCGGGAAGCGGTGATGATTGTGCCGATTCTGGGTGATGATGTGATCCTGATTCAGGAATATGCCGTAGGGCTGGAAAGCTATGAGTTGGGTTTTCCTAAGGGGTTAATCGACCCAGGCGAAAGCGTGTTTGAAGCCGCAGACCGTGAGTTAAAAGAAGAAGCCGGCTTTGGTGCCCGAAAACTCGAAGCGCTGGGTAAACTCACGATGGCACCCTCTTACTTCTCCAGCAAAATGAACATTGTGGTGGCAGAAGGGCTGTATGAAGAGAAGCTGGAAGGGGATGAACCTGAACCGCTGATTGTTCACCGCTGGCCGCTCAATAACCTGCTGGCGTTGCTGGAAGAGCCAGATTTCCGTGAAGCCCGGAATGTCAGTGCGCTGTTCCTGGTGCGTGAGTGGCTGGTGAAGCAGGGTCGATTGACCTACTGAATACGACAAATACGCAATAAAAAAGCCGGCGAATACGCCGGCTTTTTTTATCAGAACAGTTCGTGGCTTTGGCCGTTGTCCATGAGTGTGGTGCCCACATCATGCACTGAATACTCCGTTGGCTGAGTGCCATTGATGAAGTACTCCTGACGGGTATTGCCGCCACCGTTGGCCAGCTTGCCCGTACCGCGATCGATCGTCACAGTGACAACGCCATCTGGCGGTGTCAGCGGCTGTACCGGCACGCCATCCAGCGCAGATTTCATGTAATCATCCCAGGCTGGCTGAGCACTCTTCGCACCGCCTTCGTAGCCAGAAATCTGGTCAGGAATCGCACCTGACATGGTCGAGCGGCCCAGCGCGCGTGAATCATCGAAACCAATCCACACTGAGGTCACGACACCAGGGCCGTAACCAGAGAACCATGCATCCTTCGAGCTGTTAGTGGTACCGGTTTTTCCGCCGATATCGTTACGCTTCAGGTCACGACCCGCGCGCCAGCCTGTTCCCATCCAGCCGGGCTCACCGAACACGTTGGAGTTCAGTGCGCTTTTGATCAGGAACGACAGCGGTGTATTGATCACATGCGGAGCATATTGCTGATCACCTGCGGGTTGCGGCTGGGCAGGCACTTGCTCCAGCTCCGGCTGTGGCACCGCCTGATTTTGCGATTGATCGGAGGTCGCGACGTTTTCCACGCTCTCTTCGCTCAGCGCCAGCGATTTTTTGGTATCACCGTAGATCACCGGCAGATTGCACTGTGGGCAGGCAATCTTCGGTTTCTCTTCGAACACCACGCCGCCTTGTTCATTCTCAATTTTGGTAATGAAGTAAGGATCGACAAGGAAGCCGCCGTTAGCCATCACGGCATAACCGCGCACCACCTGCATTGGGGTAAACGAAGCCGCACCTAATGCCAGCGATTCAGTATGGATGATGTTTTGTGCAGGGAAGCCGAAGCGCTGCAGATACTCTGCGGCGTAATCCACACCCATTGCACGCATCGCACGTACCATCACCACGTTTTTCGACTCACCCAGGCCCTGACGCAAGCGGATAGGTCCCGCATAGGTCGGCGGTGAGTTTTTGGGGCGCCAGTCCGCTCCGGCACCCGCATCCCAACGTGAAATGGGCACATCGTTCAGTATGGAAGCCAGCGTCAGTCCACGGTCCATCGCGGCGGTATACAAGAACGGTTTGATGTTTGAACCGACCTGACGCAGTGCCTGTGTCGCGCGGTTAAACATACTCTGGTTGAAGTCAAAACCACCGACCAGCGCGCGTACCGCACCGTCTTCTGGATTGAGCGAGACGAGGGCCGAGTTGACCAGCGGCACCTGACCTAACCACCAGTCGTTATCGACTTTACGCACCCAAATCTGCTGGCCAGCCTGCAGTACCTGCGTCACGCTGCGGGGCGTAGGGCCTTGTAGCGTGTCGGATTTGTAAGGACGTGCCCAGCGAACGCCCGCCATACTCAGAGAGACACTGCTGCCGTCTTTCATCATCGCGGTGGCTTCATCGGCCGTGGCAGTGGTCACCACGGCGGCATTCAGTGGGCCGTAGGTGGGCAGATCTTTCAGCGCGTTTTGAATGCGGCTCTTATCCCAGCTTGCTTCGCCCACTTTCCACAGCACGTTAGTCGGGCCGCGATAACCATGACGCATGTCATACGCCATCACGTTATTGCGAACAGCTTGTTGTGCGGCCTCCTGCAGATGACGTGTGACGGTGGTATACACCTTGTAGCCATCATCGTAAGCGGCGTCACCATAGCGTTTCACCATCTCCTGACGCACCATTTCGCTCAGATAAGGTGCGGAGAAGGCAATTTCGGGACCATGATAGGTTGCGACCAGCGGCGTGTTGCGCGCGTCATCATACTGCTGCTGCGTGATGTAATTCTGGTCGAGCATACGCGCCAGTACCACATTACGACGCGCCAGCGCGCGCGCATGAGAGTACAGCGGGTTAAAGGTTGACGGTGCTTTCGGCAGACCGGCAATCATCGCCATCTCACTCAGTGAGAGCTGATCAACCGGCTTACCGAAGTAGACCTGTGCTGCCGCTCCGACACCATAGGCACGGTAACCGAGATAGATTTTGTTGAGGTAGAGCTCGAGGATTTCATCCTTGCTCAGCAGTTGTTCGATGCGAATCGCCAGGAACGCTTCCTTGATCTTACGCATCAGCGTGCGTTCAGGGCTAAGGAAGAAGTTACGCGCCAGCTGTTGCGTGATGGTACTGGCACCCTGGGAAGCATGACCGGACACCAGCGCGACGCTGGCGGCACGGAAAATGCCCACCGGATCGACGCCGTGGTGCTCATAGAAGCGGCTGTCTTCCGTTGCAATGAACGCTTTGATCAGCTCAGGCGGCATCTGTTGCAGGGTGAGCGGCACGCGGCGCTTCTCACCATACTGGGCGATCAGTTCGCCATCCGCGCTGTAAACCTGCATCGGGGTTTGCAAACGCACGTCTTTCAGCGTGTTCACATCGGGCAGCTGCGGCTCTATGTATTTGTACAAACCATAAACCGTGCCTGCTCCCAGCAGAATGCAACACACTGTAAGAATCAATAAATACTTTACGAACTTCACCTGAGAATTCCCATCTGTTGTCGTTTGGGCAGTTTATAAACAATCGCGCGGTAGTATAAAGGCAAGCCTGACGCTTTGATATACCCGTCATACTTCGAGCTGCAGCTGTGTCGGCTGCGCGAGCTTACCTTAGACGCTGACTTCAGTAAGTGCCTGAGCCATCGCTGGTTTTCCGCCTTGCCGCGACTCGAATGATTTAGGGTATCTCTTTTTTTACCTTAAAAGATAAGGAGATCGCGCATATGGCTTTTCAGCGCTGGCAAATCGGATTGGACATCCAAAACGGGCAACTCTGCGCCCTGGGCATTGAACGCCGACGTCATGGCTGGCAGTTACGCCATTGGTGGCAACAACCGCTGCCGCACGATACGTTACGCAACGGCGTGTTGCAAACGACCCCACTGTTACAGGAGATGTTGACGCGCTGGCAGCGTCATCTGCCGAAACGCTATTCACTGCGAGTTGGCTTGCCGCCGCAACTGGTGTTGCAGCGAACATTGCCGCTGCCAGAAACCTCGCTCAGTGAGCCGGCAATGAGCCGTTATGTGGCATCCTCGGCACCACGCCTGTTTCCGGTTGAACCCGCCACGCTGTCGATTGACTACCGCTCGGCACGTAATGCAACGCAACTGTGCATTACGGCGGCACGGCGTGAAGTGATTGCGCAGTGGCTGGCGCCGCTAAAGGAGGCTGGCCTGCGACCCGATGTCTTTGAACTGAGCAGCCTGGCGTTGACCCAAATCGCCATGCGCATGCCGCTGCATCGTGACCAACTTTTAATCCATCCGCTTAGCGATCACTGGCTATGGATGTTAGCCGGTGAGCCGGGCACTTCAGGCGCGGCCACTGAACCTCTAACGCTGGCGAAACTGCGTGAAACCTTCCCTCAGGCATCGTCCATCTTTTGCACCTCGCCCTTCAGCCTGGCTGAACCCAGCGTGACGCACTGCCGACCGCTTTCATTACTGCACTATCGGCAACCGCCTCTGCCCGCACAGGAAGGTGAGTTTGCTATCGCGCTCGGTCTGGCACTGCGCCCGGAGGATGCATGATGCTGGCCGTCAATTTATTACCCTGGCGCGTGCGGTTGCAGCAGCGCCGCCGCCAGCAAAGTTTTTGCCTGCTGGGATGCGTCCTGCTGGCGACGTTAATGATGGTGCTGTCGTTATGGTGGCGCGGAAGCCAGGCACAGGGCCAGATGCACAGGGCGTTGGCGGATATCAGCCAACAGCATGAAGCGTTGCAACGCCAGTTGACGCAACAGCAACTGCTGCTGCAGCAACGCGATGAGCTATTAGAGGCGCAGCTGATACGGCAGCGTAAAAAGGATGAGCATCAGCGCTGGCAACAGTTCTGGCAGCGCTTGCCGATATTGATGCTGGACACGCTTTGGCTCAAACGGGTGGAGCGGCGCCAGGGCATCTTGCTGTTCGAAGGGCAGGCGCAGAGCATGATGGCGATCCAGGATTTTCGTCATCAATTGATGAGGCAGCCGCTGTTTGCCACGGTAAAACCGGCCAGCGTGCAGCGCCAAACCGCTGGGCACTATCGATTTGTCTTGCGCGCGCGGATGCAGGAGAACATCGGTGAATGATGCATTGCAGCGCTGGCTCGCTTTAGCCCTGATGTGGCGCATTGCCTGCCTGTTGGGCATGTCTCTGCTGCTGATGCTTTTGGCGTGGTGGGTTTTACTACGCCCGCAGCAACAGGTCCATGCTGCCCAATTACGCCAGCAGGCGGTGATGTCACAGCAGGTGATGCAGCGTCAGCAGCTATTGGCTGCACGACCTGCCATCAACGTGCTGGAACAGGAAATCGCACGTTTACAGCAACCCATTAGTGGCGTCACTGAGCAAGTTACGCTCGAAGCTTTGATCACCGAGCGTGGCGATCAACTGGAAAGCTGGCTGCCGGATAATCAGCCACAGCAGTTACAGCTGCGGCTCGGCTGGACGCAATTTGTCCCGCTGTTTTCAGCGCTGTCATTGACTCGCCTGCCTGTACCGCAGCGCTTTGAACTCAAAGAAGAGCAGGGTTCGCTGAACACACAGCTGTGGCTGGAGGATGGAGATGCGCCATAGTGCATGGCTGTTAGTAATGTGGAGCGGCTTTACGCTGGCACGCGATCCCTTTCAGCCGCAGGCCGAGGTGCAATGTCGGATGCAGGTAGCTGAACCTGATGGCTGGCGGTTGCAGGGCATTATCGGTACTCCCACGCGCTATGTTGCCTGGCTACGCTCACCAGAAGGAAAAAACCATCGGCTTGGCCCTTCGGCTCGGTTACCGCGCTCAAGCTGGCAGGTGGCAGCGTTAACCGCGAATAGCATGACCTTGCATGTCGCGCAAAGCTGCCCACCGCAGCAAATCACCTGGTCTATAAAAGGAGGATATTATGAAATGGATGACACTACTGCTGTGCCTGAGTTTGAGCCTGCCCTTGCAGGCAAATGAGGAACGCTTAAGCCTGGTGTTTGATGATGCCCCCGTTGAACGTATTTTGCAGGCGCTGGCAGATTATCAACAAACCAACCTGCTGATTGCACCTGGCGTTGAAGGGCGCTTATCACTGCGCCTGGAAAATGTAGGATGGGAGCGCGCACTGGCGCTGGTGACCCGGCTGGCAAAACTCACCGTGGTGCAGGAAGAGGGCGTGCTGCTGGTTTATCCCGAAAGCTGGCAACAGATGCAGACACAACAGGCGAAAACAGAACATGAGGAGCGGCAACAGCAACTTCCTCTCGAACAGCAGTCCGTCACGCTGCATTACGCCAATGCCAGCGATGTCTATCGTAGTCTGCAAGCGGAGCGTTCACTCCTCACTCCACGCGGCAGTGTCACGGTCGATAGCCGCACCAACAGCTTGTTATTGCGTGACACCGCCGCCGCGCTGCGTGATGCCTCGCGCTGGTTGCGCGCGCTGGATATGCCACTCGAACAGGTCGAGTTGTCTGCCCACATCATCACTATCAATGAAGAACATCTGCGTGAGCTGGGGGTGAACTGGCACACCGCGCCTGCGCAAAGTGTGACGACGGCATTGCACCATCCACAACTGGCGATCCCATTGGCCGTGAATAGTCCTGCATTGCGCGCGGGCGTCACGCTGGGGCAGGTCAGTGGGGGATTGTTGAATCTGGAACTCAGCGCGCTCGAACAGGAGAACCAAATCGAAATCATCGCCAGCCCGCGGCTTTTTACCTCTCACCAGCAAACCGCTTCCATTAAACAGGGAACCGAAATTCCTTACGAGGTGAAGTCGGGCAGCAGTGGTGCAACGGCGATTGAATTTAAAGAGGCAGTGTTAGGGATGGAAGTGACGCCCATGGTGCTGGGGAATGGACGGATTCAGTTAAAACTGCGCTTAAGCCAGAACATGCCGGGGCGCAGCCTGAACGTGGGTGAAAGCAACGTGCTGAGTATTGATAAGCAGGAAATTGAAACGCAGGTGACGCTGCGTGATGGAGAAACGTTGGCGCTGGGCGGGATTTTTCAGCAACAGCGCATACAGACCGAACAGCGGGTGCCTTGGTTGGTTGAACTGCCCTTACTGGGAACGCTGTTTCGGCAGCAAACCAAAGAACATAAAAAGAAGGAGTTGGTGATCTTCATTACCCCCAGACTGGTCAGGGAAGCAGCGCTTACAGCCGGATAAAGCGGAAAATTCACTCTGATTTGCCATCTGCGTTGACGCAGGGCAGGAATTAGCTTACAAGGTTTAGCGATTTTTAAAACGGTGTAGCGGAACGCGGCAGGATAACCTTCCGATGGGCGTCGGTCACAAGCGATACTGGCGTCAGAATATATTTTCCTTAAATAAATTGAGTTAAAGCGCGGCGGTGAAAGCGTTCATTCCTAAGCTTATTTATGTAAGTTTCAGGGATGAAAAGACACAGCCAACGCGCATGGTGCTTGAAGTGTGAAGGAAAACAGGAGGGGCGTTACCGTCTCGCGAACCACAGACCGGTCCTGTTACAAGGTCGCCGGGGGCAATTTATTCGGTTGCCAAACGGCCATGAGTGTTGAGATAATTTTCCGTCTGACTCTTGTTAATGCTCATGAGGTCTCAGTTCCTGTCCCGCCAGCACTATGCTGAACGCGGGGTATCATCAACGAATTCTTAGTAATACCGATAAAATGGCAGAGAAACGCAATATCTTTCTGGTTGGGCCGATGGGTGCCGGCAAAAGCACTATTGGTCGTCAGTTAGCTCAGCAACTCAATATGGAATTTTTCGATTCCGATCAGGAAATTGAGCGACGTACCGGAGCGGATGTAGGCTGGGTATTTGATGTGGAAGGCGAAGACGGTTTCCGCGATCGCGAAGAGAAGATCATTAATGAACTCACCGAGAAACAAGGCATTGTCCTGGCGACCGGTGGTGGTTCTGTCAAATCCCGTGAAACCCGCAATCGTCTCTCCGCCCGCGGCGTGGTCGTTTATCTTGAAACGACTATCGAAAAGCAACTTGCTCGTACACAGCGTGATAAAAAACGTCCGTTGTTGCAGGTTGAAGAGCCACCGCGCGAAGTACTGGAAGCTTTAGCTGGCGAACGTAATCCACTTTATGAAGAGATCGCTGACGTCACTATTCGCACTGACGATCAAAGTGCAAAAGTTGTCGCCAATCAGATCATCAACATGCTGGAAAAAAATTAATCCAGCGCCCTGACGGCTCAGCAATAGGTATCGGTCATCATGGAGAAGATCACTGTCTCACTCGGGGATCGTAGTTACCCCATCACCATCGCTGCCGGACTGTTTAACGATCCGGCTTCTTTTTGGCCGCTAAAAGCAGGCGATAACGCCATGCTGGTGACCAATGAGACGCTTGCCCCGATCTACCTCGACAAGCTGTCAGCACTGCTTTCGCAGGCGGGCGTGAAGGTGGATCAGGTGATTTTACCTGATGGTGAAAAGTACAAGACGCTCGCTGTGATGGACGATGTCTTCACCGCGCTGCTGCAGAAACCGCATGGACGTGATACCACGTTAATTGCGCTCGGCGGCGGTGTGATTGGTGATCTCACTGGGTTTGCCGCTGCGAGCTATCAACGCGGTGTGCGCTTTATTCAGGTACCGACAACGCTGCTGTCTCAGGTCGACTCTTCAGTCGGCGGTAAAACAGCCGTCAACCATCCGCTGGGCAAAAACATGATTGGTGCCTTCTACCAGCCCGCCTCAGTGGTGGTCGATACCGATTGCCTGGCTACGCTGCCGGCGCGCGAATTGGCGTCTGGTCTGGCAGAAGTAATCAAATACGGCATTATCCTCGACGGGGAATTCTTCCAGTGGCTGGAGCAGAATCTTGATGCTCTGCTGGCACTGGATCAGCAAGCCCTTGCCTACTGCATCCGTCGCTGCTGTGAACTCAAAGCTGAAGTGGTCGCCGCCGATGAGCGTGAAAACGGTCAACGCGCACTGCTCAATCTGGGCCATACTTTTGGTCATGCGATTGAAGCGCACATGGGCTATGGCAACTGGTTACACGGTGAAGCGATTGCGGCGGGAATGGTCATGGCTGCCCGTACCGCCGAACGGCTGGGTCAGTTCACTTCGACGGATACCGATCGCATTATTGCGCTATTTTTGCGAGCGGGTTTACCGGTGCACGGCCCGGCAAGCATGCAAGCAGAAGCGTATCTTCCGCACATGATGCGCGATAAAAAAGTGCTGGCGGGTGAAATGCGTTTGGTGCTGCCTCTCGCAATTGGTCGCTCTGAAGTGCGCGCAGGTGTGGCACATGATATGGTGCTGGCTGCGATTAACGATTGTATAAAATACTGAAGATATCCGGAATAAGTTGAGCTGCAGCAAGGTGGCCATCGCATGCGTTCCAGGCGCTGACATCAGTGAGATGTCTGGATGATAGGATGCAGCCAACGTCGTTTCAGCTTGAAGTATCACGGATAAAGCAGTGAGTGGTGATGCGGTGCGTGGGAAGCGTGCTGTTTTACGGAGGAGGCTAGATGGATGAGTTCAAACCGGAAGACGAGTTAAAACCTGATGCCAGTGACCGCCGTCCTACGCGGCCACGCAAAACGTCTTCTGCGCCGAAAGCGAAGGTACCTGTTTCTCGTCAGCATATGATGATGGGGATCGGCATCCTTGTTCTGCTGTTGGTGGTGCTGGGTATTGGTTCGGCATTGACCGGTCCGGATGATAAGAAACCCGCAAACACGGCCAGCAATGGCAATGCGGCGCCAACGGCAACCGGTGGTGAAAAGAACATCGACCTTTCCGGCTCGACGTCCATGAGTGGCCAGCAAAGCGCCACACCTTCAGCGGACGCATCGCAGACGCCGGCGACATCCTCCTCTTCAGCAGGCGGCGATTCCAACTCGATTTCAATGCCAGCAGTGTCTTCAACGCCGACGCAAGCTGCACCTGTCGATACGCCCGCCAATCAGCAACGTGTAACGCTGCCGGGTGATCTCAACAGTGCGCTGAGCAATCAGCAAGGCCAGGTTGATAACGCGGCACAGGGTGCACAAGGCAACAGTTCATTGCCGACCGCCCCTGCTACCGTAAGCGGTAACGGCAAAGCGATGACGCCTCCGGCGATGCGTTCTGAGACACCTGCGCGTACCAACAGCAATGGTTCACGTGAAACGCACAGCAACACCGCGCATAAAGCGCCGACCACGTCGAAACCGGCAGCCGGAGCAAAAGAGAATAAAACGCATACCACTGCCGCGCATAATGCGCCGGTGAGCGCCAGCAGCGGTGCCAGTAAGTCACTGCCAACGGGCGGTAGTTACACGCTGCAGTTGAGCGGTGCGTCGAAAGAAGAGAGCCTGAATGCCTGGGCGAAGAAACAAAATCTGAGCGGTTATCACGTGTATAAAACCACGCGTAACGGTCAGCCCTGGTATGTGTTGGTCAGCGGTGCTTACGCTACGCCAGCCGATGCCAAGCGTGCAGTGGCATCACTGCCGGCTGAAGTCCGTGCGGCAAATCCGTGGGTAAAACCGTTGAGTCAGGTGAAGAAAGAAAGTCAGTAATTGATGTGGGGCTGCGATCGCGCGGCCCCGTTTAAAGCGCAAAGCTGCTGTCGGTTCCACCACAGCCCATAATTAAGATGTAATAACCACGACAGCATGAAGAAAAATCGCGCTTTCCTTAAATGGGCCGGAGGGAAATACCCGCTGCTTGACGATATCCGTCGTCATTTGCCACAAGGTGACTGTTTAGTCGAACCTTTTGTGGGTGCCGGTTCCGTGTTCCTCAACACCGATTATGATCGCTATCACCTGGCGGACATCAACGGTGACCTGATCAATCTCTATAACATCGTTAAAAACCGCACGGCTGAGTTCATTGAAGACGCGCGGCAACTGTTCACGCCTGAAGGTAATATCGCAGAGACCTATTACGCGCAACGTCTGGCATTTAACGCCAGCAAAGATGAATATCAGCGTGCATTACTGTTTCTCTATCTCAATCGGCATGGTTACAACGGTTTGTGCCGTTACAATCTGCGCGGTGAGTTCAATGTGCCTTTTGGTCGTTATCGCAAACCTTACTTCCCGGAAGCGGAGCTGTTGTGGTTTGCCGAACGGGCGCAAAAAGCGACCTTTGTCTGTGAATCGTACGATGTTACTCTGAACAACGCCCCTGCTGGCTCAGTGGTTTATTGCGATCCGCCGTATGCGCCTTTGTCGGCGACGGCGAACTTTACCGCGTACCACACCAATAGCTTTAGCCTGCGCGAGCAGCAGCATTTGGCCGAGCTGGCAAATAAGCTGGCACATGAAAACAGCATACCGGTGCTGATTTCCAACCACGACACGTTGCTTACGCGTGAGTGGTATCAGAATGCGGTTTTACACGTAGTCAAAGCCCGGCGTTCCATCAGCCGAAGCATAAGTGGTCGCACTCAGGTTGACGAACTGCTGGCGCTTTTCCGCTAGCCTGTTTCGTCCGCGACCAACGCATTACGCCAGCTCTGGCTGGCGCACAAAATTGGGAGAATCGGATGAAACAATTTTTGCTGGCCCCTTCAATTCTTGCTGCTGACTTTGCTCGCCTGGGCGAAGATACCGCCAAAGCGCTGGCAGCAGGCGGGGATGTGGTGCATTTCGACGTGATGGATAACCACTATGTGCCTAATCTGACCATGGGGCCAATGGTGCTGAAAGCGCTGCGCGACTATGGCATTACGGCACCGATTGATGTGCATCTGATGGTGAAACCGGTGGATGCACTGATTCCAGAGTTCGCTAAAGCGGGCGCAACTTACATTACCTTCCATCCTGAAGCCAGTGAGCACGTTGACCGCACGCTGCAACTGATCAAAGAGCACGGCTGTAAAGCGGGTCTGGTGTTCAATCCGGCGACGCCACTCGATTACCTCGACTACGTGATGGATAAACTCGACATCATTCTGCTGATGTCAGTGAACCCTGGCTTCGGCGGTCAATCTTTCATTCCTGGCACGCTGGACAAATTGCGTCAGGCGCGTCGTCTGATTGATCAAAGCGGTTACGATATCCGTCTGGAAGTGGACGGTGGCGTGAAGATCGATAACATCGGTCAGATCGCGGCGGCAGGTGCGGATATGTTTGTGGCTGGTTCAGCTATCTTTGGTCACCCCGATTACAAAAAAGTGATCGACGAAATGCGCGGCGAACTGGAGAAAGTTAATGGCTCATTTCACTGATATCCACGCGCTGGCGTTTGATCTCGATGGTACGCTGGTCGATAGCGCACCGGGTCTGTCCCAGGCCATCGATCATGCTTTAGGTGATTTGCAGTTGCCGCCGCCCGGCGTTGCGCTGGCCTCCACCTGGATTGGCAATGGCGCAGATGTGATGATGACACGCGCGCTGACCTGGGCATTAGGCCGCGAACCGCACGCCGAGGAGCAGCGAGACGCGCGCTCGTTGTTCGATAAGTACTACGCCGAAACGGTGGAAGCGGGCAGCACGCTGTTTCCGCAGGTGAAAGAGACGCTGGCGGCGCTGCACGCCAAAGGCTTGCCGATGGCCATCGTCACCAATAAGCCGACGCCGTTTGTCGCGCCTTTGCTGCAATCGCTGGGCATTGCCGATTTCTTCACGCTGATTATTGGCGGTGATGATGTGGTGGTGAAAAAGCCCCATCCGGCAGCGATCTTCCTTGTTTTGGGTCACTTTGGCGTACTGCAAAAAGAATTACTGTTTGTCGGTGATTCTCGTAATGATATTCACGCAGCTCAGGCTGCGGGTGTACCCAATGTCGGTATGACTTTTGGCTACAACTATGGCGAGCCGATTGCCGCCAGCCAACCCGATTTAACTCTCGATACTTTTAGCGAACTTTTGCCCGCTCTCGGGCTGTAATTATCAGGATATAACATGAGCAAACCCATCGTTTTCAGCGGCGCCCAGCCTTCCGGTGAACTGACCATTGGCAACTATATGGGTGCGCTGCGTCAGTGGGTGCAGATGCAGGATGATTTCCACTGCATTTACTGCATCGTCGATCTGCACGCCATTACCGTTCGTCAGGACCCCGCTGCGCTGCGCAAAGCCACGCTGGATACGTTAGCGTTGTACCTTGCCTGCGGTATCGACCCGGCAAAAAGCACCATCTTTGTGCAGTCGCATGTGCCTGAGCACGCGCAGCTGAGCTGGGTGCTGAACTGCTATGCCTACTTTGGCGAGCTGAGCCGTATGACGCAGTTTAAGGATAAGTCCGCGCGTTATTCTGAAAACATCACCGCGGGTTTGTTCGATTACCCGGTGCTGATGGCGGCCGATATTCTGCTGTATCAGACCAACCAGGTGCCAGTGGGCGAAGATCAAAAGCAGCATCTGGAACTGAGCCGCGATATCGCCGGTCGTTTCAACGCACTGTATGGCGATGTGTTCAAAATTCCTGAGCCGTTTATTCCGAAATCAGGCGCACGCGTGATGTCGCTGCTGGAACCGACCAAGAAAATGTCGAAGTCGGATGACAACCGCAACAACGTGATTGGCCTGCTGGAAGACACCAAAGCGGTAGTGAAGAAGATCAAACGCGCGGTAACTGACTCCGCCGAGCCGCCAGTCGTGCGTTACGATGTCAAAGAAAAAGCCGGTGTCTCTAACCTGCTGGATATCTTGTCGGGTGTCACCGGCAAGTCGATTCCGCAGCTGGAGCAGGAATTCGAAGGCAAGATGTATGGCCACCTGAAAGGCGAAGTGGCGGAAGCGGTTTCCGGCATGCTGACTGAGCTGCAGGAGCGTTATCATCGTTTCCGTAATGATGAAGCTTTCCTGAATCAGGTCATGCGCGATGGTGCCACCAAGGCCCGTGCGCAGGCGCAAGAGACACTGAAGAAAGTCTACGAAGCAGTGGGTTTTGTGGCTCAGCCTTAAGCGACGAGCGGTATGATCTAACAACGGCGAGTTGTCATGACTCGCCGTTTTTTATGTTTAAAACCAGCGTAACTGGCGACGCAGGCTGACCACGCGCCCGACGATAATCAGCGCTGGGCTGGCAAACTGCTGCGCCAGCGTGTTGAGTTCAGCCAGCGTTGCGGTCTCTACCCGTTGCTCTGATGTCGTGCCGTTCTGCACGATGGCGACCGGCATTGTTGCATCCATGCCATGTTGCAACAGCTGGCGCTGAATCTCGGGTGCCTGATTCAGGCCCATGTAGAACACCAACGTTTGCTGTTCTGCTGCCAGCTTACTCCACTCAATTTCGCCCTGCTGTTGCAGATGGCCGGTAACAAAGCGCACACTCTGGGCGTGATCGCGGTGTGTCAGTGGAATGCCGCTGTAGGCGGCACAGCCCGATGCGGCGGTAATACCCGGTACCACGCTGAACGGAATGTGGTGCTGTGCCAGCACCTCCAGCTCCTCGCCGCCACGACCAAAAATAAAGGGATCGCCGCCTTTCAGCCGCACCACACGTTTGCCGCTCTGGGCCTGCTCCAGCAGAAGCTGGTTGATTTGTGACTGTGGGACGCAGTGATGTCCCGCCTGTTTACCGACAAAGATGCGCTCTGCATCGCGGCGCACCAGGTTTAGAATCGGTTCGGATACCAGGCGGTCATACACCACCACATCGGCCTGCTGGATACACTGCAACCCTTTCAGTGTCAGCAATCCGGCATCGCCCGGACCCGCGCCCACCAGCACCACTTCACCTTGTTGTGACAGCGGCGCATTGAACAGCGTATCAACGATATGATCGGCGCGTGGCTGGTCGCGATTAGCCAGCGTTTGTGCCAAACGATCGCTGGCAAAGAAGCGTTCCCAAAAAGCCCGGCGCTGTCCCATGCTGGCGAAAGTGTTCTTCACCCGACTGCGCAGTGTGCCAGCGAGTGAAGCCAGTTGGCCTAAATGCTGTGGCAGCATCGCTTCCAGCTTCTCGCGTAGCAGGCGAGCCAGCACCGGAGCACGACCACCGGAGGACACCGCAATCATCAGCGGGGAGCGATCGATAATCGATGGCATGATAGCGCTGGCTTCCTGTGGTGCATCCACCAGATTGCAGAAGATGCGGCGCGCTTCGGCGGCATCGCCCACTTGCTGATTCACGGCGTCATCGTCGGTGGCGGCAATCACCAGCCAGCAGCCTTCTAGCCAGCATTCTTGAAAGGTGCCGGACATGAGGTGCAACTTTCCCTGCTCGGCCCACTGCTGAAATACAGGGGAGAAATCCAGTGCGCCGACGTGCAGATCGGCACCGGCATCCAGCAGCAGGCGCGCTTTGCGTTCTGCCACATCGCCACCGCCAACCAGTAAGCAGCGTTTGCCCTTCAGGCGGCAAAACAGTGGAAAATAGTCCATCGCTCATCCTCAAAAAAGCCCGCGAGCCACGTGATGATCATCAGTTAAGCAACTTAGTTTCGGTACGCATAATCCGTAGCGGCGCGATTTATCGCGCAGGCGCTTAAACACGCGCAATAAATTGCGCCGCTGCAAATCTGTGTGACCGTTAATGTTGATAACGTGATTCACATAACGAGGTTCGTGGGCTTAGAAACATTTAAACCGATTTGAGCGCAGCGGCTTGTGTCGCCACTTGCGGTCTTTGAGCTTGCGGGGTGGCGTACCAATAACCGAGGCCCATTAACACCATACCAGAGAACATATTACCCAGCGTCACCCACAGCAGGTTATGGCCAATGCCGCTCAAGGTGAGTTCGGCATTATGCTGACCAAACCACGACAGTGCAAAGACCGTCATATTCGCGACAGAGTGCTCATAGCCGGAGGCGATAAAGGCCAGCAGGCACCACCAGATGGCAATGAATTTTGCCGTGCCTTCGGTGCGCACTGCCATCCAGATCGCCAGACACACCAGCCAGTTACACAGCGCCCCTTTAAAGAACAGCGCCATTGCCGGTTGCGTGGTTTTCGCCAGCGCGGCGCTGTGAATCAGTGCGCCTGCATTGGGCAGCATCGCGCCTGCCGCGTAGTAATAGAGCAGGGCGACAAATACCGAGCCGATCAGGTTGCCCAGCCAGGTTTGCGGCAGCACACACCACATCTGACCCTGGCTAATGGTACCGGCTTTAACGCCCACGGTAAGGAACATCGTATGACCCGTAAACAGTTCTGACCCTGCAATGATCACCAGGGTCAGAGCGATACCAAAGGTGGCGCCCATGACTAGCGGACGCCAGGCTGGATCGGCCAGATTGCCGAGGGTGAAAATCAGGATGATGGCGAGACCAACGTAAGCGCCCGCCATCGCCGAACTGATCCAGAAGGCCAGCGGGCTGTGCTGTGCCGTACGCACAATGCGCGCCGCGTTGGCGGCGCAGGTATTCAGGGTGTCAGTAAACATAGTGACGTCTCATAAAGTAAAAGAATTCTGTCAGGCGCACACTTCGACCTGGCCCGCAGTAACGCGCACCGGATAGCTCGCCACGGAACGGGCGGCATCTTCCAGGCAGACGCCGTCGCTTAAACGGAAGCGCTGTTTTTTCAGCGGGCTGGCGACCCACAGCGTGTGCTGATGTTCGGCAATCAGGCCGCGTGACAGCACGCTGGCTGCGGAGAAAGGATCGATGTTACTCAGCGCATAGAGTTGCTCATCATCATGCGGACGGAAGATGGCAATCTGCTGGCCTTTCACCAGCGCGCAGACGCCGGTGGCAGGCAGGATTTGTTCGAGTTCACACACGGAATGCCACTGGCTCATGCGTCGATCTCCTCAATCTGGGTGATGGCAATACGCTCGGCAGGGCTTGCCGGACGATGCTGATCGCGCTGAGCGACGTGCTGCACCAGCGGATCGCGCTGATCGCTGTTGATGAAGGTGCTGAAGTGGATGTGCTGCCGGGGATCGTTCACCGTCGCCGCCCATTCACACTCGACTTCAGCCCGCAGGCGCGCCAGTTCAGCTTCCAGCTGCGCATTCAGGCTGAGTTTGTCATCGATAATCACGCTGCGCAGATAGTCGATACCGCCTTCCATGCTTTCCAGCCACAGCGAGGTACGTTGCAGGCGGTCACCGGTGCGGATATAGAACATCATAAAGCGGTCGAGATAAGTCAGCAGGGTATCGCGATCCAGGTCCGCTGCCAGCAAATCGGCGTGGCGTGGTTTCATGCCACCGTTGCCGCACACATACAGATTCCAGCCTTTTTCCGTCGCGATAATGCCGACATCTTTGCCCTGTGCCTCCGCACATTCGCGCGTGCAGCCCGAGACGCCAAACTTCATTTTGTGCGGTGTACGAATGCCTTTGTAGCGGTTCTCAAGCTCGATACCGAAGCCGAGGCTATCGCCGACGCCATAGCGACACCAGGTGCTGCCCACACAGGTTTTTGCCATGCGCAACGCTTTGGCATACGCCTGGCCGGTTTCAAATCCGGCATCAATCAGCTGCGACCAGATGGCAGGCAGGTCATCACGCTGGGCACCGAACAGGCCAATACGCTGCGAGCCGGTGATTTTGGTGTAAAGATTGTACTGGCGCGCCACCGCACCGATCGTCATCAACCCTTCTGGCGTGATTTCGCCCCCGGGTGAGCGCGGGATGACCGAGTAGGTACCATCTTTCTGGATATTGCCAAGGAACAGATCGTTGCTGTCCTGAAGTGGCGCGAGTTGTGGCTTGAGCACATAGTCGTTCCAGCAGGAGGCCAGTAGCGAACCCACGGTCGGTTTGCACACTTCACAGCCATAACCCTGACCGTATTTCGCCAGTAAGGCATCGAAGGAAGTGATCTCTTCGACACGAATCAGGTGATACAACTCCTGGCGCGAATAGGGGAAGTGCTCGCACAAGTGATTGTTGACTTCGATGCCCTGGCGGCTCAGTTCCGCGTTGAGCACCTGAGTGATCAGCGGAATGCAGCCGCCGCAGCCCGTTCCGGCACGGGTTTCGCTTTTCAGCATCGCCACGGTATGGCAACCGCCTTGCACCGCTTTGACGATATCGCCTTTACTGACATCAAAGCAGGAGCAGATTTGCGCGCTGTCCGGCAGGGAATCGACGCCCAATACCGGCTTCTCGCCACTGCCTGCTGGCAATATCAAACCTTCAGGGTTATCGGGCAGCGCGATGTTATTCAGCGCCAGCTGCAGCAGATTGCCGTAATCACTGGTGTCACCGACCAATACCGCGCCGAGCAGCGTGCGGTTGTCTTCGCTGACAATCAGGCGCTTGTAGATGTGTTTCTGTTCGTCGAGCCACATATAGCTGCGCGCGCCCGGTGTGCGGCCATGCGCATCGCCGATACCGCCGACATCCACGCCCAGCAACTTAAGTTTGGCGCTCATATCGGCACCAGAAAAGGCACTGTCGCGTCCAAGCAACGCATCGCTGGCGACCTGTGCCATTTTGTAGCCCGGCGCGACTAAGCCGAACAGCCGGTTCTGCCAGGCTGCGCATTCGCCGACGGCATAAATCGCCGGATCGCGCGTCTGGCAGCGGTCGTTGATGGCGATGCCACCACGCTGGCCGATTTCCAGCCCACACTGTTTTGCCAGCTTGTCTTGCGGACGAATGCCAGTGGAGAACACGATGAAATCGACATCCAGCGCGCTGCCATCGGCGAATTCCAGCGTCTTACCGCCTTTAGCGTGGTGCACAATTTGCTGGGTATTTTTGCCGGTGTGCACACGCACACCCATTTGTTCGATCTTACGACGCAGTTGCTCGCCACCTTGCGCATCCAGCTGTTCCGCCATTAATCCGGGTGCGAACTCAATGACATGGGTTTCGATACCGAGGTTTTTCAGTGCGCCTGCCGCTTCGAGGCCAAGCAGACCGCCGCCAATCACGGCACCGCGTTGGCTGCGGCGGGCGCAGGCTTCTATGGCGTTGAGATCTTCGATGGTGCGATAGACAAAGCAGTCGCTGCCTTCGGCGCCTTTTATCGGCGGTATCCACGGATAAGAGCCGGTGGCAAAAATCAGCGTGTCGTAATGCACCGCGCGACCGGAATTGGAGTGAATCAGTTTTTCGTCGCGGTTGATGGTAATCGCCCGTTCACCGATCAGCAGTTTGACCTGATGTTTTTCGTAATAGCCGGGGCGAACCAGTGACAGCTCTTCAGCGGTGTGATGGGAGAAGTAGGCGGAAAGGTGGACGCGGTCATAGGCGACGCGCGGTTCTTCACAAAAGACGGTAATGGCAAATTGGCCGGGCTCGGCTTTATCGATCAGTTCTTCTATAAAGCGGTGGCCCACCATGCCGTTGCCAATGATCACGACACTGTGCTTGCTCATGCTTGCCTCAAAAATTGCGGTATCTGCGCTTACGATAGCGCGCTACATCAGGCGCTTATTGATGCACATCAAGCGCATCTTCATATACCTATTTTGAGGTATGTAATTGATTTTGAACGAAATAGATAAGTGACTTATTTGGTTGAATATTGTGCAGAACGGGTCACTGCCGATGGCGCCGTGAAAAGTCACTCGCTGGGGCGCCAATAATGACACCCGAAAAATCGATGACGCTGACAGACAGTTTTTCGTGCTAGCTTAACCTGTTGCTTTGAACAGGAGGATGGCATGGCGAACCGGTCACTGAAGTGGATCAACAATCTGCGCTTAGCGGGCCAGCAGGGCTTGTGGCAAATGGAAATCAACGGTGGAAAAATTGCGGCGATACGTCCCCAGCCATCGCAAATCGTGGATCAGAGTGACGCACTGGACGCCGAAGGCGGGCTGGCGAGTGCGCCGTTTATCGAACCGCACATTCACCTCGACACCACGCAAACTGCCGGGCAGCCTGCCTGGAATCAGTCCGGCACCCTGTTTGAAGGCATTGAACGCTGGGCGGAGCGCAAAGCGCTGCTCAGCCATGACGATGTCAAACAGCGCGCACAGCAGACGCTGAAGTGGCAAATTGCCAACGGTATCCAGCATGTGCGTACCCACGTTGATGTTTCCGATCCCACTCTCACCGCGCTGAAAGCGATGCTGGAAGTGAAAGCGGAAATGGCGCCGTGGATCGATATTCAAATCGTGGCGTTTCCGCAGGAGGGAATTCTCTCCTATCCAAATGGTGAAGCACTGCTGGAAGAGGCATTGCGTCTCGGCGCCGATGTGGTGGGCGCCATCCCACACTTCGAGTTCACTCGCGAATATGGCGTGGAATCGCTGCATAAAACCTTCGCGCTCGCCAACCGTTATGACCGCATGGTGGATGTACACTGTGATGAGATCGATGATGAGCAATCGCGCTTTGTCGAAACCGTGGCGGCGCTGGCACATCGTGATGGCAATGGCGAACGCGTCACCGCCAGCCACACCACGGCGATGCACTCCTATAACAACGCCTACACCTCGCGATTATTCCGCTTGCTGAAGCTGTCGAAGATTCACTTTGTGGCTAATCCGCTGGTGAACATTCATTTGCAGGGACGTTTTGATAGCTACCCCAAACGTCGCGGCATCACGCGAGTGAAAGAGTTGCTCGACGCCGACATCAACGTCTGTTTTGGCCATGATGATGTGTTTGATCCCTGGTATCCGCTCGGCACGGCCAGCATGCTGCAGGTGCTGCATATGGGATTACATGTCTGTCAGTTGATGGGCTACGAACAGATCGACAACGGCCTGAGTCTGATTACCACCAACAGCGCGAAAACGTTGCAATTGAAGGATTACGGTCTGGCGGTGGGTGACTATGCCAGTCTGATTATTCTGCCGGCTGAGAGTGGCTTTGATGCGGTGCGCAGACAAGTGCCCGTGCGCTATTCGATACGGCAGGGAAGCGTGGTGGCGGCAACGCAGCCCGCGAGCAGTGAAATCTATTTGGGCGAGGCAGAAGCGGTGACATTCCGACGATAGTCGCTTAATAAAAAAGAGTGCGCATCACTGCGCACTCTCTTGCTACAGCACCAGGCAACGGAGGCGAACGTTCACCCCTGCACGTCACCGATTAGTGCGTAATATGACCGTGCTGGCGATGTTTGGTCACAAAGCCCAGCAGCACACACATCACAAACACCACGGCATACAAGCCATTCGCGGTAGAGAGTGCCGCATGTGCGCCGCCTTTCGCCACAATCGGGCCGGTGACCACAAAGGTCAGCATGGTGCCGACGGTGCCGCAGGTGAGGATAAAGTTCACCAGCTTCGGCGAAGAGACTTTGGTTTGCAGCGAACCGAGGGTGATGATGGTGGTGTAAATGGCGCTGGAGCTGAAGCCGAGAATCATGATGATCCAGTGCAGCATGCTGGCGTCGTTGGTGGTGACAAACCAGTACATCAGTACCGTCGCCAATGCGGCCAGCACCATCAGGATGCGCTGTAGATCGAAGAAGCGCAGCAGGAAGCTGAACACCCACATGCCGACCATGTACGCGGTCCAGAAGTTACCCACCAACTGACCGGCTGCCGCAATGTCCATACCCATCGATTTGGTCGCGTACTCTGGCACCCAGGAGATAAAGCCCAGCTGACCAAGGATGTAGCACAGCGCCGCGATCGACAGGAACAGCACGCCGATGCCCCATTTCTCTTTCTCGCCACCTTGTACGGCAGCTTCGCTTTTCAGTTCCGGGAATTCCACCATCAACGTCAGAACGAAAATGGCGATGTAAATGACGCCAATGCAGGCGTATACCCAGTACCACGGCAGCATGCGAGCCAGCAACACACCGGCGATGATCGGGAAAATGGTACCGGCCATGCTGAAGAACGAGTCGGTAAACAGCAGGCGGGAGCCACGCTGACGGCCATCGTACAGATGGGTAATCAGGAAGGTACCGATCGACATGGTGATACCGCTGACCACACCGAGCACAAACATGCACAGTGAGAAGATGGTCAGGTTATGGCTGGTCATCAGGCCTGCCACCGCGAGGATCATCAGCACAAAGCCAAAAATCAGCTGGCGTTTCAACGGCACAATCACCATCAGCCAGGCGTTAAGGAATACCGCGACCAGGATACCGGCATTCAGGAAGGTGAAAGTGTTGCTCATTTCTGAGATGGGCAACTGGAAGTATTGGGCAATATTATCCAGTACCATACCGGTAACGATCACCAGTGCGCCGGTGAGCGCGTAGGAGAAAAAGCTGATCCAGGTAAGGCCAATGCGATTACGGTTTGTCATGTTCTGAACCTGTGATGCGCCGGGATTGGCAAAAAGTGTCATGAATTGTAAATGCAACTGTGATCTTAATAAACAACGAGTGTAACGAGCGGGAAATATTTCATTAATAGTGTGATTTTCATCACGCAAATGATTGCGTGCCCAAAAAAGTATGACAATCGCAACATCAGCGTAAATATCGGTAAAACGCTGGCTCTTATATAACTTGCTCTTTACAATCGATCTCGTTTTTGAGCTTGCACTTCATGGTAAGGAATCTTTCATGTTTAAACGTACTTTGACAGCGGCAGTCGCCCTGTTAGCGCTCTCTTCTGTATCCGCTTCGGCTCTGGCCGCTAAAGGGGATACTCATGTGCTGCTCACCACCTCTGCGGGCAATATCGAACTCGAACTGAACAACCAGAAAGCCCCGGTTTCGGTGAAAAACTTTGTCGACTACGTCAACAACGGTTTCTACAACAACACGATTTTCCATCGCGTGATTCCTGGCTTTATGATCCAGGGCGGCGGTTTCACCACGGATATGCAGCAGAAGCAGACCGTGGCACCGATTAAGAACGAAGCCGACAACGGCTTGCGTAACCTGCGTGGCACCATCTCGATGGCGCGTACTGCTGATAAAGATAGTGCGACCAGCCAGTTCTTCCTCAACGTTGCGGATAACGCTTTCCTCGATCATGGCCAACGTGACTTCGGTTATGCGGTATTTGGTAAAGTTGTGAAAGGCCAGGATGTGATCGACAAGATTGCTCAGGTGCCAACCAAGGATGTCGGCCCGTACCAAAATGTGCCGTCAAAACCGATTGTTATCCTTTCTGCGAAAGTCCTGCCTTAATGATTTAACGCGCCGGCACTCGTCGGCGCGTTCTGCTGCTCTCCGGCAAAGCTAAAATTAGCTCTTATACTTAGGGCAAATTGCTTGTCGGAGGCGCCATGACCAGCCAACTCACCGAAAAACAGAAAGCCACCCTGTGGCAACAGCGCCGCATGGCCAGTTATCAGGCCAGTTGCCGTCTTGCCGGTTACATACTCAGCGATATGACGGCTGAGCAACATGAAGAGCGACTTGAGTCACTGAGGAGGCAATATGGCGGATAACACGCTGGCCGTGCGCGACCCTTATGTCTGGCACAATGATACGGTGCTGAAAAACCGCCTCGATATTCATGATGACGTGCAGTTGCGTAAAGCCGAACTGGCTTTCAGTGCCGCCCGGCTAGCCACGCTGGAACTCGGTCCGCGCAGCACCGGCATGCCATGGCTATGCCATATTCATCGCACGCTGTTTCAGGATCTCTACAGTTGGGCAGGGGAGTTACGCAGCATCGATATCTGGCGTGATGAGACACCCTATTGCCACTGCGAATATATTGAGAAAGAGGGCAACGCGCTGATGAGCGCGCTGGAAGATGAACAACAACTGACAAACCTGGCACAGGATGAGTTTGTTGCGCGGCTTGCGCATTACTACTGTGAAATCTTCGTATTGCATCCGTTCCGCGCCGGCAACGGCCGCACGCAGCGCATTTTCTTTGAACAGCTGGCGCTGCACGCCGGTTATCTGCTGACATGGGATAAGCTGGATCGAGAGGCGTGGCGTACCGCACTGTATGCTGGTGTATCGGGCGATCTGACGCCGCTGACGGCGCAGTTTGCAAAAGTGGTGAGCCCAGCCCGGTAAAATGCGTAGAATAGCGGCGGTTTGACTGGCCTGAGGGCACTATGCTGCTGTTAATTGATAACTACGACTCCTTCACCTGGAATCTCTACCAGTATTTCTGTGAACTGGGCGCACAAGTACGCGTGGTGCGTAACGATGCCATCACGCTGGCGGAGATGGAGACGCTGCCACTCACCCATTTGGTGATCTCCCCTGGCCCCTGCACGCCGGATCAGTCTGGTATCTCACTGGACGCCATCCGCCATTTTGCTGGGCGTTTGCCGGTTCTGGGTGTTTGCCTCGGCCATCAGGCGATTGCGCAAGCCTATGGCGCGCAGATAGTGCGCGCGCGGCAGGTGATGCACGGCAAAACTTCTGTTATCCAGCACACCAATCGGGGCGTTTTTCGCGACCTTAATAATCCGCTCACCGTTACGCGCTACCATTCACTCATTGTGGCGCGCGAGACGCTGCCCACAGAATTCGAAGTCACGGCCTGGAGCCTGCGTAATGGCGAGCCGGATGAGATCATGGGCTTCCGCCACCGTACGCTGCCCTTAGAAGGGGTGCAGTTCCATCCTGAGAGTATCCTCAGCGAGCAGGGCCATCAGCTGTTGGCTAATTTCCTCGACACGTAACTTATGTTTGCCTTCGTGTGATTTTTTATGCATATTTTGTGATTATAATTTCACTTCAGCTCAATAAATAACCCAATGAGGTCGGCAATGGCAGCGGAAAAACTAGCGGTAACCCGGGAAACGTTCGATAACGTGATTTTGCCTGTTTATGCACCTGCGCAGTTCGTGCCGGTGAAAGGCAAGGGCAGCCGAGTCTGGGATCAGCAGGGCAAAGAGTATATCGACTTCTCCGGCGGTATCGCGGTGACGGCTCTGGGTCATTGCCATCCGGCGCTGGTGGAAACGCTGAAAAGCCAGGGTGAAACCCTGTGGCATACCAGCAACGTGTTTACCAATGAACCGGCATTACGTCTGGCGAGCAAACTGATTGCCGCGACCTTTGCCGATCGCGTGTTCTTTGGTAATTCCGGTGCGGAAGCCAACGAAGCCGCCTTCAAGCTGGCTCGTTACTATGCCTGCAAAAAACACAGCCCGTTCAAAAGCAAAATCATCGCCTTCCACAATGCGTTCCACGGTCGTACCTTGTTTACCGTTTCTGTTGGCGGCCAGCCGAAATACTCCGACGGCTTTGGTCCAAAGCCGGCAGATATCGTACATGTGCCGTTTAACGATCTGGATGCGGTGAAAGCGGTGATGGATGACCACACCTGCGCGATTGTCGTGGAGCCGATTCAGGGTGAAGGCGGCGTGGTGGCTGCGACGCAGGAATTTATGCAGGGTCTGCGTGCGCTGTGCGATGAGCATAAAGCGCTGCTGGTGCTGGATGAAGTACAGAGCGGCATGGGTCGTAGCGGTAAGCTGTTCAGCTACGAACATTACGGCATCAAGCCAGACATCATCACCACCGCGAAAGCGCTGGGCGGCGGTTTCCCGGTGAGCGCGATGCTAACCACCAATGAAATCGCGTCGGTAATGGCACCGGGCGTGCACGGCACCACCTATGGCGGCAACCCGCTGGCCTGTGCGATTGCTGAAACCGCACTGGATATCATCAACACCCCAGAAGTGCTGGATGGCGTAGAGGCCCGTCGTCAGCAGTTCGTTGATGCACTGCAAGCGATCGACAGCAAATACGATCTGTTCAGTGAGATTCGCGGCAAAGGTTTACTGATTGGCGCAGCGCTGAAGCCACAACACGCCAGTAAAGCGCGCGATATCCTCAATGCCTCAGCAGCAGAAGGGTTGATGGTTCTGACCGCGGGCACTGATGTGATGCGTTTTGTGCCGTCACTGGTGATCGAGCCGACTGACATCGAAGAAGGTATGGCGCGTTTCGCCAAAGCGATTGAGAAAGTGCTGGCGGCGTAATCAGCCCTTCGGACGTAGCACTTTCAGCCAGCGGCCGTGATGCGGTCGCTGGCTCCACGCCAGTGAAGAGATGGTGTGCATCACATTCAGGTGTTGCAGGATGCGCTTCACATGCTGCTCGACAATCGTTACCGGCCCTTCATTCATATTCTCCGGCGCTTCCAGAATATTGCTGTCATTGCCTGGCCCATCATACGCCAGCCGTTGCTGACAGCGTTGCAGCGCAATTTCACAGGATTGCAGATAGCGTTCCGCCAGCTTCGGCGTCAGCATGGTGTGCTCACGCGCCAGGATCGTCATCGCGTTTATGTGTTCCACAATGAACTGGCTGTGGGTCACCCACATGCGCATATCTTTCAGGTACTGCGCGTTGAAGCCCGGTTCGCTTGATGCCTGATTCAGTGAGTTGAAGAGCGCATTGTGCGCCTGATTGACCTTCATGCGCTGATACGCCAGCTTTTCAGGAGACTGCTCCGGCCCCAGCAACATTCGCAAGGCTTCCTGATAAGCCTCCAGCGCATCATGCGCGTTGCTGCGCAGTAATCCGCTCTGCCACTGTGGCCACAGCCAGATCATACCGGCAAAGGCGATCAGGCAGCCCATCAGGGTATCCATCATGCGCGGCAGCAGAAACTGCGCCCCGTTCAGCGACAACAGCTGAAGTGAATACACCGCCGTCACGGTGAAGCCAATCATCGACCAGCCGTAATACTTGCGCGTGACCAGGTAGCTAGCGAGGGTGATGGCCAGCATAAACAGTAGGGTGATCGATTCGGGGACGTCGAGCTGTAGCGATCCTGCGGCGATCAGCAATCCGGCAAAGGTGCCCAGCGCACGGTGCTGAATGCGCACCCGCGTGGCGCTGTAGCCATTCTGGCTGACAAACATGATGGTCATCAGAATCCAGTAAGGCTTGGGGATATTGAAGAACAGCGCCAGCGCGCTGCCGAACATCAGCATCACCGAAATACGCGCGGCGGTGCGCAATGCGGCGGACTTGAGCGACAGGTAGCTGCGCAGCGCCGGGAACAGCGGCAGGCGACGCTGGCGATCCGCCATCAAGTCTCGAGTGTATAACGGCTTTTGCGTGCGCAACACGCGGGCGATGCGGCTGAAGTGGTAGTAGCAGAAGTTGCCCACCGGGTTATCAGGATGCTGGCGCGCGATTTTTTCCAGCGCACCCAGTTGCTTCTCCATGTGGAAGCGATCGGGCAACTGATGATAGAGAATGGCATCGGCCAACAGGCGCAGGCGCGCCGAGATGGTTTTGGCATTCCAGCGGATCACCGCTTCAGCGTGACTCTGCTCGACCAGCTTTTGCACTTCTTCCGGCTGGTGCAGGCTCACCGAGATGTGCTCCTGCAAATCAAGCGCTACCTGGAAAGCCCGCGTCAGGCGCTTATGGCTGTTATCGCGGCTGGCAGAGAGCATGTGCATCTGCTGATAGCAGGTGGTGATCAGGTCAACGGCTTTTTGCTGACGCGCCAGCAACGGCGGCAGCGCTTTCTCGGGATCGGTAAGCTGCGTCAACAGGGTGTATTTGGCATCGCAATAATCCGCCAGTTCCCGATACAGCAGGCTGAGGGTTTCGCGCATTGGCTGCTCTTTCCACAGCCAGAACCAGAACCAGTTAAACAGGCCGTACCACAGCGTGCCACCAATATACAGCAGAGGCGGCACCCACATGGGCATGCGGCCCACCAGGCTGAGGCTGAAGATAGCAGCAATGAGCGTAGCGGGCAGTAAGCGGCCGTGCAGCGGGCTGATTTCGCCGGTCACGCCAATCAACAGCGGCAGCACAAACAGGATCAGCGGTAACGGAATGGCGTCACTGGTGAGAAATTGGATCAGGAAACTGGCGGTAGCAAACAGTGAGCCGCCCACAATCAGGCGTTTAAAGAAGCGCTTATGTGGTGTATCGAGACCCGCCATGTTGCAGCAGGCAGGAACTAATGAGAACAGCAGGCCTTTTTGCAGATCGCCAAACAGCCAGCCTAGTGCCACAGGCAGGCACAGCACCAGCGTTTGCCGCAGTGCGTAGTTGACCTCAGGATGATAGATGATTCGGCGCCACATCAGCTCATCGCAAACAAAAACGGCGCGATGTTGCCATCACGCCGTGGGTGATAAGAAATTAGCGGGTGCCGTAGACGACGATGGTTTTACCGTGTGCGGAGATCAGGTTCTGATCTTCCAGCATTTTCAGGATACGACCCACGGTTTCGCGTGAGCAACCCACGATCTGACCAATCTCCTGACGGGTGATTTTGATTTGCATCCCGTCGGGGTGCGTCATCGCATCGGGTTGTTTCGCCAGATTAAGCAGTGTTTGCGCGATACGGCCCGTCACATCGAGGAAGGCAAGGTTGCCCACTTTCTCGGAGGTGACTTGCAGACGACGCGCCATCTGCGACGAAAGTCGCATTAAAATATCCGGGTTTACCTGAATCAGCTGACGGAATTTTTTGTAGGAAATTTCAGCCACTTCGCAGGCAGTCTTAGCACGTACCCAGGCACTACGTTCCTGGCCTTCTTCAAACAGGCCGAGTTCGCCGATGAAATCTCCCTGATTGAGGTAGGAGAGGATCATCTCTTTGCCTTCTTCATCTTTGATCAGAACCGCAACGGAACCTTTCACGATGTAGTACAGCGTTTCCGCTTTCTCACCCTGATGGATGAGCGTGCTTTTGGACGGATATTTGTGAATATGGCAATGGGACAGGAACCATTCGAGTGTAGGGTCTGTTTGCGGTTTGCCGAGAACCATTCGCTATTATCCTCTGTTGTAATCGTGCCCAAAATACAGGGGGCAGTTTTCCCTGTCAGGCGGTGTAATCGTCGAGCGTTTCCAGTAAAGGAAAATTATTTCCGGGTGATTCTTAAGCTACGCTTTTGATTCTTCCCGCCTTCGTCTGTGATGACGAAAATATTTTCAGCACTGTTTGTAGCACAGCTTTTGCAAGCTGTCTTCTGTTGTCTCGCTTCAGCAACAGGCGGAAGAGTCTGGATTGCTGTTTATCAAGTGAAAGCGTACTCTGGCGGCAAAACCGCCACTTCAGGAGAAAGAATAATGCAGGCACGAGTGAAATGGGTGGAAGGGCTGACCTTTCTCGGAGAATCCTCATCTGGCCATCAGGTATTAATGGACGGTAACTCGGGTGACAAAGCGCCAAGCCCGATGGAGATGGTTTTGATGGCAGCAGGCGGCTGTAGCGCGATTGACGTGGTATCGATCCTGCAAAAGGGCCGAAATGATGTGGCTGACTGCGAGGTGAAACTCACCTCCGAGCGCCGTGAAGAAGCGCCACGTATTTTTACGCACATCAACCTGCATTTTATCGTTAGCGGCACCGCGCTAAGCGATAAAGCGGTGGCGCGGGCTGTCGATCTGTCGGCGGAGAAGTATTGCTCGGTGGCGATCATGCTCGGCAATAGTGTGAAAATGACGCACAGTTACGAAGTGATTGAGCGATAACATCAGCGGGCGGCCAAACGGCCGCCGCTACAGAATTTCTGGATTATTCAATCCGTTTACCTTCAATCAGCCGCTGCACCAGTGGCGTCATGATTAACTCCATTGCCAGCCCCATTTTGCCGCCCGGCACCACCAGCGTGTTCATATGTGAAATGAACGAGCCCTGGATCATCGCCAGCAGGTAAGGGTAAGCAATGCCTTCCAGCCCACGGAAGTGAATCACTACAAAACTTTCATCGAGTGACGGAATTTCACGCGCGGCAAAGGGGTTTGACGTATCCACCGTTGGCACACGCTGGAAGTTGATGTGGGTGCGCGAGAACTGCGGCGTGATGAAGTTGATATAATCCTCCATTGAACGCACCACTGAATCCATCACCGCTTCACGGGAATGGCCGCGCTCGCTGGTGTCGCGCACCAGCTTTTGAATCCACTCCAGATTGACAATCGGCACCACGCCGACCAGCAAATCGACATGCTCGGCGACGTTGTGCTGCTGTGTTACCACGCCACCGTGTAATCCTTCATAGAACAACACGTCAGTGTTTTCCGGCAGCGGCTGCCAGGGCGTAAAGGTGCCCGGCACCTGATTCCACGGCACCGCTTCGTCGTAGGTGTGCAGATATTTGCGCGACTCACCCAGCCCGGTTTTTCCGTAATGCTTAAACGTCTGTTCCAGCAGCCCGAAGTCATTGGCTTCCGGACCGAAGTAACTGATATGACGGCCCAGATCGCGAGCCTTACGGATCGCCATATCCATTTCTGGACGGGTATAACGGTGAAAACTGTCACCTTCCAATTCCGCAGCATGCAGATCCAGCTGCTGGAAAATCTTACGGAAGGCGAGGCTGGTGGTCGTGGTACCGGCACCGCTGGAACCGGTCACGGCAATGATTGGATGCCTGGCTGACATAACAGAACTCCCTGTGAAGTCGGGCGATGAGCATTGTTACCACGAATTACTGTGGGGTGCATTAACCGCGAAACTCGCCTTTCGGCATAATGTTGACGGATTCGTGCAGTTCCGACCACACCAGCACAACGTCTCCGCGCTCCAGTTGGCGGCGCACGTCGGCGACTTTCTGTTCCAGGCTGCGCTCCTGCTCACCATAGTCGGTGCCTTCGCGCAGCACGAAAGTTTCAATCAGGTTTTCCAGTGTTGCGACTTCAAGTTCTTGCCAGGGAATAATCACGATCACACATCCAGATAGGTTGAAAGCCAGTCAGGCACACGCTGTTCCAGCCACATTTTCGGCTTCATTAACGTACCGCCGACAAAGCCAACGTGACCGCCTTTTTGCGTCAGCTGATATTCAATCGAAGGCGACAGTTGCTCCGGCTGCGGGATTACCGCATCGGTCATAAAGGGATCGTCTTTGGCATGGATGATCAGCAGCGGCTTGCGCACGCCCGTGAGCAGCGGCATAGCGCTGGCACGTTGATAATAGTCGTTGGCATCCAGAAAACCGTGCGCCCGTGCGGTAATCGCATCATCAAACTCACGAATGCGGCGAAATGCCCGCAGCTGGCTCAGTTCCACCGGCAGCGTGCCAGGCCAGGCCAGCAGTTTGCGCGTGGCGTTCTGTTTCAGCTTGGTCAGTAAATAGTGCTGATAGAAACGTGAGAAGCCGGCATCGAGCTTTTCACTGCAGGGTTCGAGCGCAAAGGGTGCCGAAATCGCGACGGCTGCATCCACAGGCACATCATTGCCCTGCATGCCCAATAAATAGGCCAGCATATTGCCACCGAGTGAAACGCCCACTGCTGCCGTCGGCACCGTGCCCCATTCGCGTTGCAGCCAGTGCAAGAAAAAGGTCGCGTCTTCGGTTTCACCGGAATGATAAATGCGTTCCAGGCGATTAGGTTCGCCACTGCAGCCACGAAAGTGCATCACCACCGCCAGCCAGCCCCGCGCCTGACACGCCTGCATTAAGCCATGAGCATACGGGCTACGGAAGCTGCCTTCCAGGCCATGAAACATCACCATACGCGGCTTGTGGCGCGCCTGCGCGGGGTCTTCGCTCCACGCGAGATCAACAAAATCACCGTCAGGCAGGTCAAGTCGCTGCCAGTGCGGACGCAGGGTTACGCGCCGACGCAGTATGCGCGGCAGCAGGGTTTGCAGATGCGCGTTACTGAATCCGCGCAGCGGAGTGAATCGCTCGCCGTTCAGGCGATCAAAATAGCTTGGGTAAAGGCTTGTCTGATGCATAACTCGCTGATAGCTTCGATGGGTTGTCCGCTTTACTGGGTGAGGAGCACCCGAATATACATGGAACTGAGTCTTTTTTTATCAATGTTGGGTTTTCTTTGGGTCGCTGCCATCACGCCAGGGCCCAATAATATGTTACTTACCGCCTCAGGTGCTAATTTTGGCTTCCTGCGCACCATCCCGCTGCTCATTGGTATCATGATTGGTATGCAAGTCATGTTGCTGATGGTGGCATTTGGCATCGGCGGTTTGATCCTGCTTTATCCTTCACTGCATCTGGTGCTGAAGATTGCCGGTAGTCTCTATCTGCTGTGGCTGGCGTGGAAAATTGCCACCGCAGAGTACGAGAAGCTGGAAACCGAAGACGCCACGGTGAAACAGATGCCGTTCTGGCAGGGTGGTCTGTTACAGCTGATCAACCCAAAAGCCTGGCTGATGGCGTTGGGCGCGGTGGCCAGCTTCAGCCTTGCGGGCGACGCGTATCTGCATTCCGTGATCGCCATCAGTATCGGCATGGCGCTGGTTAATGTGGTATCCGGTGTTATCTGGATGGGATTTGGTTCGCTGATTGGCCGGTTGTTGCGCAGCCCGCGTGCGTGGAAAATCTTCAACCTGGCGATGGGTGCGCTCACGGCAGCCTGTGTACTGCTGATTTGGCGTTGAGTTAGCTGGAGGCGCGTTCAACGCGCTTCCAGGGTAACACCTCACGCACCACTTCACTGAGCGGCTGGCGGATGCGGTTCAGTAGCAGCTGAACACTGCGTGCACCCAGCCGATTCATCGGTTGTTCGATGGTAGTCAGCGGTGGATTGAGGCTGCTGGTGAAGGGAATGCCATCAAACCCCACGACAGCGAGATCTTCCGGAATGCGCAATCCTGCCTCCAGCGCGGCGTGAATCACGCCAACCGCCAGCACATCTGAGACCGCAAACACGGCGTCTGGTCGCTCCGGTCGCGCCAGCAGTTCACGCAGTGCGGCACTGCCCGCTTCACACGAAATGTTTTCGGCGTATGCCACGCCACCCCAATTCAGTTCCAGCTGCTCCAGCGCTTCGCGATAGCCACTTTCACGCTGATGCGAGTAAAGGTAGCGCATATCACAGTTAACCAATGCAATACGGCGGCGGCCTTTATTGGCCAGATAACGCACGGTTTCGTAAGCCGCTTCTTTATTGTCAATCGTGACACTGGAAGCGGCGATAGCCGGATCGTATTCGGCGCATTGCACCCAAGGCGCGTCACCTATCAAACCCTTCAGCTGTTGCAGGCAGGCCGCGGCATCCATGGTGATCACGCCATCAACCACCTTACCGCTTAATAACGCCAGATAAGCGGCTTCACGCGGCAGCTGCGAGGCCGAATTGCACAACAGGATGTGATAACCCTGCGCTTCGGCTTCAGCTTCAATGCCTTGCACCACACGTGAGCAGAAGGGATTGGTGATGTCTGAAATTAACACCAGCAACATATGGCTCTGGGCAGTACGCAGCTGGCGAGCCAGCAGGTTGGGCTGATAGTCACAGTGATCGATGGCCGCCAATACCTTTGCTCGCGTATCAGAACGCACGCCCGGATGCTGGTTCAGCACCCGAGAAACCGTAGCTTTAGACACGCCAGCAAGGCGGGCAACTTTCTCAATCGACATGGATTTCAGTACCGCCAGTAGAGGTGAAAAATCAGACGCCTATCAATAGCACAGTCGCTATGTGAGCGTGTGACATATTTCCGTCTTTACGCCTTCTTTGCATTTGCGCATTTTGCATAGCGTTGCCCAATGTTGATCTAAGAACAGATTTTCATTAGGGATAATTTTTAATTCCTTTATGAAATTACAGCCGCTAGAGAAACTGCCATCACGACATAACATTGGGGTGAACGATGATGGCAGTAAAAAAAACAATAACAGCAGTGGCGGCAGCATTGGCCCTGATGGCGTTTCAGGCACAGGCGGTGAATGTCACCGTGGCGTATCAAACCTCGGCGGAACCGGCCAAAGTGGCGCAGGCCGATAACACCTTTGCCAAAGAGAGTGGTGCGACGGTGGACTGGCGCAAGTTTGATAGCGGTGCCAGCGTGCTGCGGGCATTGGCTTCCGGTGATGTGCAAATCGGTAATATCGGGTCCAGCCCGCTGGCAGTGGCGGCAACACAGCAGTTGCCCATCGAAGCTTTCTTACTGGCATCACAGCTTGGCAATTCCGAAGCGCTGGTGGTCAAAAAATCCATCACCAGTCCCAAGGATCTGATTGGCAAACGCATCGCCGTGCCCTTCATCTCCACCACCCATTACAGCCTGCTGTCAGCGCTCAAACATTGGGGCATCAAGCCATCGCAGGTGCAGTTAGTGAATCTGCAACCGCCAGCCATTATTGCAGCGTGGAAACGCGGTGATATCGACGGCGCGTACGTCTGGTCACCGGCGGTTAACGAGCTGGAAAAGGATGGCACGGTGTTAACCGACTCTTCTCAGGTGGGCAAATGGGGATCGCCAACGCTGGATGTGTGGGTGGTGCGCAAGGATTTCGCTCAGCAGCATCCTGAAGTGGTGACCGCTTTCGCGCGCAGTGCGATTGAGGCACAGCAAGCCTACATTGCAAATCCAGAACAGTGGCTGAAGCAGCCCGACAATCTCAGCAAACTGGCGCGCCTGAGTGGCGTACCGGAAAGCGATGTGCCGGTGCTGGTGCAAGGCAATACCTACCTGACCGCACAGCAGCAGGTGGAACAGCTGGGCAAGCCAGTGAACAAAGCCATTGTTGATACCGCGCACTTCCTGAAAGAGCAGGGCAAAGTGCCGGATGCAGCTAATGATTACAGCAGCTTTGTCACGACGCGCTTTGTCGCGCCTTTAGCGAAATAACGGAGGCCGTATGCTCAGCATCACCAACCTGAATGCACGTTACGCCGGACAACCGGTGCTGCAGGATATCAATCTGCAGCTGGATCAACGCGACCTGCTGGTGGTGCTGGGACCGTCTGGCTGTGGCAAAACCACCTTACTGAACTTGATCGCCGGATTCCTGCCGCTGGAGTCAGGCAGTATCACGCTTGATGGTAAAGCGGTAAATGGACCGGGCGCAGAACGCGGCGTGGTGTTTCAGAATGAAGGGCTACTGCCGTGGCGCAAAGTGATCGATAACGTGGCGTTTGGTTTGCAACTGACGGGTATGGCGAAAGCAGAACGTCATGCGATTGCGCGTCGTTTGATCCGCAAAGTGGGACTGGAAGGAGCCGAAAAGCGTTTTATCTGGCAGCTCTCTGGGGGTCAACGTCAGCGTGTGGGGATTGCGCGTGCGCTGGCGGCTGATCCTCAGTTGCTGCTGTTAGATGAGCCATTTGGTGCGCTCGATGCCTTTACACGCGAACAGATGCAAACCCTGCTGCTGACGCTGTGGCGCGATACCGGCAAACAGATTCTGCTGATTACCCACGATATTGAAGAAGCGGTGTTTCTTGCCAGCGAACTGGTGCTGTTGTCTCCGGGACCCGGTCGAGTGGTGGAGCGTATCAAACTCGATTTTGGTCAGCGGTTCGCTGCCGGTGAAGCGTGCCGCAGTATTAAATCCGACCCGGCCTTTATCGAGCGCCGTGAATATGTGCTGAATCAGGTCTTTTCTCAGCGGGAGGCGTTTGTATGAGTGCGGTGATTGATGAGAAAACCCAGACTCGCCGACGCACACTGCGCTGGCCGTTTTCCCCCCAGTTTTCATTGAGTCTACTGAGTGTCGCGTTGTTGCTGCTGGTGTGGTGGGGCGTCACAACGCTGGGTTTGGTGGCCCCTTTGTTTCTGCCGCCGCCACAGCAGGTGCTGCAAAAGCTGCTGCTGATTGCCAGCCCGCAAGGCTTTATGGATGCCACGTTATGGCAGCACCTGGGCGCCAGCCTGACGCGCATGCTGGTGGCGCTGTTCTTTGCCGCGCTGATTGGCATTCCCGTCGGCATTGCGATGGGCCTAAGCCCGGCGATTCGGGGGCTGCTCGATCCACTGATTGAACTCTATCGCCCGGTGCCACCGCTCGCTTATTTGCCGCTGATGGTGATTTGGTTTGGTATCGGTGAGACCTCAAAAATTTTACTGATTTATCTGGCGATCTTCGCGCCGGTGACGCTCTCGACGTTGGCGGGTGTGAAGAATGCTCAGCAGGTACGGATTCGCGCGGCACAGGCATTGGGCGCGTCGCGCTGGCAGCTGCTGCGCTTTGTCATCTTGCCGGGCGCCTTGCCGGAAATTCTCACCGGTTTGCGCATTGGCCTCGGCGTCGGCTGGTCAACGCTGGTGGCTGCCGAACTGATTGCCGCCACGCGCGGGCTGGGATTTATGGTGCAGTCGGCGGGCGAATTCCTTGCCACCGAAGTGGTGCTGGCCGGAATCGCCGTGATTGCCTTGATCGCTTTTAGCTTAGAACTGGGTCTGCGCGCTTTGCAGCGCCGATTAACGCCCTGGAATGGAGAACAGCAATGAACGAACGTATCACTTTTACCGCGCTGGGCCCGCATATCGGTGCGCAGGTTAGCGATCTTGATCTCAGCCGCCCATTAAGCGACGCGCAGTTTGAACAGCTTTATCATGGTCTGCTGCGCCATCAGGTGTTGTTTCTGCGCAATCAGGTGATCACACCGGAACAGCAGCGCGCTCTGGCGATCCGCTTCGGCGATCTGCACATCCATCCGGTGTATCCGCACGCGGAAGGAGTGGATGAGATTATCGTGCTGGATACCCATCAGGATAATCCGCCGGATAACGATAACTGGCACACCGATGTGACCTTTATTCAAACGCCGCCAGCGATTGCGATTTTAGCGTCGAAGCTGCTGCCGGAAAGCGGTGGCGACACGTTGTGGTCCACCGGCATTGCGGCTTATGAAGCGCTGTCCGAGCCTTTCAAGCAGCTGCTGAGTGGCTTGCAGGCAGAACACGATTTCAAGAAGTCATTCCAGGAATATAAATACCGTATGACCGAAGAGGAACATCAACGCTGGCAACAGGCCGTGGCGAAGCATCCGCCGGTGCACCATCCCGTCATTCGCACGCACCCGGTGAGCGGGCGTAAGGCGCTGTTTGTGAATGAAGGCTTCACGACGCGTTTACTGGGATTGCGTGAGAAGGAGAGCGAAGCACTGCTGAATTTCCTGTTCTGGCACACGGCAAAACCGGAGTTTCAGGTGCGCTGGCGCTGGCAGGAGAATGATGTGGCTATTTGGGATAACCGCGTCACGCAGCATTATGCCAATGCGGATTATTATCCGGCGCGTAGAGTGATGCATCGCGCAACCGTGCTGGGTGATGTGCCGTTCTAACTGGCTGATTCATATCCGTAGCGGCACTATTTATCGCGCGTGTCTAAAAAAATGCGCAATAAATTGCGCCGCTACGAAGTGTGCAAACATCCAGACAAGCGCACAAGATACAGCGATGAGAATCTAAACAGGACAGGAAAGCCCCGCCCGAAGAGCAAAGCGTCCGCCACATGGATGTGGCGGTCGATCAGCATGGATGCGTGATCCCTTTGCGATCGGGCGGGGCTTTTCTGGCCCTTACACCAAACCCGGCAGCAACATAAACAGCAACACAATTTACCAGGTTCGCAAAATGCGAACCCTACAGAATCAACCTAGCGGCTAGCCCGCCAGCATCTGCTCCAGCTGTTCTTGCGCATCCAGCCAGGCCATTTCAACGTCTTCTAATGCAGATTTACTCTCTGCCTGACGTTGCAGCGCCGAGGTTAAATCGGCCTTACGGCTCTGATCGTAAATTGCACTGTCTGACAGCATCGCTTCCGCTTCACTGAGCTGGCTCTGCCACTTCGCCATCTGCTTCTCTAACTTCTCGATCTCTTTACGCAACGGCTGGGTTTGCGCACGCAGTTCGGCATCGCGGCGTTTCTGATCTTTACGAGACTGGGCGCTGTTGGCGTTATCCTGCTTCGGTGCAGCATCCTGCTGGGCTTGCTGCTTTTGCAGATCGCTCAACCACTGCTGGTAATCATCGAGATCGCCTTCAAACACATCGACTTTGCGGTCATGCACCAGATAGAGATCGTCGGTGGTGGATCGTAGTAAATGACGGTCATGCGAAACCACAACCAGCGCGCCTTCGAAATCAATCAGCGCTTCGGTCAATGCCTGACGCATGTCGAGATCGAGGTGGTTGGTCGGTTCATCGAGTAGCAGCAGATTTGGACGTTGCCAGACGATCAGTGCCAGCACCAGCCGCGCTTTTTCACCGCCGGAGAAACGTTCGGTGATTTCACTGACTTTATCCCCCTGGAAACCGAAGCCGCCGAGATAATCACGCAGCTGTTGTTCCAGCGTTTGTGGCGCAATGCGGGCCAGATGCTGCAATGGCGATTCATCGGCGCGCAGGTATTCAAGTTGATGCTGAGCGAAGTAGCCAAGCTTGATGCCTTTTGCCAGGCCAACTTTGCCATCCAGCGCTTCAATCTCACCGGCCAGCAGTTTGATCAGCGTTGATTTACCCGCACCGTTACGGCCGAGCAGACCGATGCGTGAACCCGGCACCAGATTCAGTTTGATGGCATCAAGAATGATGCGCTCACCATAACCCGCCGTGACTTTCTCCATTTTCAGTAATGGATTGGGCAGGCTTTCTGGTGCGCGGAAGCTGAAGCTGAACGGGTTATCGACGTGAGCCGGGGCAATTAACTCCATGCGCTCCAGCATCTTGATACGGCTCTGCGCCTGTTTGGCTTTGGTGGCCTGGGCGCGGAAGCGATCGATGTATTTTTGCAGGTGCTGGACTTTTTCCTGCTGGCTCTGGAACAACGCCTGCTGCTGCGCCAGTTTGGCGACGCGCTGGCGCTCGAACGAGCTGTAGTTGCCGGTGTACTCGAACATCGTCTGCTGTTCGATATGAATGATTTTATCCACCACCGGATCAAGGAAGTCACGGTCATGCGAGATCAGGATCAGCGTGCCTTCATAGCTTTTCAACCAGCGCTCTAGCCAGATAACGGCGTCAAGATCGAGGTGGTTAGTCGGTTCATCAAGCAGCAGCAGATCGGATCGGCACACCAGCGCTTGCGCAAGGTTAAGGCGCATACGCCAGCCGCCGGAGAAATCACTCACCGGCCGCATTAATTGTTCCTGGCTAAAGCCCAATCCGTGCAGCAGGCTGGAGGCGCGAGCATGTATGCTCCACGCCTGAATCGCATCCAGCTTGCCATGCAGCAGGGCGATGGCGTTGCCGTCATCCCTGGCGTTGGCATCAGCTAATTCGGATTCAAGCTGACGATATTCGCGGTCGCCGTCGATAACATATTCCAGCGCGGCTTTACTGAGGGCCGGGGTTTCCTGGTTCACCCATGCCAGCGCCCAGTTACCTGGGAAAGTGAAATTGCCTGCATCACTGCTAATTTCGCCCTTCAGTAGCGACAGCAGCGTGGATTTTCCACAGCCGTTCTTACCCACCAAACCGACTTTTTGGCCGGGATTAATGGTGGCTGTTGCGTTGTCCAGCAGCACGTTGGTGCCGCGGCGTATTTGTAATGCGGAAAAGACAATCATAAGCGCCGTATCGTCAGAATATGTTAATTTATCGGCAACATAATTCAATAATGGTTAGTTGCGTCGAGCATGGTAGCGGAATTCCGCTGCGGTGACGACGCTTTGGAGGGGAACGATGTCGCAGCCACCCAAAATTTTGCTGCTTTACGCCCATCCGGAAACACAGGATTCGATTGCTAATCGGGTTTTGCTGCAGTCGGCTATGGAACTGGACCACGTCACGGTGCACGATTTATACGCCCACTATCCGGACTTTTTTATTGATATTCATTACGAGCAGCAGTTGTTGCGCGAACACCAAATCATTGTTTTCCAGCACCCGCTATACACCTATAGCTGCCCGGCTTTGCTGAAAGAGTGGCTGGATCGCGTGTTGTCGCGCGGGTTTGCCAGCGGTCAGGACGGGAATGCGTTGGAGGGCAAGTACTGGCGCAGCGTGGTGACCACCGGAGAACCAGAAACTGCGTACCACCACAATGGTCTGAATCGTTATCCGATGAGCGACATCATGCGTCCGTTTGAGCTGACGGCGCAGATGTGTCGTATGCACTGGATGACGCCGATGGTGATCTACTGGGCTCGCCGTCAGACGCCGGAAGTGATGCGCAATTATGCGCGTGCCTACCGTGACTGGCTCTCGTCACCGTTGCCGCAGGGAGTGATGTGATGGAAGGTCAAACGTTACTCACCGCCGGAGTGATTTATCTGGTGGCTGCTGTGGTTGTGGTGCCGATTGCGGCACGACTTGGCATTGGTGCCGTACTGGGTTATCTGCTGGCCGGCATTGCCATCGGCCCGTGGGGGCTAGGCTTTATCAGCGACGTTGATGAGATTCTGCACTTCTCCGAACTCGGCGTGGTGTTCCTGATGTTCATCATCGGGCTGGAGTTGAATCCCGCCAAGCTCTGGGCGTTAAGACGTTCAATCTTTGGCGTGGGCGCTGCGCAGGTATTGGTTTCTGCGGCGATTCTTGGTGTGCTGCTGTGGCTAACCAACTTTAGCTGGCAGGCCGCGATTATCGGCGGGATTGGCCTGGCCATGTCCTCCACGGCCATGGCACTGCAATTGATGCGCGATAAAGGCATGAATCGTAGCGAAGCAGGACAGCTTGGCTTCTCAGTGCTCCTCTTCCAGGATTTGGCTGTCATCCCCGCATTAGCACTTGTGCCGTTGCTGGCCGGTGGGGACAGCGGTCATGTTGACTGGCTGAAAGTGGGTATGAAGGTGCTGGCGTTTGCCGGCATGTTGGTGGGTGGCCGTTATCTGCTGCGTCCGATTTTCCGCTTTATCGCCGCTTCCGGTGTGCGTGAAGTGTTCACGGCGGCTTCATTATTATTGGTGCTGGGTTCGGCGCTTTTTATGGATATGCTAGGGCTGTCGATGGCCCTCGGCACCTTTATCGCCGGGATCCTGCTGGCCGAGAGTGAATATCGGCACGAGCTGGAAGTGGCGATCGAACCCTTCAAAGGGTTGCTGCTCGGGCTGTTCTTTATTTCCGTCGGCATGGCGCTGAATTTGGGCGTGCTCTATACCCATATCGCGGAGATTATCCTAGGCGTAGTGATTCTGGTGGCGGTGAAAACGCTGGTGCTCTATGTGCTGGGCCGTATTTATGGCTTACGCAGTTCCGAGCGCCTGCAGTTTGCCGGGGTGCTTAGCCAGGGCGGTGAATTTGCTTTTGTGCTGTTTTCGGCGGCCTCGTCGGCCAAACTGTTTAGCGGCGATCAATTACCCCTGTTGCTGGTGACGGTGACGCTGTCGATGATGACCACACCGCTGTTGATGCAGGGTGTAGATAAAATTCTCGCACGTCGGTTCAATGAGCCCGATGATGACAATGAGAAGCCGTTTGTCGAAGATGATCAGCCGCAGGTGATTGTGGTGGGCTTTGGTCGTTTTGGTCAGGTGGTGGGTCGCTTGCTGATGGCTAACAATAAGCGTATTACGGTGCTGGAGCGTGACATCTCGGCTGTCAGCCTGATGCGCAAATATGGCTATAAGGTTTACTATGGCGATGCCACTGAGCTTGAGTTACTGCGTGCTGCCGGTGCGGAGAATGCACAATCCATTGTGATTACCTGCAATGATCCGGAAGATTCGATGTCCATCGTTCACCTTTGCCAGCAGCACTTCCCGCAGTTGGAAATCCTGGCGCGTGCGCGTGGCCGTGTGGAAGCCCATGAATTACTGCAAGCGGGCGTCACGCTGTTCTCGCGTGAAACCTTCTCCAGTGCGCTGGAGCTGGGACGCAAAACGCTGATTTCACTCGGCATGCATCCGCATCAGGCGCAACGTGCGCAACAGCACTTCCGTCGACTCGATATGCGCATGCTGCGTGAGCTGGTGCCAAGCCACGATGATAATGCGCAGGCCTCACGTGTGCGTGAAGCTCGCCGTGAGTTAGAAGACATCTTCCAGCGCGAAATGCAGCATGAAAAGCGCCAGATCGACGGTTGGGATGACGAGTAAGACTACACTTAACATATCCGTTGCTTAATAGCGGGCAGGAAAGAGTATGCGTAAACGTTTTATTGCTGGTGCGGTATGTCCGCAATGTCAGGAAAAAGACACGCTGGCGTTATGGCGTGAAAACAATGTCGAAGTGGTGGAGTGCGTGCAGTGCGGCCATCAAATGCGTGAAGCGGATAAACAAGTTCGCGATAAGGTGCGCAGCAATGAGCAAGTGATCGGCATTTTTCATCCTGAGTAGCGGAATGGCGCAGCTTTTTTTAAGCTTAAACTTACAGCGGGATTGAATTCCGCTACAATCGGCGCCATTAACGCTGAGCAGTATGCAGCAACACATTTGTTGGCATCCTCAGTCTTGAACCTTTCTGGTTGGTTATTGCACGCAAAATAGACCAATGAGACGGGATCTCAGTTCTCAACGGTTAGGAGATATCATGAAAGTAGCAAAAGACCTGGTGGTGAGCCTGGCGTATCAGGTTCGTACCGAAGACGGTGTGTTGGTTGACGAGTCACCGGTGAGTGCACCGTTGGACTATCTGCACGGTCATGGTTCCCTGATTTCTGGTCTGGAAAAAGCGCTGGAAAATCACGCGGTTGGCGATAAGTTTGATGTGCATATTCCAGCAAACGACGCTTACGGTCAGTACGATGACAACCTGGTGCAGCGTGTACCAAAAGACGTGTTCATGGGCGTCGACGAACTGCAGGTTGGCATGCGCTTCCTGGCAGAAACCGATCAGGGTCCAGTGCCGGTTGAAATCACCGAAGTGGAAGACGAGCACGTTGTGGTTGATGGTAACCACATGCTGGCGGGTCAGAACCTGAACTTCAACGTGGAAGTGGTAGCGATCCGTGAAGCAACGGAAGAAGAAATCGCTCACGGCCATGTGCATGGCGCGGATGGTCATCATCATGACCACGATCACGACCATGGTCACGATCACGGCCAGGGCGGTTGTGGTACTGGCGGTTGCGGCTGCAGCCACTAAGTTCTGCATTGAACAACAAAAGGCCACCTCCGGGTGGCCTTTTGCTTTAATAGTGCGGTGGTGGCGTCTCTTCGGACTGCGAAGCAATCGGTGAGGGTGTCGCTGCTTTCACTTTATCCACTAATAAACGTACCTGTTCGCGCATGCGACTCATCTCTAGTTCGTGTTGAGTCACCGTCAGATTGAGCTGATCGATGGTATGCTCCTGAAATGCCAGTTTGCTCTCCAGCGCCTCAAGGCGTTGTTCCCACTCTTCATGCTGCATCATCTCTTCTCCTGTCACGGTGCTGCGCCTGGCGCGTATCGGGCGTGATTCTACGGCCTTTAGCGCCAGAATCACCCGATTTTTAACCTTTATGGGGCTTTGCGGTTGAAATCAGCGCTAATGCCTTCATCTCTGGTGAAACTTCCTGATGCAAAAAAGGTCGGATGTTAAGCGGGTAATTACGTTGTGGGAGTGTTCGCCGCTGCCACGTAAAGTTATAGTGTGGGCCACTGTCCGCAATGATTCCCGAGGTTTAGATGCTTCGGTTTTGGAGAAAGGATGAAATCACTGTTTAAAGTCACATTGTTAGCTACCACCATGGCCATTGCGCTGAATGCACCGCTGGCAATGGCAGCTGAAACCGCTGCGGCTCCGGCTGACGCTGCTCAGGCAGCACCGCAGGCACCGAAAAATGCTGCCTTCAAAAACGAAGACCAGCAGTCAGCTTATGCGCTGGGTGCCTCTTTGGGTCGCTACATGGACAACTCTCTGAAGGAACAAGAGAAGCTGGGCATCAAACTGGACAAAGATCAGCTGATCGCAGGTGTTCAGGATGCATTCGGTGGCAAGAGCAAGCTGTCTGATCAAGAGATCGAGCAGACACTGCAAGCCTTCGAAGGCCGCGTGAAAGGCGCTGCACAGGCGAAGATGGAAAAAGACGCGAAAGAGAACTCTGACAAGGGTGCCGCTTACGCTGATAAATTCGCCAAAGAAAAAGGCGTGAAGAAAACTGAATCTGGCTTGCTGTATCAGGTTGAGAAAGAAGGCACCGGTGACGCACCTAAAGACAGCGACACCGTCGTCGTGAACTATAAAGGTACGCTGATTGACGGTACCGAGTTCGATAACTCTTACACCCGTGGCGAGCCACTGTCATTCCGTCTCGACGGCGTGATCCCAGGCTGGACCGAAGGTCTGAAGCACGTGAAGAAAGGCGGCAAGATCAAGCTGGTGATCCCACCGAACCTGGCTTACGGCAAAAATGGCGTTCCGGGCATTCCGGCCAACTCAACGCTGGTATTTGATGTTGAGTTGCTGGATATCAAGCCAGCGCCAAAAGCGGATGAGAAAGCACAGGCTCCGGCCGCTGCTGATAAGAAAACGCAGTAATCTGCTTGCGCTTCTGACGCCGCCTCCGGGCGGCGTTTTTATTTGTCCGCCAGACTTGAGATTCGCTGGCTGTACTCGCAATGCTCAGGGCTGAACGAACATGCCGTCTTGCAGCAAGCCAAATTGTTTAGGGGAATGAGTAAAGCTCTGGCTAAACATCCCGACATTTGCCAGACTAGCGCCTGCACAACTATCACAATATGAGTCTGCCCCAAAGCTGTCGAGACAGGCTCCAGCCATTTAGGGTAATGTCTTCGATGTCTAATCCATTCAATCCCGGTGAACTGACTGACTTCGATTTACTGGAGCAACGTCCGTTCGAGCAAGCCGATTACGATATTCTCAAATCTTACGAAGCCGTCGTTGATGGCCTCGCGATGCTGATCGGCTCGCACTGCGAAATCGTGCTGCATTCACTGGAAGATTTGAAATGCTCCGCCGTGCGCATCGCCAACGGTGAACATACCGGCCGTAAAGTGGGCTCGCCGATTACCGATTTGGCATTGCGCATGCTGCATGATATGCATGGCGCAGACAGCAATGTGTCCCGTGCTTACTTCACGCGCGCCAAAAGCGGTGTGCTGATGAAATCTGTCACCATTGCGATTCGCAATCGTCAGCAGCGAGTGATTGGCCTGCTGTGTATCAACATGAACCTTGATGTTCCGTTCTCGCAGATTATGTCGACCTTTATGCCGCCGGAAATGCAGCAGGTGGATTCCAACGTCAACTTTGCCAGCTCAGTCGAAGACCTGGTGATGCAAACGCTGGAATTTACCATTGAGGAAGTGAGTAACGACCGCAATGTGTCGAACAACGCCAAGAATCGCCAGATTGTGCTCAACCTGTATGAGAAGGGAATTTTTGATATCAAGGATGCGATTAACCAGGTCGCTGACCGTCTCAATATTTCCAAGCACACGGTTTACCTCTACATCCGTCAGTTCAAAAGCGGTGACTTCCAGGGGCAGGATCGCTAATGCGTTATACCTTGCTGGTAACGGGGCCGGCGTACGGTACGCAGCATGCCAGTAGTGCATTGCTGTTTGCTCGTGCGTTGCTCAAAGCAGGGCATCAGCTGGAAAGTGTTTTCTTTTATAGAGAAGGTGTGCTGAATGCCAACCAGCTTAGTGCACCTGCCAGCGATGAAGTGGATGTGGTGCGCGCATGGCAACAACTGCGCGAAGAGAGCGGTGCCGCGCTGAATATTTGCGTGGCTGCCGCATTGCGCCGTGGCGTGACGGATGAGCAGGAAGCCACTCGCTTGCAACTGGCAGGCAGTAATTTGCAGCCTGGTTTTGAACTGAGCGGCTTAGGTGCGCTGGCAGAAGCCGCGTTGAGCTGTGATCGTCTGGTGCAATTCTGATGAATCGCGTGGCATTTCTTTTCACTCAGGCACCTCACGGCAGCAGCGCGGGCAGGGAAGGGCTGGATGCGGTGCTGGCCACTGGCGCGCTTAGCGAAGACATTGGACTGTTCTTTATTGGCGATGGCGTGCTGCAACTGCAACGCGAACAGCAGCCTGAGCAGATTTTGGCTCGCAACTATATCGCGACGTTTGGCGTGCTCGATCTCTACGACATCGACCAGTGTTTCGTCTGCCGCGAGTCACTTGATGCGCGTGGGCAAAGTCTGACGGCTGAACGTGTGATGACGGCTGAAGTGCTGGATGCCGCGACACTGCGCCAGACACTCGCCACTTATCATCGAATCCTTCGTTTCTGAGAATCCAACATGCTCTACACGCTGCTGCAATCACCCTGGCAATGCGATATCGATAGCCTGTTACTGCTGATGCAGGAGGGCGACGATTTGCTGCTAATGCAGGATGGCGTCACGGCGGCGCTTGAGGGCAGCCAGATGTTCTTCAAGCTGCAAGCCTCTCCGGCCGCGCTTTGGGTCCTTGAGGAAGATGTGGTCGCGCGTGGGTTGGTTGAGCAAATTTCGACCAAAGTAGCACGTTTGGACTATACTGGTTTCGTAGCGATGACGGTGAAGCACCAACAACAAGTGGCCTGGTAGCAAGGAAAACCTGGTTATTTCTTGACACCCTTTTGACACAGCCCTAAAATTCTGCCTCCTCGTAGTAATACGAGGCGATTTATTACGTGTTTACGAAGCAAAAAGCTAAATCCCAGGAGCTATTTAATGGCAACAGTTAACCAGCTGGTTCGCAAACCACGCGTACGCAAAGTTGCAAAGAGCAACGTGCCTGCGCTGGAAGCTTGCCCGCAGAAACGTGGTGTTTGTACTCGTGTGTACACCACTACCCCTAAAAAACCAAACTCAGCACTGCGTAAAGTTTGCCGTGTGCGTTTGACTAACGGTTTTGAAGTTACCTCCTACATCGGCGGTGAAGGTCATAACCTCCAGGAACACTCAGTGATCCTGATCCGTGGCGGTCGTGTTAAAGACTTGCCAGGTGTGCGTTACCACACCGTTCGCGGCGCGCTTGACTGCTCAGGTGTTAAAGACCGTAAGCAGTCACGCTCCAAGTACGGCGTGAAGAAGCCAAAGGCTTAATGGTTCTCCGTTAAGTAAGGCCAAACATTTTCACTTTAATGTCAAAATAAACTCGTAGAGTTTTGGACAATCCTGAATTAACAACGGAGTATTTCCATGCCACGTCGTCGCGTCATTGGTCAGCGTAAAATCCTGCCAGATCCTAAGTTCGGATCAGAATTGCTGGCTAAATTTGTAAACATCCTGATGGTAGATGGTAAAAAATCTACTGCAGAATCTATCGTCTATACCGCACTTGATACCCTGGCTCAACGTGCAGGTAAAGATGGTCTGGAAGCTTTCGAAGTTGCTCTCGAAAACGTACGTCCGACTGTAGAAGTTAAGTCACGTCGCGTTGGTGGTTCAACCTACCAGGTTCCAGTTGAAGTCCGTCCGGTTCGTCGTAATGCTCTGGCAATGCGTTGGATCGTTGAAGCTGCTCGTAAACGCGGTGATAAATCAATGGCTCTTCGCCTGGCGAACGAACTTTCTGACGCTGCAGAGAACAAAGGTACTGCAGTTAAGAAACGTGAAGACGTTCACCGTATGGCTGAAGCCAACAAGGCGTTCGCACACTACCGCTGGTAACAGCCACGTAGTTGTTATTAACCCAGCGGGCGTCCCAGTGGCTTACCTGCTGGGCTTTTTTAACTTAGAACGTCTCAGAATCAGAGGAATCAAATGGCTCGTAAAACACCCATTGAGCGCTATCGTAACATCGGTATCAGTGCTCACATCGACGCCGGTAAAACTACCACTACCGAACGTGTTCTGTTCTACACCGGTGTAAACCACAAAATCGGTGAAGTGCATGACGGCGCCGCAACCATGGACTGGATGGAGCAGGAACAGGAACGTGGTATTACCATCACTTCCGCTGCAACCACCTGTTACTGGTCAGGTATGGCTAAGCAGTTCGAGCCACACCACGTCAACATCATTGACACCCCGGGACACGTTGACTTCACCATCGAAGTTGAGCGTTCTATGCGTGTGCTTGATGGCGCAGTAATGGTTTACTGTGCGGTTGGTGGTGTTCAGCCACAGTCTGAAACCGTATGGCGCCAGGCTAACAAATATAAAGTTCCACGCATCGCGTTCGTTAACAAAATGGACCGCATGGGTGCTAACTTCCTGAAAGTTGTTGACCAGATGAAAACGCGCCTGGGTGCAAACCCGGTTCCACTTCAGCTGGCTATTGGCGCAGAAGAGAAATTCACCGGTGTTGTTGACCTGGTGAAAATGAAAGCCATCAACTGGAACGATGAAGATCAGGGCGTTACCTTCGTTTACGAAGATATCCCAGCTGATATGCAGGAACTGGCTCAAGAGTGGCGTGCCAACCTGGTTGAAGCCGCTGCTGAAGGTTCTGATGAGCTGATGGAGAAATTCTTCGGCGGTGAAGAGCTGACTGAAGAAGAGATCAAAACTTCTCTGCGTAAGCGCGTGCTGAAAAACGAAATCATCCTGGTAACCTGTGGTTCTGCATTTAAGAACAAAGGTGTTCAGGCGATGCTGGATGCGGTTGTTGAATACCTGCCAGCACCGACTGACGTTACCGCGATCAACGGTATGCTGGACGACGGTAAAGACACGCCGGCTGAGCGTCATTCTGACGACAACGAGCCGTTTGCTGCTCTGGCGTTCAAAATCGCAACCGACCCGTTTGTGGGTAACCTGACCTTCTTCCGCGTTTACTCTGGTGTTGTTAACACCGGTGACACCGTGTTCAACCCGGTTAAGTCAAACCGTGAGCGTCTGGGCCGTATCGTTCAGATGCACGCAAACAAACGTGAAGAGATCAAAGAAGTTCGTGCGGGCGACATCGCAGCAGCGATCGGCCTGAAAGATGTGACCACTGGTGACACCCTGTGTGATCCAGAAAACGTCATCATTCTTGAGCGCATGGAATTCCCAGAGCCGGTAATCTCTATCGCCGTTGAGCCGAAAACCAAAGCTGACCAGGAAAAAATGGGTCTGGCTCTGGGTCGTCTGGCGAAAGAAGATCCATCATTCCGTGTATGGACTGACGAAGAATCTAATCAGACCATCATCGCGGGTATGGGTGAGCTGCACCTAGACATCATCGTTGACCGTATGAAGCGTGAGTTCAACGTTGAAGCGAACGTCGGTAAACCACAGGTTGCTTATCGCGAAGCGATTCGTTCTAAAGTTACCGATGTTGAAGGTAAACACGCTAAGCAGTCTGGTGGTCGTGGTCAGTACGGTCATGTTGTTATCGACATGTACCCACTGGAGCCGGGTGTTAACCCGAAAGGCTACGAATTTGTCAACGATATCAAGGGCGGTGTGATTCCAACTGAATACATCCCTGCGGTTGATAAAGGTATCCAGGAGCAGCTGAAGTCTGGTCCACTGGCCGGTTATCCGGTAGTTGACCTGGGTGTTCGTCTGCACTTCGGTTCTTACCATGACGTTGACTCCTCTGAGCTGGCGTTTAAACTGGCCGCTTCTTTAGCCTTCAAAGATGGCTTTAAGAAAGCACAGCCAGTTCTGCTTGAGCCGATCATGAAGGTTGAAGTAGAGACTCCGGAAGAGAACACCGGTGACGTTATCGGTGACCTTAGCCGTCGTCGTGGTATGCTCAAAGGACAGGAATCTAACGCTACTGGCGTTCAGATCCATGCTGAAGTTCCGCTGTCTGAAATGTTCGGATATGCAACCCAGCTGCGTTCTCTGACCAAAGGCCGTGCTTCTTACTCCATGGAGTTCCTGAAGTACGATGATGCGCCGAACAACGTCGCTCAGGCCGTTATTGAAGCTCGTAGCAAATAAGCTACGGTTTAAAAATTGTGAACTGATGCCTTCATGACTCATGAAGGCACAACGTAAGGAATTATCGCCATGGCGAAAGAGCAATTTCAGCGTAACAAACTGCACGTAAACGTTGGCACCATCGGTCACGTTGACCATGGTAAAACCACTCTGACTGCAGCTATCACCACCGTTCTGGCTAAAACCTACGGCGGCTCTGCTAAAGCGTTCGATCAGATCGATAACGCGCCAGAAGAGAAAGCTCGTGGTATCACCATCAACACTTCACACGTTGAATATGAAACCCCGACTCGCCACTACGCACACGTTGACTGCCCAGGCCACGCCGACTATGTAAAAAACATGATCACCGGTGCTGCGCAGATGGACGGCGCGATCCTGGTTGTTGCTGCGACTGATGGCCCAATGCCACAGACCCGTGAGCACATCCTGCTGGGTCGTCAGGTTGGCGTTCCTTACATCATCGTGTTCCTGAACAAGTGCGACAT
>NZ_JBGMNK010000011.1:0-132145 GCF_051336905.1 Pantoea sp. C8B4
AAGTTTGTTCTGCCAGCTACCCTTCATTGCCATGCTCAGAAGTTTGTTCTGCCAGCTACCCTTCATTGCCATGCTCAGAAGTTTGTTCTGCCAGCTACCCTTCATTGCCATGCTCAAGAGTTTGCTCTGCCAGCTCCCCTTGATTATCATGCTCAGAAGTTTGTTCTGCTAGTTACCCTTCCTTCCTATGCTTAGCAGACCAATCGTCGTGCTAAACATTACTTCTCAATCGGTAAATCGTCGCGGCTGCCCCATTCGCCCCATGAGCCGTCATACAGCGTGACGTCACGCACGCCCAGCGACGTTAGCGCCAGAATCACCACCACCGCCGTCACACCCGAACCACAGCTGGCGACAATGGGCTGATCCAGTTTAATACCTGCTTTTTCAAACAAATCGCGCAGTTCAGCCGCTGGTTTCAGTTCGCCGTTTACCACCAGATTATTCCACGGCATATTCAGGCTATTCGGAATATGTCCGCGCAGCAGACCGGGGCGAGGCTCATCCACTTCAGCATTGAAGCGATTGGCAGCACGGGCATCAACAATTTGTGCGCCGCCTTCATGGCTGATCAACAACACATCGGTCAGACGCTTCACCAGACCCTGGTCGTAATGGGCTTCAAATTCGCCCTCAGGCAGATCAACCGGGCCCGAAGCGTTCTCAAAACCTGCCGCTTTCCAGCCCTGTAAACCGCCCGCCAGAATCGACACATTGACGCAGCCAAAGGCGCGCAGCATCCACCATGCACGGGGCGCGGAGAACAGATTGCCCTCGTCATACACCACCAGATGTTTATCCTGATTGACCCCCAGTTCGCGCATCGCCACGGCAAAAGCTTCCGGGCGCGGCATCATATGTGGATATGCGCTGGTGTGATCGGACAAGCCTTCGATATTGAAGAACGGCGCATCCGGTAAATGCCCTGCCAGATATTCCGCCTGAATATCGCGAACCGCTTCCTGACCTGGCGGCAACATGCGCGCATCTAAAACCTGCAACGTTTCATCGGTGTAATGCTCTTTTAACCAATCGGCAGAGACAAACAGGGGAGCTGTCATCGCAACAACCTCTTCTCAATCATCAGAAAACGGAAAGACCCAGTGTCCGGGAATGTGAACGCTATCTCAAGGGTATCGTTGCTAAAGTGAGTAGGTTGATGTGAAATTGCGCAGCACACTACTTTTAACCTTTTGGGGCTGGTGAGGGACTTACCATGGTAAAACGTGTTGATCGACTGCTGCTCAGCGTGCTGTTCGGCGGGATACTTTTAGGCGGCACATTGCTGCCGGTGCAGGCGGTTGATGCGCCAGCGGTACAACGCGCGCCACAAGCGCTTTCCGTTATTGATCTCTCAGAGTTGCAACTGGATGGCGCTGCGGCGTTAGTGTTGACCTTCAACACCGCTATCGATAACAAGCAGGACTTCAATGCGTTAATCCACATCAGCGATGAAAAAAGCGGCAAAGTGGATGGCGGTTGGGAGCTGGCGCAAAACGGCAAGGCGCTGCGCTTCCGTCATCCTGAACCTGCGCGCAAGCTGACCCTCTCAATTGATTCAGACCTGAAAGCCGCTGATGGTCGCACCTTAGGCAGCCCTTTCAGCCAGACACTTACCACCCGCGATATCCAGCCGATGGTGGGCTTCGCCAGCCGCGGATCGCTGCTGCCGCTGCGCCTGACGCAGGGATTGCCGGTGCTGGCGCTCAATGTGAACAACATTGATGTCGATTTTTTCCGGGTAAAAAGTGCCGCCCTGGCCGATTTTCTCGCCCAGTGGAATTACGGCAACAATCTGTCGTACTGGGAATCACGCGACCTGCTAAAAAATGCCGATCTGGTCTACAGCGGACGTTTTGATCTCAATCCGGCCCGCAACACGCGTGAGAAGATGCAGTTGCCGCTCGGCGACGTTGATGCGCTTAAACAGCCTGGTGTTTATCTGGCGGTGATGAAACAGGCCGGCACTTATAACTACACCCAACCGGCAACCCTGTTCACGCTCAGTGACATTGGTTTATCACTGCACAGCTTTCCGGATCAACTGGAACTCTTTACGCAAAGTCTCGCCAATGGCGCACCGCTGGAAGATGTGAACGTGCGACTGCTGGACGAGAAAGGCCAGCAGCTGGCGAGTGGCGCCAGTGACAGCAATGGCCATCTGCGCCTGCCAGCTAACGCCAAAGGCAAACTGCTGCTGGCAACGCAGAAAGGGCAAACCTCGCTGATCGATCTCAATCGCCCGGCACTGGACCTGGCCGAATTCCCGATTGATGGTCCGCAGGGTTACGATAAACAGTTCTTCCTGTTCGGTCCGCGCGATCTCTATCGCCCTGGTGAAACGGTCATCGTTAATGCGCTGCTGCGTGATGCCGATGGCAAGCCGTTGCCGCCACAACCGGTCAAAGCCGAAGTGGTGCAACCCAATGGTGAAGTCACCCAGACCTTCGTATGGCAGCCAGAAAATGGGGTATACCAGCAGCGCTTTGCTCTTCCGGCTTCAGCCATGACCGGTGAATGGACGCTGCGCATCAACAGCGGTGATAACCAGCCGCGCAGCTGGTCGTTCCACGTAGAAGATTTTCTGCCTGAACGCATGGCGCTGGCGCTAAGCAACAGCGCACAGCCCGTGAAACCTGATGCAGCAGTGACCTTTGATGTTGAGGGTCGTTATCTGTATGGCGCACCGGCCGCCGGCAATGAGTTGCAAGGGCAGCTGTTCCTGCGCCCGGCGCGTGAAGCCGTGGCAGCGCTGCCCGGCTATCAATTTGGCGATATCACTGAAGAACTAAAACGCAGTCTCGATGACGTTGATGACAAGCTGGATGAGAGCGGCAAACTGCAGTTAAACGTGGAAAGCAGCTGGGCAGAAAGCCACTCGCCGCTCAACCTCATTCTGCAAGCCAGCCTGCTGGAAACGGGGGGCCGTCCGGTGACACGCCGCGCGACCCAATCGATCTGGCCCGCGCCCGCGTTGCCGGGGATTCGTCCGCTGTTCAATAGCGAATCGGTGTATGACTATCGCACCGATCGTTATCGTGACGAACCCACCGTCCCGGAGAACGGCCTCGCGGAATTCGATGTGGTGTATGCCAATCCGCAAGGTGAGAAGCTGGCTGCACAGGATCTGGATGTGCGTCTGATTCACGAACGTCGTGACTATTACTGGAGCTTCTCGGACAGCGAAGGCTGGCAGTCACGCTATGACCAAAAGGATCTGCAGGAAGATGAGCAGCGGATCAACATTGCGGCGGGGGGCAGCCAGAAAATCAGCTTCCCGGTGGAGTGGGGTACTTATCGTCTGGAAGTGCATGCGGGTGAGAATATCATTAGCAGCGTGCGCTTTAATGCGGGTTACTGGTGGCAGGACAACACTGATGGCACCGGTGCGTTACGTCCCGATCAGGTCAAACTGAAAATTGATAAAAGCGCCTACCAACCGGGTGATACTGCAAAAGTGCAGGTGGAATCACCGGCTGCCGGTAAAGGCTATTTAATGGTGGAGTCCAGCAGCGGCACGCTGTGGTGGCAGCCGCTCGACGTTCCTGCCGGTGGCACGACCATTGATGTTCCGATTAATGAGAGCTGGAAGCGTCACGATCTCTATCTCAGCGCCATCGTGGTGCGTGACGGCGATAAAGCCAACGGCACCACGCCGAAAAGGGCGGTGGGGCTGCTGCATTTGCCGATGGCGACCGAAGCGCGACGTCTCAATCTGGCGATGGATGCGCCTGAAAAAATCCGCCCTGAGCAGACGATAAAAGTGAAGGTGAAAGCCAGCCGTGAAGGCGGCGAGTTGCCTAAGCAGGTTCAGGTCTTGCTGTCAGCGGTGGACAGTGGCGTGTTGAGCATCACTGATTACCCAACGCCGGATCCGTGGGACGCCTTCTTTGGCCGTAAGCGTTACAACGCCGATCAATATGATGTGTATGGTCAGTTGATCGAAGGCGGCGGCAAGCTGGCGGCACTGCGTTTCGGTGGTGATGGCGACGATGCCGATGCATTGTCACGCGGCGGTAAAAAGCCGGTCACCGATGTGCAGATCGTTGCACAACAACTGCAGCCAGTCACGCTGGATGCCAACGGTGAAGGCACGATCGAACTCCCCATTCCGGCCTTTAATGGCGAGTTACGCTTGATGGCGCAAGTGTGGAGTGCAGACAGCTTCGGCTCAGCAGAACGCAAAATGGTGGTGGCCGCGCCGCTCATCAGTGAACTGGCGACGCCGCGCTTTATGGCCAGCGGTGACCAGTCGACGCTGGCGCTGGATCTCACCAACCTGACCGATCAGCTGCAGACGCTGAAAGTCGATGTGACCACACAGGGGCTGATCGCCCTGAACGGCACAGTCACCTCTAGCGTGCAACTGGCGAAGGGCGCACGCACGACCTTACCAATCCCGGTTAAAGCGCAGGGCGCCTTTGGTGAGGGGGCAGTGCAGGTCAAGGTCTCAGGTATGAGTCTGCCGGGTGAGACGCTGGCGTCGAGCGAGCGTAAATGGACCATCGGCGTGCGTCCGGCTTATCCCGCCCAAACCCTGAGTTTCGACAACGTGATGCAAACTGGCCAAAGCTGGCAGGTGGTGGCAAGTGCCTTTAACGGCCTGCAAAAGGATACGCTGACGGGACAGTTGTCGCTGAGTAATCGTCCACCTCTGAATATCGCCAGCTTTATCAGCCAGCTGTATGCCTATCCCTATGGCTGTCTGGAGCAGACCGCCAGCGGCATCTGGCCATCGGTGTTTACCAACAAAGCGCAGCTGGATGCGCTGGGTATCAAAACCAGCACCGATGAGGCACGCCGGGCATCGATTGCCACGGGTATTGCGCGCCTGGCGGGTATGCAGCGCGGCAATGGCAGCTTTGGTTTGTGGAGTAAAGAGAGTCAGGAAGAGTTCTGGCTGACAGCTTACGTCACCGATTTCCTGCTGCGTGCTAACGAAGCCGGTTACAGCGTGCCGGAAGGGGTAATCGGCCGTGCCGATGAGCGCTTGCTACGTTATCTGCAAGATCCGGCGCAAATCGAAACCAGCTGGAGCAGCGATGCTGATGGATTGCGCTTCAGTGTGCAGGCTTATGCGGGTCTGGTTTTGGCACGTCAGCAGCAGGCGCCGCTCGGTGCGTTGCGTGCGCTGTATGAAAAGCGTGAGCAGGCGAAGTCTGGCCTGGCGCTGGTGCAGTTGGGAGTGGCGCTGAAGCTCATGGGCGATCAGCAGCGTGCGCAGTCAGCGCTGGCGCAAGGCATCGGGCTTGAGCGCAAACCCAACAACTGGTTAGGCGATTACGGCAGCCCGGTGCGTGACCGTGCGTTGATTCTCGCACTCCTCACAGAAAATCAGTTGCTGCCCGATATGCAGGGGCCGCTGTTAATTGATTTGGCAAAAGCGGTGCATGGCCAGCGCTGGTTTTCCACCCAGGAAAACAATGCGCTGTTCCTCGCTGCACGTACCTTGCAGCAGCACAAAGGTGAACAATGGCAGGCCACGCTTCAGGGAAGAGGCGAGCCGCTGAGCAGCAATCAGACGCTCAATATGGGCATCAGCGAAGATCAGCTGCGACAGGGCTTGTTGGTGAAGAGTGACAATGCCTCACCGCTGTACGGCACGCTCAATGTCGTGGGCTATCCGCAAACGGCACCGTCGCCGATCAGCAACGTGCTGAAGATCACCCGTGAGTATTTCACCCTGGACGGTAAGCCTGCCGACCTCACCAACCTGAAAAGTGGTGAATTGCTGGTGGTGCGATTGAAAGTGGCGGCCAGCGAGCGGGTCAGTGATGCGCTGGTGGTGGATCTGCTGCCTGCAGGGCTGGAACTGGAAAACCAGAACCTGAGCGACAGCAGCGCCAGCCTGGGCGACAGTGCTGATGCGCTGAAGGAGAGCATGATGGATATGCAGCAGGCCAACATCAAACACATCGAGTTCCGCGATGACCGCTTTGTCGCCGCACTGGCGCTGGATGGCTACACGCCGGGCACGCTGCTGTATCTGGCGCGAGCCGTGACGCCGGGCAGCTATCGCCTGCCGCCACCGCAGGTTGAGTCAATGTATGTGCCAGAGTGGCGCGCGATTGGCACCACGCCGGAAAAATTAAATGTGCGCTAAGCGGTAATGAAAAAAGGTTACGCATGGAAGCGGTGGCGCTGGCTGCCGCTTTTTTTACTGCTGATGCTCGTCGGTATAGGGCTACTGGATCGACTCGATCCCCTGCCGCTGCAGGAAGTGCAGCCTGCGCGCGTGGTGGTCGCTGAGGATGGCACGCCGCTATGGCGTTTTGCCGACAAGCAAGGCATCTGGCGCTATCCGGTGACGCTTGAAGAGGTTTCGCCCGAGTATATTCAGGCGTTGCTGACTTACGAAGACCGTTGGTTCTGGCACCATCCCGGTATCAATCCGATGGCGATTGTGCGCGCCATCGGGCAAAACCTGTTGCATCACGGCATCGTCTCAGGTGGCAGTACGCTGACCATGCAGGTAGCGCGGTTGATCGATCCACAACCGCGTACGCTGCGTGGCAAGGTGGTGCAGGCCTGGCGAGCGCTACAGCTGGAGTGGCACTTATCCAAGCGCGACATTCTCACACTCTATCTCAATCGTGCGCCGTTTGGCGGCACGGTGGAAGGCATTGGCGCAGCAAGCTGGATGTGGCTGGGTAAGCCGCCATCTCAGCTCACCAAAGGTGAGGCAGCGTTGCTCGCCGTGTTGCCACAGGCACCGAGCCGTCTGCGCCCGGACCGCTGGCCGCAACGTGCGGAAGTGGCGCGCAATAAAGTGCTGGATCGACTGGCAGAGTATCAGGTGTGGTCAGCGCAGGATGTAGCGGAGATCAAACAGGAAGCGGTGTGGCTACCGCCGCGTCAGGTTCCGCAAATGGCACCGTTGCTGGCGCGTCGCCTGTTGTCGCTCTCACCCGACAACAAAATTAGTTCGACCATTGATGTGTCGCTGCAACGCGAGCTGGAAAGTCTGGCGTCATCGCTAAAAAACCAGCTGCCACCGCGCACCTCGCTGGCGTTGCTGGTGGTGGATCACCGCAGCATGAAAGTGCGCGGCTATGTAGGATCAGTGTCCTTCAATGACGACAGTCGCTTTGGGCATGTCGATATGATCTCCAGCGTGCGATCCCCCGGATCGGTGTTGAAACCTTTTGTTTACGGCATGGCGCTGGATGAGGGGCTGATCCACGGTGAATCACTGCTGCAGGATGTGCCACGCCGTTTTGGTGATTATCGTCCCGGTAATTTTGACGCCGGTTTTCACGGCCCGGTAAGTGCCAGCGAGGCGCTGGAGCGTTCACTGAATTTACCTGCAGTCCAACTTCTGGATGCGCTTGGCCCGAAAACGGTGGCGGCGCGTCTGCGTAACGTTGGATTGAATCTGCGCTTTCCGGCAGGGGCCGAACCCAATCTTTCATTGGTGCTCGGCGGCACGGGTGCGCGGCTGGATGAGATTGTCGCCGCATATAGCGCTTTTGCCCGTCAGGGGAGTGCCGCGCAGCTGCGCTGGCTGGCCAATCAGCCATTGCTTGAGCGGCCACTGCTTTCGCCGGGCGCAGCCTGGATTGTGCGGCGCATTCTGGCTGGAGAAGCTCAGCCATCAGGCGCCGTTCCGGATATTGCCCCTCTGGCCTGGAAAACCGGCACCAGTTATGGCTACCGCGATGCATGGACGATTGGCATTACGCCCCGCTATTTAATCGGCGTGTGGGTTGGCAGACCGGATGCCACACCGGTTGCCGGTCAGTTTGGTTTTGCCTCTGCGGTACCGGTGATGAACCAGGTCAATAATCTGCTGGCGGGGCATATGTCAGTGCGCGGTGCGCCGCGCGATCCGCAGCCGGATTCAGTCAGCGCCATGAGCATTTGCTGGCCCGGAGGCCAACCCTTGCCAGTGGGTGACGATAACTGTCGCCAGCGTCGCCAGAGCTGGATACTGAACCGAACCGTGCCACCCACACTGCTGGCACCCGGTCAGGAAGGTGTGAATGGTTTACGTCAACGTTATTGGGTCAACCTTCAGGGCTTACGTGTGGCGGCAGATTGCCCCGGCGCACAGAGCCAGGAGAGTCTGATGTGGCCACTGCCGCTGGAACCCTGGCTGCCGCTGTCTGAGCGCCGCGAGCAGCGCCTGCCGCCGGTCGATTCTCGCTGCCCACCCTTAAATCAGGGCAGCGCGCCACCTCTCTTAATCACGGGCGTGATTGAGGGGCAACGCGTGCAGCCGTTGCCGGGCAAAGTGGTATTGGTGCTGCCGGTTGCCGTACAGGGCGGAAGGGGATCGCAGCGCTGGTGGTTTTTGAACGGGCAGCCGGTCGAACAGCAAGCGGGGCAAAACAGTGCGGCGCTGGTGCTCAGTGAACCGGGCCAGTATCAACTGGTGGTCATGGATGAATCGGGTCAACTGGCATCCGTCTCATTTATTCGGGGGTAAATAGCCGCGTATGCCAGATTCTGCGCGTGTTCGCCCCGACAAAAATCAATTATTTTCGATAATTCCACCAATCGGCAATAGGCAACGCCCGATGATGTCCCTATAATCGGCGCGTTTTCTTACCGGGAGCGAGTTCCCGGTTTCTTCAGGATGCTAACTAGAGGTCATCATGGCAATCGAACGTACTTTCTCAATCGTTAAACCAAACGCCGTCGCTAAGAACGTGATTGGTGCTATCTACAACCGTTTTGAAAGCGCAGGCTTCAAAATCGTTGGCGCGAAAATGCTGCACCTGACCAAAGAGCAGGCTGAAGGTTTCTACGCTGAGCACAAAGGCCGTCCATTCTTCGATGGTCTGGTTGAGTTCATGACTTCTGGTCCCGTTGTTGTTTCTGTTCTGGAAGGCGAAAACGCCGTTCAGCGTCACCGTGACCTGATGGGTGCAACCAACCCAGACAACGCGCTGGCCGGTACTCTGCGTGCTGACTACGCTGACAGCTTCACCGAGAACGCGACCCACGGTTCTGACTCAGCTGAATCTGCTGCACGCGAAATCGCTTACTTCTTCGCTGAAAACGAAGTTTGCCCACGCACTCGCTAAGTGCGTTGCTGCCGATGCGGATAAACGTCTTTACACCTTTTCAACCTCGGTAAAGTCGTTCCCCTGGCATCATGCAGCAGATGTAGTACAATAATGCGCCCTTGTTGAGCCTGTCTCAGCGAGGGCGCTGTTTTTTTCCTATTCTTAACCAGAGCCGTAACGTGTAACAACGAGGCCAGAGAACATTATGTCCGAACAGATTGTGACGCCGTCGTCCGCTTCCCCCGTGGTTGTTTCCCCAAAAAACGAAAAAATTAACCTGCTGGATCTTAACCGTCAGCAGATGCGCGAATTCTTTTTAGAGATGGGTGAAAAGCCGTTCCGCGCCGATCAGGTCATGAAGTGGATGTACCACTACTGCTGTGATGATTTCGAGCAGATGACTGATATCAACAAAGTGCTGCGTGGCAAATTGATGCAACGCGCTGAAATTCGTGCGCCGGAAGTGGCGGAAGAGATGCGTTCCAGCGATGGCACCATCAAGTGGGCGATTCGCGTCGGCGATCAGCTGGTCGAAACCGTGTATATCCCGGAAGCTGACCGTGCAACACTGTGCGTCTCCTCACAGGTAGGCTGTGCGCTGGAGTGCAAATTCTGTTCGACTGCGCAGCAGGGCTTCAACCGTAACCTGCGCGTTTCCGAAATCATTGGTCAGGTATGGCGCGCGGCGAAAATTATCGGCGCGGCGAAAATTACCGGCCAGCGTCCGATCACCAACGTGGTGATGATGGGCATGGGCGAGCCATTGCTCAACCTCAACAACGTGGTGCCAGCGATGGACATCATGCTGGACGACTTCGGTTTTGGTTTGTCTAAACGTCGCGTGACGCTGTCAACCTCGGGTGTCGTGCCGGCGCTGGATAAACTGGGCGATATGATCGACGTGGCGCTGGCGATTTCACTGCATGCGCCGAACGATGCCATCCGTGACGAAATTGTGCCGATCAACAAAAAGTACAACATCGAGACCTTCCTCGGTGCGGTTAAACGTTATATCGGTAAGTCAAACGCCAATCAGGGCCGCGTGACCATTGAGTATGTGATGCTGGATCACATCAATGACAGCACCGACAATGCGCACGAGCTGGCTGCACTGCTGAAAGAAACGCCGTGCAAAATTAACCTGATTCCATGGAACCCGTTCCCAGGCGCGCCTTATGGCCGTAGCTCAAACAGCCGTATCGATCGCTTCTCCAAAGTGCTGATGGATTACGGTTTCACCACCATTGTGCGTAAAACGCGTGGCGACGATATTGATGCGGCTTGTGGTCAGTTAGCGGGTGATGTTATCGACCGTACCAAGCGTACCTTGCGTAAGAAGATGGCTGGTGAAGCCATCTCTGTGAAGGCGCTCTGAAACACAGTGCCTGGTGATACCCACCGGGCGTAAGCCATGCCAGTCTCTCCTCTCGATGTCAGAGGGAGAGACTGAAATGCATAAGGGATTATCGGCAGTGATGTTGGCGGGCTTTGTTGTAACCGGTTGTGTCAATACACCGGTTCAGCAAGGTGCTGCGGATATCAGGCTACAGCTAGGGTTGCACTACCTGGCGGTGAAAGATTTTGCTGCAGCACAGCGTAATTTATTACGCGCTGAGCGGGCAGCACCGCGAGATTATCGTGTGCCGCTGGCGCTTGCGCGGCTGGCACAGGCGCAGCAGAATAGCGCGCAGACCCATTGGCACTACCAACGCGCCCAGCAGTTAGCGCCAGCGAATGGCTACATCGCTAACAATTACGGTGCGTTTCTTTGCGGTTTAAGGCAGTATGGCGAAGCGCATCAACAGTTTAAGCTGGCGATGGCTGCACAGGAAATCGAAGCTCGTCAGGATGCATTTCTGTTTTCGGGCTATTGTTACCTGCAGGCTGGAGAGAGTGCCTCAGCGCGCGAGTCTTTAAGCAACGCGCTGATTGCCGCACCAGAGCAGGGCAGTCAACTGCTTTTGGAAGTGGAAAGGCGGCTTGAACAGCAGGATCGCATGGCGGTTCCGCTGCTATTAGAAGTGTACCACCAGCGTTTGCCCGCAACGGCAGAGAGCCAGTGGTTACAAATACGTTTCGCCGCGCAACAGGGAAACGCTGCTGACGTTACACGTTATGGCGACCGGTTGGCGCGAAGTTTTCCACAATCGATACAGTACCAGCGTTATTTAGCTAATGAATACTGAAGCCACTCAAGAGAATTCTGCAGTACATTCCACAGGTGAACGCCTGCGTCTGGCCCGTGAGCAGATGGGGCTGACTCAGCAAAATGTCGCTGAACGCCTGTGCCTGAAACTTTCTACCGTACGAGACATTGAAGAGGATAAGTCGCCAGCTGATTTAGCTTCGACGTTCTTGCGCGGTTACATTCGTTCTTATGCTCGTCTGGTGCATGTGCCGGAAGATGACCTGTTGCCGATGATGGCGAAGCAGGCTCCCGTGCGCGCGGCCAAAATTGAGCCAATGCAGAGCTTCTCGTTAGGTAAGCGCCGTAAAAAGCGTGATGGCTGGCTGATGATTTTCACCTGGTTGGTGATTTTTGTCGTCATCGGTCTGACCGGCGCGTGGTGGTGGCAAAATCATAAAGCCTCGCAGGCCGATCTGGTCTCAATGGCTGACCAGAATGGCAGCAGCAGCGATAACAGTCAGTCTATTCCGCTGGGTGAAAACAGCACTGACAGCGCGACTGACAGTGATACCAATGCCGCCGGTACGCCGGTGGATAACGGTGCCGGTGCGGTTGCGACACCGAGCACCAGCAACAACGCGATTTCGGCAGCCAACACCACTGCGCCTGCGACCAGCAGCGATAACGCCGTGGTTTCACCGAGCCAGGCACCGATCGATAACGCACCGCCAGCGGCCACCTCTCCGGCACCTGCCAACAGTGTACCGGCAGGTCAAATGCCGACCAGCAACGCGGCGGTCAGTCAGCCTGCGGGCGACCCAAATGCGGTTGTGATGAATTTCAAAGCCGATTGCTGGCTGGAAGTCACCGACGCCACTGGCAAGAAGCTGTTCAGCGGATTGCAACGTAGCGGCGGTAAGCTCAGCTTGTCCGGAACGGCTCCGTATCGTCTGAAAATTGGCGCACCGAGTGCGGTTGACGTGCAATATCAGAATCAGCCCGTTGATTTAAGTCGTTTTATCCGTAATAACCAGGTTGCCCGTCTGACGCTGGGTGCGCAATAACGCGCAGCGCGCTTTCCGGGTAATTGTGGAGAGAGAATATGCATAACGAAGCACCCATTATCCGTCGCAAATCAACACGGATTTACGTCGGCAAGGTGCCGGTTGGTGATGGTGCGCCCATTGCCGTTCAGTCAATGACCAACACCCGCACCACGGATGTGGACGCCACGGTTAACCAGATTCGCCAGCTTGAGCGTGTCGGTGTCGATATCGTGCGCGTCTCTGTTCCAACCATGGATGCGGCGGAAGCGTTCAAACTGATTAAGCAACAGGTCAATGTGCCGCTGGTGGCGGACATTCATTTTGACTATCGTATCGCACTGAAAGTCGCCGAATATGGCGTCGATTGCCTGCGCATCAACCCCGGCAATATCGGCAACAATGAGCGTATCCGCCAGGTAGTGGATTGTGCCCGCCATTACAACATTCCTATCCGTATCGGCGTGAATGCCGGTTCACTGGAAAAAGATCTGCAGGAAAAATACGGTGAGCCAACGCCACAGGCGCTGCTCGAATCCGCGATGCGCCATGTTGATCACCTTGATCGCCTCAACTTTGATCAGTTCAAAGTGAGTGTAAAAGCCTCTGACGTATTCCTTGCCGTTGAATCCTATCGTCTGCTGGCAAAAGCTATCGATCAGCCACTGCATCTCGGTATTACCGAAGCGGGTGGCGCGCGCGCCGGTTCAGTAAAATCAGCGATCGGCCTGGGCTTGCTGCTGGCGGAAGGGATCGGCGATACGCTGCGCATCTCTCTGGCGGCGGATCCGGTGGAAGAAGTCAAGGTTGGTTACGACATTCTGAAATCACTGCGCATTCGCTCTCGCGGCATTAACTTTATTGCCTGCCCAACCTGTTCACGTCAGGAATTTGATGTGATCGGCACGGTGAATGCGCTGGAAGAACGCCTCGAAGACATCATCACGCCAATGGATATCTCGATTATCGGTTGTGTGGTGAACGGTCCTGGCGAAGCCACGGTTTCGACCATGGGCGTGACCGGCGGCAGCCGCAAAAGTGGTTTCTATGAAGACGGCGTGCGCCAGCGCGATCGCCTCGATAACGACAACATGATCGACCAGTTGGAAGCACGTATTCGTGCCAAGGCCAGCATGCTGGATGAAAGCCGCCGCATTAACGTGCAGCAGCTGGAAAAATAAAGGACGGTGCGCGCCCGCCGCGCGCCAGTTTGTGATTGAACCTGTGCGGTTTCATCCTCATAAGGTATGATGCCGGACAGGTTTTTTTGTATTAAGAGATTCTAACGTGGCGAAGAATATTCAAGCGATCCGTGGGATGAACGACTACCTGCCGGCGGATACCGCGATTTGGCAGCGTATTGAGGGCACCCTCAAGCAGGTGCTGGCCAGTTATGGCTTTAGTGAAATCCGTTTGCCGATTGTAGAGCAGACCCCGCTGTTTAAACGCGCTATCGGTGAAGTCACCGATGTGGTTGAAAAAGAGATGTACACCTTTGACGACCGCAACGGTGAAAGTCTGACCCTGCGTCCGGAAGGCACGGCGGGCTGTGTGCGCGCCGGTATTGAGCATGGTCTGCTGTACAATCAGGAACAGCGTCTGTGGTACATCGGTCCGATGTTCCGCTATGAGCGTCCGCAGAAAGGCCGTTACCGCCAGTTCCATCAGATTGGTGCGGAAGTGTTTGGTCTGCAAGGCCCGGACATCGATGCTGAACTGATTATGATGACCGCGCGCTGGTGGAAAGCGTTAGGTATCGCTGAACACGTGAGTCTCGAACTCAACTCTATTGGTTCACTGGAAGCACGCGCAAACTACCGCGATGCGCTGGTGTCCTTCCTTGAGCAGCACAAAGACAAACTGGATGAAGATTGCAAACGTCGTATGTATAGCAATCCGTTGCGTGTACTCGACAGCAAAAATCCTGACATCCAGCTGTTGCTGAACGATGCGCCGACGCTGAATGAATATCTCGATGAAGACTCACGCGCGCACTTCGACGGGCTGTGCAGCCTGCTGAATGACGCGGGTATTGCTTACACCGTGAACCAGCGTCTGGTGCGTGGCCTCGATTACTACAACCGCACCGTGTTTGAGTGGGTGACCAACAGCTTAGGTTCACAGGGCACCGTCTGTGCCGGTGGACGCTACGATGGTCTGGTTGAACAGCTGGGTGGTCGCGCTACGCCAGCGGTCGGTTTTGCAATGGGTCTTGAGCGTTTGGTATTGCTGGTTCAAGCGGTTAATCCAGAATTTGAACCGACGCGCATTGTTGATGTCTATGTTATCGCTTCGGGGCAGGGCGTTCAGTCCGCCGCGATGCAACTGGCGGAAAAACTGCGTGATGCAGATCCGGCGCTGAAGCTGATGACCAACTTCGGTGGTGGTAACTTCAAGAAGCAGTTTGGCCGTGCAGACAAGTGGGGCGCACGCATTGCGCTGGTGCTGGGCGAGGACGAAGTGAAAGCGGGCCAGGTGGTGATTAAAAACCTGAGCACTGGCGATCAACAAACCGTTGCCCAAAGCAAAGCCGCTGCGACATTGCGCACGCTGCTGCAGTAAACGCAGCACTGCAACAGCCATTTAAAGGAGAGGGATTGCGTGGAAGTTTACAGCAACGAAAACGAACAGGTTGACGCACTGCGTCAGTTCTTTGCGAACAACGGCAAAGCGCTGGCTGTGGGTGTGATCATCGGCATTGCTGCACTGGGTGGCTGGCGTTTCTGGACCAGTCATCAGGATGGTGCGGATAAAGCTGCGTCGGCACAGTATCAACAACTGACCACCGCGATGCAGGCGGACAAGCCGCAAACGCTGGAAGCGGTTGCCGCCTTTGCCAATGAAAATAACAACACTTATGGCGCACTGGCTTCGCTCGATTTAGCGAAACAGTACGTTGAAGCGAATCAGTTAGATAAAGCCATTACGCTGCTTCAGAGCGGGCTGAAAGATACCAAAGATGCCAACCTGCAGGCGGTGATTAACCTGCGTCTGGCGCGCATTCAACTGCAGCAAAATCAGGCCGATGCCGCACTTTCAACCCTTAACAATGTTAAGGGTGATGGCTGGACAGCCATTATTGCGGACATTCGTGGCGAAGCACTGCTGAGCAAAGGCGACAAGCAGGGCGCACGTGATGCCTGGAGCAAAGGTGCTGAATCGCAGGCCTCTCCTGCGTTGAAGCAAATGCTGCAGATGAAGATGAATAACTTAAGTTAAGCCAGTCAAGAGAGCGCACATGGAATTACGTAAATACCTGCTGCCAGGGCTGATTTCAGTCACTCTGCTCAGCGGTTGCTCGCTGTTCAGCGGCGAAGAAGATGTAGTAAAAATGGCTCCGCTGCCGAAAGTGGAAAACCAGTTTACGCCACAGACTGCCTGGAGCACCTCTGTGGGTGATGGCGTTGGTGATTTCTATTCCAATCTGCATCCGGCCTGGCAGGACGGCACCGTCTATGCGGCCGACCGCTTTGGCGTAGTAAAAGCCCTGGATGCCAGCAACGGTAAAGAGAAATGGAAAGTCGATCTCTCTGAGAAAACCGGCTTCTTCTCGAAAAACATCTCAGCTCTTCTCTCTGGCGGCATTACCGCTACCAGCGATCGCATCTATATCGGCAGCGAGCGCGGCCAGGTCTTTGCACTGAACAATAGCGATGGCAGCATCGCCTGGCAGACGAAAGTCGCCGGTGAAGCGATGTCGCGTCCAGTCGTGAGCGATGGCCTGGTGCTGATCCACACCAGCAACGGTATGTTGCAGGGGCTGGACCAGAGCACTGGCGCGATCAAGTGGAGCGTCAACCTCGATATGCCTGCGCTGTCACTGCGCGGTGAATCTGCGCCGACCGTGGCATTCGGTGGTGCGATTGTCGGTGGTGACAATGGCCGCGTGAGCGCAGTGATCATGAACCAGGGGCAGTTGATTTGGCAGCAGCGTATTTCGCAGCCAAGTGGCGCCACAGAAATTGATCGTCTGAGCGATGTGGATACGACGCCGGTTGTGGTTAACGGTGTGATCTATGCGCTGGCTTACAACGGCAATCTGACCGCGCTGGAACTGCGTTCAGGCCAGATTCTGTGGAAACGCGAAATCGGCGGCGTGAAAGACATGGTGGTTGATGCGGGGCGTATTTACCTGGTCGATCAGGATGACCGCGTGATTGCCCTCAATGCCGACGGTGGCGTGGCCATTTGGCGTCAGAGCGATCTGCTGCATCGCAACCTGACTTCACCAGCGCTGTTTAACGGTTATCTGGTGGTCGGCGATAGCGAAGGCTATGTGCACTGGATCAACACCCTGGACGGGCGCTTTGTTGCGCAGCAGAAACTGGACAGCGATGGCTTCCAGACTGACCCGGTGGTTGCGGGTGACAAGCTGCTGATCCAGGCGAAGGGCGGCGAAGTTTACGCCATCACTCGTTAAGATTGGGCTTTGCAGGAACCGGCTTCCTGCTCGCTAATACGGCTCCTGATTCGTCAGGGGCCGTTTCGTTTTTAGTCAGGCATGGTATTCTTAGCGCCTTCAGCCTGACGCCTTCTGGCAAATGTCGTTATAATCACGCCATTCGGGCGATTTATTTTTAAAACTGAGGCAAGTGTTATGGTACCTGTGGTCGCGCTGGTTGGGCGTCCCAATGTGGGAAAATCTACGCTATTTAACCGCTTAACGCGCACTCGTGATGCGCTGGTAGCGGATTTTCCTGGACTGACTCGCGATCGCAAATATGGTCGCGCCGAAGTGGAAGGGCGCGAATTCATTGTTATTGATACCGGCGGTATTGATGGCACCGAGGAAGGCGTCGAAAACCGCATGGCAGAACAATCGCTGCTGGCGATTGAAGAAGCGGATGTGGTGCTGTTCCTGGTGGATGCGCGTGCGGGTGTGATGCCGGCCGATCAACAGATCGCCAATCACCTGCGTTCGCGCGAGAAAGCCACCTTCCTGGTAGCGAACAAAACTGACGGTCTCGATCCTGATGCCGCCGTGCTGGATTTCTATGCGCTGGGCTTGGGTGAGATTCACCCGATTGCGGCTTCGCACGGTCGCGGTGTGAACAACCTGCTTGAAGCTGCGTTGCTGCCATGGATGGAAGAAGCCGTTCCAGAAGTGGAGTTGACGGAAGAAGAAGAAAACGCCGCTTACTGGGCCGCGTTAGAAGAAGAAGAGGACGAGAAGGCGCTGGCGGAAGAGGAAGAAGAAAACTTCGACCCGACCACATTGCCGATCAAGCTGGCTATCGTTGGCCGTCCTAACGTCGGCAAGTCAACGCTGACTAACCGCATTCTGGGTGAAGACCGCGTCGTGGTCTTCGACATGCCGGGCACCACACGTGACAGCATCTACATTCCAATGGAACGTGACGAGCGCGAGTATGTGTTGATTGATACCGCTGGTGTGCGTAAACGCGGAAAAATCACCGAAACCGTAGAGAAATTCTCTGTCATCAAAACGCTGCAGGCCATTGAAGATGCCAACGTGGTGATGCTGGTGATTGATGCACGTGAAGGCATTTCCGATCAGGATCTCTCACTGCTCGGCTTTATCCTGAACAGCGGTCGCTCATTGGTGATCGTGGTCAACAAGTGGGATGGCATGACGCAGGAAGCGCGTGATGAAGTGAAAGAGATGCTGGACTTCCGTCTGGGCTTTATCGATTTCGCGCGCATTCACTTTATTTCGGCGCTGCACGGCAGTGGCGTAGGTAACCTGTTCGAATCCGTGACCGAAGCTTACGACTGCTCGACCAAACGTGTCGGCACCGCTATGCTGACGCGCATCATGACTATGGCTTCTGACGACCATCAGCCGCCGCTGGTGCGTGGTCGCCGCGTGAAGCTGAAGTATGCCCATGCCGGTGGTTACAACCCGCCGATCGTGGTGATTCACGGTAATCAGGTGAAGGACCTGCCCGATTCCTACAAACGTTACCTGATGAACTACTTCCGTCGTTCACTCAACGTGATGGGTACACCGATTCGCATTCAGTTTAAAGAAGGCGACAACCCGTACGCGGGCAAACGTAACCTGCTGACACCGACGCAGCAGCGCAAACGCCAGCGACTGATGTCGCATCTGAAAAAGAATAAGCGTTAAAGTGAAGAGGGCCCTGATGGGGCCCTTTTTTTCGCCCCCACCGCACGACTCCTACGACATCTCCCACTCTGACTTCTTCTTAACATCAAAAATTACACTTTGATTCAGCCTCATATTTATTAATAACTTATGACTGGTTTTGTAGCAAAAATGCTATTGCCCAGTAACTCCTTCGTTATGGATGTTCACTTTCTAATGAACCAGGTGGTACAATCCTGCCGCCTTGTAGCGAGAATCACTCTCACCTGCGATGTGTCCTTGCTCACAAGCGCCGAATTACGGGCATTGCACCCGTACCAATAGATATAAAATAAAGCGTAACGGATTGGTTCCTGTCCCCCATCGTTGGCAGGAGCATTGTTACCGGCTACAGCCTGTTAGCCGGCACCAGCGCGTTATTTTTTCAGGAGAGTTTTTGTTATGGCAGAAAATTCCGCTCGTCCCTGCAAAGGGTTGAGTATCTGGTCTGTATTGTTCGGGCTGGTCCTGCTGGCTGTCGGTCTGTTCTTTGCGATCGGCGGTGGCAAGTTGGTCGCTCTGGGCGGCAGCTGGTACTTCCTCATTTCCGGTATTGTGATGTTGCTGTCGGCGATTCAGTTCTTCCGCCGCAAATCATCCGCCGTGACCCTGTTTATTCTGGTCTTTGTTGGCACCCTGATTTGGGCGCTGTTCGATGCGGGCTTCCATTTCTGGCAGTTGGTTTCACGCCTGATGGTACCTGCGGGCCTGATGCTGCTGGCCTTCCTGACCTGGCCAGCGCTGCGTAAACGCGAAGGCAAAAACCCTCTGGCCAAAGTTTCTTATGTGCTCTCAGCGGTCATTGCCGTCAGCATGGTGGTCACTTTCGTGCAGATGTTCCAGCCGCATCCAACCGTCGCGTTCGACGGCAAACAGCTGCCGCTGATTCCTGTCGACAAGTCTAAGCCACAGCAGGACTGGAGCAGCTACGGCCGTACGCCTGAAGGTGACCGTTTTGCGGCGATCGACCAGATCACCCGTGACAACGTCAAAGATCTCCAGGTTGCCTGGACCTTCCACACTGGCGATACCCCAATCAGCCCAACCGGTAACGGCGCGGAAGATCAGGAAACCCCGCTGCAGGTGGGCAACACCCTGTACCTTTGCACCCCGCACAACAACGTGATTGCGGTTGCAGCGGATACCGGTAAGCAGATCTGGAAGCGTGAAATCAACGCACAGGCTGAAGTGTGGAACCGCTGTCGTGGTCTGGCGTATTTCGATGCGACCAAGCCGGTACAGCAGCCAAGTCAGCCGGGTTCAACACCGGTTCCTGCGCCAGTGCTGGCGGCAGGTGATACCTGTCAGCGTCGTATTCTGATGAACACCATCGATGCGCGTCTGATTGCGATCAACGCTGACAACGGTGAGTTCTGTGAAAACTTCGGCGACCACGGTGTGGTTGACCTGAAAAAAGGTCTGGGTAAAGCGCCCGATCCACAGTATCAGCTGACGTCTGCACCACAGCTGGCCGGTACCACCGTGGTGGTTGGCGGTCGTGTGGCAGATAACGTCCAGACCGATATGCCTGGCGGCGTTCTGCGCGGCTTTGACGTCATCACCGGTCAGATGCGTTGGGCGTTTGACCCAGGCAATGATGATCCGAATGCCATCCTGATGCCGGGCAAAGACTACACCCGTAGTACCCCGAACTCATGGGCACCGATGTCATACGACCCGGCGATGAACACTGTGTTCCTGCCAATGGGTAGCTCGTCGGTGGATCTGTGGGGTGCGAATCGTACCAAACTGGATCACACCTACGGCGCATCAATTCTGGCGCTGGATGCAACTACCGGTAAGCAAAAATGGGTTTATCAGACCGTACATAACGATCTGTGGGACTTCGACCTGCCAATGCAGCCGAGCCTGGTCGACTTCCCAATGAAGGATGGCACCACTAAGCCTGCCGTCGTTATCGGTGCAAAAACCGGTATGATTTGGGTGTTGGACCGTCTGACCGGCAAGCCTTTGACCAAAGTTGAAGAGCAGCCAATGCCGCAGGGTCACATCCCGAACGAGCAGTACACCAAAACGCAGCCGCACTCAGTGGAAATGCCAAACATTGGCAATCAGAAACTGACCGAGTCTGACATGTGGGGTGCAACGCCGTTCGATCAGCTGGTGTGCCGTATTGCCTTCAAAGGCATGCGTTACGATGGCCTGTTCACCGTTCCGGATACTGACAAGTCACTCAGCTTCCCAGGTTCACTGGGTGGTATGAACTGGGGCAGCATCTCGTTTGACCCGAACAACCAGTACATGTTCGTCAACGACATGCGTCTGGGCCTGTGGGTGCAGATGATCCCTCAGGACACCAGCAAAGATGCAGCCAGCAATGGCGGTGAAGCGATCAACACGGGTATGGGCGCCGTTCCGCTGAAAGGCACCCCTTACGCTGTTAACAAAAACCGCTTCATGTCTCCGCTGGGCATTCCGTGCCAGGCGCCGCCGTTCGGTACCTTGTCAGCCATCGACATGAAAACCCGTCAGATCGTATGGCAGGTGCCAGTTGGTACCGTGCAGGATACGGGTCCATTCGGTATTAAGATGCGTGCGCAAATGCCAATCGGCATGCCAACGCTGGGTGGCACCTTAGCAACTCAGGGTGGCCTGGTGTTCATCGCCGGTACGCAGGATTACTATCTGCGCGCCTTCGATAGCTCAACCGGTAAAGAAGTGTGGAAAGCACGTCTGCCAGTGGGTAGTCAGGGCGGTCCAATCAGCTACGTTTCGCCGAAGAATGGCAAACAGTACATCCTGATCTCCGCAGGTGGCGCACGTCAGTCACCAGACCGTGGTGATTACGTGATTGCTTACGCGCTGCCAGACAGCAAGTAAGCCTCAGTAAGAAGAAAGGCCGACATCATGATGTCGGCCTTTTTTATTAACCTTCCGTGGCGTACTTCACTCCTTAAGGTACCTTATTCACTGCTGCTTGGAGGGGCGACGGCTTTTTTGACCTCCTTTTCTTCCAGCTTCCCTGGCTCTTTCAGGATCGTTTCTGAAATTACCCCCACTGACTTTGCCGCCAGCACTGCCGGCTTCCCTGGCACGCTCCGGGTCCTCTGCAAAGTTCCCGGCACCACCTCGTTGCTTTTTTTGTGTCATAGCAGAGACCTCATCTAAGGGTGTTTTCTTCGACGTGGACTAGCTAGCCACATTAATGATTATAGTCAGTAAGTTACAGGTTGCCTTGGGAGATCTCCGAGTTCTTCACTGGCCGTCGCGCCAAAGTGCCTCTAATTCAGGCGAGGCTGCGGTTTCAGGAATCAAAATCACGATAGAGCCCGCTTCATGATGGGTGGCATAGGTGATTTGAATACGAAAATAACGCTGATCGCCGCGTCCCAGATTCGCCGCCTGATCTTCCGGTTCACCCAGCGGTAATGCCTGCTCCAGCACGTTACACACCCGCTGTTTTTGCGGTTCTGGCAGTTGTGCCAGAGCAAAGCGGCGCTCGCCTCGCAAGTTGGGGATAAAAGCAATGCCGCCTTCACGCGCCAGTTCGATAATGGCGTCATCAGTCAGTTTAATATTCACGTTACGCCTACCTGTTGCCAGGCGGATTGAATTGCTTCCGCCACCGAGCGGTTAAATCGCTTGCCACCATGTTCAATGGTGAAACGGGCAAAGGTACTGAAGTCGGCATCCTGCGGCAGCGTCTTGTCGCAGAGAGTGTCATACCAGGCATGACCCGCCAGCTCCCAGGCAAAGCCGCCTAATGCTTTAGCGGCAAGGTAAAACGCACGGTTAGGAATGCCAGAATTGAGATGGACACCGCCGTTGTCATCACGCGTGTCGATATAGTGATCCATATCCGCCGGTTGCGGGTCTTTGCCGAGTTTCGGATCATCGTAAGCCGTGCCTGGTGCGGACATCGAGCGCAGCCCACGACCTTTAATGCCGGCGGCTAACAAGCCCTCACCAATCAACCAGTCAGCCTGATCGGCCGTTTGCTGCAGGTGGAACTGCTTCACCAGCGAGCCAAACACATCAGACATCGATTCATTCAATGCACCGGACTGCTGGAAGTAAACCAGTCCCGCTTCGTTTTCCGTCACGCCATGGGTGAGTTCATGCGCCACCACATCCAGCGCAACGGTGAAGCGATTAAAGATCTCGCCATCGCCGTCACCAAATACCATCTGCTGACCGTTCCAGAAGGCGTTCTGATACTCCTTGCCATAATGCACGGTGCCATCCAGCTTCAGGCCTTTGTTATCCAGTGAGTTGCGCTTGAAGATCTGCCAGTAGAAATCGTAGGTGATGCCGAGATAATTCCAGGCTTCTTCAGCCGCCACATCGCCATTGCCCGGCTGGCCTTCATCGCGGATTAGGGTGCCGGGCAGATTTTGCGTATTTTCAGCATCATAGATGGCACGCAGTACGGTTCCGGGCTGGGCGGTGGCCGAGCTGGCCGCTTTATGGTTATGTTCAGCCATCAGTTGCTGAACATGGGTTAGGGTGCGGCGAGCAGACTCCTGCGGCGCACCCGAACAATGGTCAATAATATTGCGAAGAATATACGGAGGAATAACGCTGTAGGTCATAGTAACTCCTGGCCGTGAGGGAACATGCCAGAAGTATAGTTTTTCAGCTAGGAGCGTGCTTTACGGGGGCGTGATTTCTGCGGTTCAAGTGCGGTCACCTGGCTTTCCACCCAGCCGTCATCGAGGCGGGTGCGCAGTAAATCGCCTTTATGCAATTGCTGGGTTTTCTTCACCAGTTGACCTTGCGTATCCGTGGTCACGCTAAACCCGCGAGCCAGTGTGGCAAGCGGACTGACGCCCTCCAGTTGCGCGGCCAGATTACCAAAGCGCTGACGATTGTGATTCAGCTGCTTCTCCATGCCCTGTTGCAGGCGATACTGCCATTGCTGCATCTGCTGCTGTGCACGCAGAATACGCCCCTGCGGCTGCTGAATATTGAGGCGCTGTAACACGCGATCCTGCTGGCGATTAGCCACACGCAGACGTTGATCCATTGCCTCGCCGAGGCGACGTTGCAACTGGAACAGTGTGGTTTGCTGGCGTGCCAGACGCAATTGTGGATGTTGCTGCTGCAAACGATGTTGTATACGGGTAAAACGGCGTTGCTGCTCTGCAATGTAGAAATCCATTGCCATTTCCATACGCTGCTGTTGTGACTGCAAACGGCGCAGCAGTTCGATCTGATTACGGCTCACGACTTCTGCCGCCGCAGATGGGGTAGGGGCGCGCAGATCGGCGACAAAGTCAGCGATGGTGACGTCCGTTTCATGGCCCACGGCACTGACGATGGGCAGGCGGCTGGCAAAGATAGCTCGCGCCACGCGCTCGTCGTTAAAGCTCCACAAATCCTCTAGCGAGCCGCCGCCACGGCCGACAATCAGCACGTCACACTCATCACGCTGGTTCGCCAGTTCAATGGCACGCACGATGGCTGCGGGCGCATCGACACCTTGCACTGGCGTGGGATAGATGATCACAGGCAGCGAGGGATCTCGACGATGCAATACGCGCAGCACATCATGCAGCGCAGCACCGGTTGCCGAGGTAATCACCCCCACCTGACGCGCCGGGTCGGGCAGCGGCTGTTTGAACTGCTGATCGAATAACCCCTCTGCCGCCAAACGTGCTTTTAACTGTTCAAACTGCTGCTGCAGAAGACCTTCACCGGCCGGATGCATGCTTTCGATAATCAGTTGGTAATCACCACGCGGTTCATACAGCGTAATGCTGGCGCGCACCAAAACTTGCTGGCCATGCTGTGGACGGAAGGTGACTCGACGGTTGCTGTTGCGGAACATTGCACAGCGCACCTGAGCGCCATCATCCTTTAAGGTGAAGTACCAGTGACCGGAAGAGGGCTGGCTAAAATTGGAGATCTCAGCGCTGAGCCACACCAGGCCCATCTCATTTTCCAGCAGTTGGCGCACCGTGGTATTCAGGCGGCTGACAGTAAAAATATTGGCGGTTGGCGGTAGCGACATGTGATGTAGATCAAATTTTAAATCAGAGGGTTAATCAACCGATACTACATTGCTCACCCGAAGGATCAAGACTTTTTCCTAAAAAACACTGGAGGCAATCGATTTCGGCCTGTATAATGCCGCGGCAATATTTTATCTGTTTTAATCGCCCCCAGGTGGAGATATTGCAATGCTAAGAATCACTAAAGAAGCCCTCACTTTTGACGACGTTCTGCTCGTTCCTGCTCACTCCACTGTTCTACCAAACACTGCTGATCTCAGCACCCAACTGACGAAAAACATCCGTCTGAACATCCCTATGCTGTCTGCTGCCATGGACACCGTGACCGAAGCGGGTCTGGCGATTGCACTGGCACAGGAAGGTGGTCTGGGCTTTATCCACAAAAACATGTCGATTGAGCGCCAGGCGGACGAAGTTCGCAAAGTTAAAAAACACGAAAGTGGTGTTGTGACCGATCCTCAGACCGTTCTGCCAACCACCACGCTGGCGGCAGTGCAAGAGTTGACCGAGCGCAACGGCTTTGCCGGCTACCCAGTGGTAAACGCAGACAATGAACTGGTCGGCATCATCACCGGTCGTGACGTGCGTTTCGTGACGGATTTAAGCCAGCCAGTTTCCGCAGTGATGACGCCGAAAGAGCGTCTGGTCACTGTTAAAGAGGGTGAAGCACGCGACATCGTACTGCAGAAAATGCACGAAAAACGTGTTGAGAAAGCGCTGGTTGTTGATGACAGCTTCCACCTGCTGGGCATGATTACCGTTAAAGATTTCCAGAAAGCAGAACGTAAACCTAACGCCTGTAAAGATGCGGAAGGCCGTCTGCGTGTCGGCGCTGCAGTTGGCGCGGGTGCGGGTAACGAAGAGCGTGTTGACGCGCTGGTCGCTGCGGGCGTTGACGTTCTGCTGATCGACTCCTCACACGGTCACTCTGAAGGTGTACTGCAACGTATCCGTGAAACCCGTGCTAAATACCCAGACCTCGAGATCATCGGTGGCAACGTGGCAACCGGTGCAGGCGCACTGGCGCTGGCGAAAGCGGGCGTGAGCGCAGTGAAAGTAGGTATCGGTCCTGGCTCTATCTGTACCACACGTATCGTCACTGGCGTAGGTGTTCCACAGATCACTGCTGTTTCTGATGCGGTTGAAGCGCTGGAAGGCACCGGTATCCCGGTTGTGGCTGATGGCGGTATCCGCTTCTCAGGTGACATTGCTAAAGCGATCGCTGCGGGCGCTGCTGCGGTAATGGTCGGTTCTATGCTGGCGGGTACTGAAGAATCCCCAGGCGAGATCGAGCTGTATCAGGGCCGTGCTTTCAAATCTTACCGTGGCATGGGTTCACTGGGCGCGATGTCTAAAGGTTCTTCTGACCGTTACTTCCAGACTGATAACGCCGCTGACAAATTGGTACCAGAAGGTATCGAAGGTCGCGTAGCTTATAAAGGCCGTCTGAAAGAGATCGTGCATCAGCAAATGGGCGGTCTGCGCTCTTGCATGGGCCTGACCGGTTGCCCAACCATCGACGATCTGCGCACTAAAGCGGAGTTCGTGCGTATCAGTGGCGCAGGCATCACTGAAAGCCACGTGCACGATGTGACCATCACCAAAGAGTCACCGAACTACCGCATGGGTTCATAATCCCGTAAGATTCAACGCCCGGCACCCGCCGGGCGCTTTTATTATTAAGTCCATCCCAATGGAAACGCCTCAATGACGACTGAAAATATTCATAAACATCGCATTTTGATCCTCGATTTTGGTTCTCAGTATACGCAGCTGGTCGCGCGCCGCGTGCGTGAGCTGGGCGTCTACTGCGAACTCTGGGCGTGGGATGTCACCGAAGAGCAGATTCGTAGCTTCAATCCAAACGGCATCATCCTTTCTGGTGGCCCGGAAAGCACCACTGAGCTGAACAGCCCACGTGCACCAGAATACGTGTTCAATGCTGGCGTACCAGTGCTGGGCGTGTGCTACGGCATGCAGACCATGGCAATGCAGCTGGGCGGCAAGGTTGAAGGCTCCAACGAGCGTGAGTTTGGATATGCGCAGGTTGAAGTGCTGACCCAGAGCGCACTGGTGCGTGACATCGAAGATGCCATCAGCGCTGCCGGCAAACCGTTGCTGGACGTGTGGATGAGCCACGGTGACAAAGTGACCGCCATCCCAGCAGGTTTTGAAACGGTTGCCAGCACCGAAACCTGTCCGTTCGCCATCATGGCTAACGAAGAGAAGAAATTCTACGGCGTGCAGTTCCACCCAGAAGTGACGCATACCCGTCAGGGCCTGCGCATGCTGGAGCGCTTCATCCGTGACATCTGCGGCTGTGAAGCACTGTGGACGCCAGCTAAGATCATCGAAGATGCGGTAGAGCGTATTCGTGAGCAGGTTGGTCAGGACAAAGTGATCCTGGGCCTGTCAGGTGGCGTGGATTCCTCTGTCACCGCGATGCTGCTGCACCGCGCTATCGGCGATCGTCTGACCTGTGTGTTCGTGGACAACGGCCTGCTGCGTCTGAATGAAGCTGAGCAGGTCATGGAAATGTTTGGCGACCACTTTGGTCTGAACATCGTTCACGTTGCCGCTGAGAATCGTTTCCTTGACGCACTGGCGGGCGAGAACGATCCAGAAGCCAAGCGTAAGATTATCGGCCGCGTGTTCGTTGAAGTGTTCGACGAAGAAGCGCTGAAGTTGACTGACGTGAAATGGCTGGCACAGGGCACCATCTATCCAGACGTGATCGAGTCTGCTGCTTCTGCTACCGGCAAGGCGCACGTGATCAAATCTCACCACAACGTGGGCGGTCTGCCGAAAGAGATGAAGATGGGCCTGGTTGAGCCGCTGAAAGAGCTGTTCAAAGACGAAGTGCGTAAGATCGGTCTGGAACTGGGTCTGCCATACGCCATGCTGTATCGCCATCCGTTCCCAGGTCCAGGTTTGGGCGTGCGTGTCCTCGGCGAAGTGAAGAAAGAGTACTGCGACCTGCTGCGTCGTGCGGATGCGATCTTCATCGAAGAACTGCATAAAGCTGATCTGTACAACAAAGTTAGCCAGGCCTTCACCGTGTTCCTGCCAGTGCGCTCTGTTGGCGTGATGGGCGACGGTCGTAAATATGATTGGGTTGTTTCACTGCGTGCAGTAGAAACCATCGACTTCATGACCGCGCACTGGGCGCACCTGCCGTACGATTTCCTCGGCCGCGTCTCCAACCGCATCATCAACGAAGTGAACGGCATCTCTCGCGTGGTTTACGATATCTCTGGTAAACCACCGGCCACGATTGAGTGGGAATGATTTCCGCGTTAGGAATTGTCTAGCTAAAAATACCCAAAAGCCCGCTTAGTTGCGGGCTTTTGCGGTTTTGACTTAAGATTATTTGGCAATTTTTTGCATCACATAGTCTAAGTAGTACATCTACTTAATTCTCAACTGAATACGAACCTTAAACCAATTAAAGTCAATAAGATTAAGCATGCTTTTCCATGATCTCTCTTAACTCTCTTAAAGAATATGGGGGGACTCGAGTATGCGCAATTCGATGACATGTAGGACATAACGAAATTAGATCTTCTATTTTTGTTTTTCTTTTCCCTAAATTGATTGGATTTAAATGATGACAGTCGATAATATACTTGTTATTTACAAAGTATTGGTTGTTACATGACTGACAAGTGTAATTATCATTTTTTTTCCTCGCGTCAGCTAATTTTCTATCTCTAACACTCGTCATTCGGTTAAAGTCTTTTTTATATCCCTCTTCGGCTTCAATAGAGTCGGGATCTAGATATTTAGGCTTTTTCTGCCCTTCGTTTTCCAAATAAATCCGCTCGAAACCACCATTGTTTTTTCCTACGAAAGAGGTCCATGTTGTATTTGTTTTGAGAGCAAGCTTTATATTTTTAATGAAAATTCGATAGCGGGGATATCTTTTTCCTTGCCGCTCGGTATATTCTTCAGCGTTTTTACCGACAAACTCACCAATGTAGACGTAATTATCGGTGTTAGTTTGATGAAAAACGATTACATAATCATCGACCCTATCATTTGATACAACCTAACAACCAGTAGATGATATCCCCTCATTATCAATGAAGAAGTTGTGTCCTTTTGTTTTCACTGCAACTGCTGTAGAACCTTTAGGTAAAATATCTAAATATGAATCCATTGCAACTCCATATGAATACACTAAACAGCGATTTATTGTAGGTGCTGACTTTAAGTTCGCTAGAAATGTAGGTTTGTTTATATTACTTAATGCTTTTGTAAATAATTTTCAATACGGCTTTGGGTATATTTAATGACATATTCTATAACTCTTGAATCACAACTAGGATTATAACCCTCTTGACCTACTTTCCGGTGATGAAGCGTCACTTCGCTGGTAATGGTGGGCAAGAAATGAGCCGCATTGATATAGATTACAACCTGTATTCTTAACTAAAATGAATCGTTATAAGTGCCACTATCAGGGCAAAGATAGCAACAAGTAGTGATACTCCGGTCAGCAGCATCGTTGCTGTGTTAATCATCCGCTGATAGTAAAAATTCCGCATGTTATCAATGTATTTTTCGACAGCGTCACCGTCCTTTAAACCATGAGGGTGAAGGGCGTGATAGCCTTCGAACACTTTGCGTTCAATTGAATTGTGCATAGCCATGTTCCATTCATGCGTATAGTTCACAAATACATTGACTATTTTCTGTTTGATCTTCATGGGCCCTCTGAGTTACAAATCAGTCATTCTTTAGCTTATCACTGTGAAATAATTCTGTTCCGACTCCCATTGATTCAATCATTAATGGATGTGAGGGAATCTTATTTTCTTCCAGCAATGATTTGTAATATTGCATTTCCCTGTTAATGCTAAAAATATCTTCTTGTAAGTCTGCACAACGTTCTTCAACTTTCTTTCTGGCAGAAACTTCTTGCATAAGAGAGTTCTTGATATCTTCATAATCAACGACTAATTTCGCGCTCATTTCGAAATCTTTCTGAGCTTTAGAATACTGGCTTCTTAAATCTGAAAGCTTAGATAATGCTACATCTCTTTCTTGCGTCATTTCGCCCGTTCTATTGGTTGAAAGGGTGATCTCTTCCTTCATCGATTGAAGTTCTTTTTCTGCTCCTACTTTGTAACGTTCATAGGCAACATCCTTCTTAGCTCTAAATCTTTCCACTGAAATATCAGCTGTCAGCATTTTCTTTTTTCTTATTGCCAACAAAGAAGAAGTTCGACTAAGTGATTTTGACTGAAAGAAAGTGATTTTCTCGGTACACCAGGGAAGTATAAAAGTTAAAATGACAGATGCTATGAAAGGTGGAACATACATCAATGGATAAGCTGAGTTTATAAACCTGACTCTTTCTTGCATGTGAAGGTCGCTGAATAACAGAATGGCAACAGCTTCCCAGTTAAATGCCAACCAAGCAAAAATAAATACACCATAAAACGGGTTGCTTATTCTTTCCGTAGAAGTTTTTTTGAGAGATGCCAGCAACTCTTTGATGAAATCGATCATGGTATAAGAAGATTGGTAATGGGTGATTCGATAATAACCAGGAATGTAAACTAAGAAAAGTCTTGGTTCGGAATAAATACCCGCAAGGAGCGGGTAACCAGAATCAATACTCAGGGAAATGCACCTCCTCGGGCACAGTGAAAATTGAGTTAAACACTGAGCCGCCTTAAGGCTACACAGCAATGGATGGAACGGTCCAATGGCACGTCGTTGATGAAACTTACCGTCTCTAAAGCGTCTGAAAACACCCGGCAAATGCTATCATCGATATGGCGTAGTGCCGGGTGCCTCCCGCTGCTCTGGCTGGCTGATAAACTATAGAGCGGTAGCTTAGACTTGTAGCTCCAACTGATCGACTAATTGTTGGTGCCAGTTCTCCGCGAGCGCACAGCACTCACGCAGGATCAGCGCAGCATTGAAATAACCCGCTAGGCTAATATTCTTCAGATAAAAAATAGATGCTGATGAGGAGACACTTAAAGCTGATGCTGCCCGCGCTGCTGTTCAGCGTTAGGAATAAGGGCAACGATCGCCAGACTTCAGCAGCGAAACCGTAATTGTCACCAGCGGAAAGACAGGGGCCAATTCAGGATAATTGCACGGCGAACTGTACCAGTAAATTTGCGCAGCGGAGGAATATTATGCAGTCGAAGCTGACTGACGCGGGCGTGTTACCATTACGTGTGAGAAAGCATACGATGCAGTCCGCAATTCACGTACTGATCCCATCATAAATAAGCTCAATAAATAGTTACTTCCCACTGATAACGGTACGGCAGACAGTATCGAATGATGATAAAACTACTCGCAGCATACTTTTCATTAAATTAGGTTGGTAGTAAGCGATTGATTGTAAATGATTTTCGCTAATTGAATCGCCTATCAAGCCCGCTTAAATGCGGGCTTTTTCTTTAGGGGTGAGGGATAAGCCTCACCCCAGCTGCACGGGTAATCTCTGTAAGGGTAGTGAGCGTTGGATTTCCTTTTTCAGAGAGTGTCTTGTACAACTGCTGGCGCGACAACCCGGACTTGCGAGATATTTCGCTAATGCCACCTCGGGCTTCAACAACCCGGCGAAGGGCGATCAGAAAGGCAGCAATCCCGCCTTCTTCGTAGATGTCTTCCAATGCTGTTTGCAGGTAGATTTCAGCGTAATCAGGGTTTGCTCGTAGCTCTGCTACCATCGCATCGTCGTGACTGACTGCTGTTTTCTTTGGTACAGATTGATTGATGATAGTCATGCTGTTACCTCGGTGTGTTGCATAGCGTCCTCGCAAGCATTCAATCCAGCAAAAATTGTCTTTTATAAGCGACATTGACGCAAGGCAAGGGCACAAAGTAGAGTGCGCAACTGCGAGATGCATTCCAATCTCTTGTGGCCAACCAACATCAGTTTTCACAACGATTTGCCCTATCGCATAGTTAGTGAATACAAACTCACCTGAACCCATGCATGATGACGGGTGAATGATTACTCATCAGGATGCCGTCGATGCTGCCATTGAAAGCCTTTCTACTTTCTTTCCTCTGTATTGTATTGCTCTCGCTGGCAGCCAGCCTGGCGCAGGCCACCCGCACCGGTGAGTTGACCAGCGAGCGTGGTGGTTGGGCGACGGCGCGACGGGATTCGGCCGGGTTAGCGCCGGACCCACACCAATATGCCAATCTGGCTATTGTGCAGGTCTATGCCGCGCCCACTTATGGTTGGAAGGGCGCTGTCGCGGTACATCCGTGGATCATTTTTAAGCGTGCAGGGGAGACGCAGTACAACCGCTACGAAGTGATCAGCTGGGGCAGCGGGGATAAGGTGCGTCGTAACGCAAACCTGCCGGATGGATACTGGTACGGCGCAAAGCCGCGCTTGCTGGTGGAGCATCGTGGTAAGGAAGCCGAAGCGATGATTCCGCAGATCGAAGCGGCGATAAAATCTTACCCATGGCCAACGACCTATCACGCGTGGCCGGGACCGAACAGTAACACCTTTATGGCGCACATTGGCCGGGAAGTGCCTGCGTTGAAGCTGGATTTGCCTGCCAATGCTTTGGGCAAAGATTATCGCTCTCTGCTTCATCCAATTGGATTACCACCGTCGGGGCGCGGGTTACAGGTGTCCTTGCTGGGTGTGTTAGGCGTCACCCTGGGGGCGGAAGAAGGGCTGGAAGTGAATGTGCTGGGATTGAATCTGGGGCTGGACTTCACGCCATTAAAACTGCGCTTGCCGTTTATTGGCGGGATTGGGCAAGATAATCTGCAAAAGGACAATCCGTGATTGTCTGCGTTCACGTCGTGCAATAAATTGCTTAATGCCATTCACTTAAGTCAGTGAGTGCGTAGTTAACCCGGTACGCATGAATGCGCACTCTACGAAAACTGCACCGAGCAATGTAGGGCGTCATTCATGGCGATCAAAACCAGGCATTACACAATAAATTACGCCGCTATGGCAGGGTGCACTGACCAGAAGCGGCGCTATTTATCGCGGAACGGAAGCATCAGCACACGCCGAAATCGCCCTCTTCATGATACAAATTCACGCTATCTGCTCTGACCTCGATCTCACGTTTGATGGGATCGTCAATACGCGCGCACCATAGCAACTCACCTTCAACCCGTGTGACCTGCATCTTTGGGCCACCGGTCTTCGACTGCACAAAATCATCAACTTTAAACATACTGTTTCTCCCTCAGGTCAGTGATAGCGCTAAGTGTATATGGGCTTGAACTCAGGCGCGCTCGATTTTGTGCGCTGTTTTCCAACAACAATATAAGTATGGATTCCCAAGACACTTCTTGTTTTTTATCGCCTTAAATACTGCTGACATAACCTCTGAATATTCGTGATGGTTGTCCATTGACAACCATAAAATCAAAGTATAAGGTGGCTTGCAATGTCAGAACGGAAGCGACACCCGCACAAAGAGATTGAGAGCGTTTTACGTTATGCGGAAGTTCAGGGATGGAAAATTGTGCAAGGTGGGCATCATGCGTGGGGCAAAATGTATTGTCCGGAGAATTCGGCAGAGTGTCGATGCGGTGATTTCTGTATTACCTGTATCTGGAGCACGCCTAAGAGCCCTGAAAATCACGCCAGGATGTTAAAGCGAGTGGTGGATAACTGCTCAAGAGTGAAACGATAAGGATGAAAAAATGGAATTTGAATTCACGTTGCGTTTTCAGTTGAGTGAGGCCGTTTCTGATGACGAAGCCCTGGAACGACTCGGCGCTGCCGGTTGCACTGATGCGCTGGTGGGCAACGGCGTAGCAGGCAAATTGAGTCTGATGTACTGCCGGGAAGCGGAGAGTGCGCAGCAAGCGATTCGCGATGCCTTAGCTGAAGTCGCTCAGGCTTTACCCGATGCTGAACTGATTGAAGCGGCCCCCGATCTGGTGGGCCTCACGGATATTGCTGAGTTGATTGGCGTGTCGCGCCAGAATATGCGTAAGTTAATGCTCACTCACAGCCCGCAGTTCCCACGCCCGATTCATGATGGTAAAACCGCGCTGTGGCACCTTGTCGATGTGGTCGAGTGGTTAAATCAACGCGGCTCTTCCCGCGTAACACCAGGCATCAGCGAACTGGCACGCGCAACGTTACAACTCAATTTGCAGCAAGCGCTGCAACGTTACGCGCACTGTCTTTGATTTAATGGTGCAGCAAAAACACCGTCGCCAATCCAAGGAAAATAAAGAAACCGCCGGTGTCGGTGATGGCGGTGATCAGCACGCTGGAGCCTACCGCCGGGTCGCGTTTCATCTTGGTCATGATCAACGGAATCAGCACGCCCATTAGTGCCGCCAGCAGCAGGTTAAGCACCATTGCCAGCATCATCACGCCACCGAGTTGCAGGTTGTCATACATCAACCAGGTGATGCTGCCCATGATTCCGCCCCAGAACAGCCCGTTGATCAGGGCAACGCCGAGTTCGCGTACCACCAGGAAGGAGAAGTTACCGGGTTCCACCTGATGCAGCGCCAGGGCGCGCACAATCATGGTGATGGTCTGGTTGCCGGTGTTACCACCAATACCGGCCACGATGGGCATCAGTGCCGCCAACGCCACCAGTTGGGATATCGTCTCTTCAAACAGGCCAATCACACGTGAAGCGATAAATGCAGTACACAGATTGATGGCGAGCCAAGCCCAGCGCTTGCCAACCGCTTTGCGCACGGGCGCGAACACATCTTCGCCCTGACTGATCCCCCCCATCTTACGGATGTTGCTTTCGTTCTCCTCATTGACCAGATCGATTACGTCTTCCACGGTGATACGCCCAATCAGCTTGCCTTTAGCATCAATAACGGCGGCGGAGATCAGGTTATAACGTTCAAAGGCACTGGCCGCTTCTTCGGCTTTGTCATCAAGCTGAAAGGTGGTCGGGCGCGCATTCATCACATCAGAAACCAGCGTTTTAGGCTTGTTGAGCAAAATGTCGGTAAGTGATAACTCACCCAGCAGCTGGTTCTGTTCGTCGGTAATAAAGATTTTATCGGTGCCATCCGGCATGCTTTTGCGCTTACGTAGGAAACGCTGCACGGTAGCGAGGGTAACGTCAGAGCGGACGGTCAGAATATTGAAATCCATCACCTGGCCCACGCGGTCGCGATCAAGCTCGATCACTTCCAGCAGGCGTGCACGCAGGTTTGGCTCCAGCGTGGTGAGCAAACGTCCGGTTAAGTCGCGCGGCAGATAGCGCGCCAGATATACCTGATCGTCGATGTCCAGCGGCTCAATAGCGTGCAGAATCTCGCGATCAGTCATACCTTCCGTCAGGCTGGCCCAGACGGTTTCTGAAGCTTCGACCAGCACGCGACCGCGCTGCTCGGAGGGCACAAGGCGCCATAATGCCAGACGTTCTTGTTCGGGGAGCGCTTCGAGGATATCCGCTAAGTCAGCAGCATGCAGCTGCTGCAGCTCTTCTTCCAGCTGATGGCGCCAGTCGGTGATCTCCCGCAGCTCGGCGGCATTGAGATCGATAGATTTATCCAGCAGCACATCAACGAGATCGTCCTCGCTAAGGAGCAGATGCAAGATGCGCTGGCGGATTTCTGTTAATTGTTGTGCATACGGAGCAGACATAACGCGTCCCTTGTGTCTGTAAAGTCAGGTCAAAGTGTAGCGCGTTGCGGGTAATCAGGGCGTATTTAGCGGCATTGTCACAAACGGGCAATGTGCAGCGGCAAGCAACGATGACCCGCAAGTTCCTTAGCGCGAATCGCTGGTGCTCAGTGTGGTGACCGGCTCAGGTGCGGCTTTTTTTTGCTGATGGTGCTCAATCGCACCGGGGATGATGAAAATCAGACGGCCAACCAAAATAAAGAAACTGATCAGCAAAATAATGCGAGTCATGGTACCGGTTTTGGGACGTCTTCGTGCAGGGATGGCGCTGTTCACGCGGGGTGGTTCCTGTAAATGCCCGGCTGGGCGATGGCAACATTTAGTCACAGTTAGATCGTCAGGTCAATCGCTGTGCGAAAAATGAGCAGCAACGGTTAAAGTTGCGTTGATCAGAATCAGATTAGGCCGCATCTCGCGGCCTGGTCATCAATAGCTGGCTTTTTGCGCCAGTAGCGTGGCGAAACGGTATTTGATGCGATCGCCGTTTTCATCCCGACGATGCAGTTCACCGATATCTTCGTTGTATTTCACGATGTGCCAGTTGCGATAGTAATGGCTCAGCTCACCGGATTTGAACGTGAACGGGAAGTTCTGCGAGTTGGGATAATCATCCGTACTCATCGCCGCCACAATCAGGTTGTAGCCATATTTCACCGTACTGGCTTGCATATCGGCGATCAGCTGTGGGATGGATTCCGGTTGCAGGAACATCATCACCACCGTGGAGAGCACGAACTGATAGCCGCCATTGAAACGTACCTGGTTGAGATCGCACAGCTCAGTGCGAATGTTCTCCAGATTCTCTTCCTGAATAATGCTATTCAGACGCTCAAGGCTCACGGGATTGCTGTCCCAGGCCGTCACATCAAAGCCGTGCTGATTCAGGAACAGGCTGTTACGGCCCTGGCCGCAACCGAGATCTAACGCTTTGCCCACTTCCAGTTTTGGCAGTGCAGCCAGCACTTCGGAGTGGGTCGGCGTCAGACCATATTTTTCCGCGAAATAGTTATCGGGGCGTATTGTCATAGTGATACAGCGGGCCAGTAGCCCGCATTACTCCTCTTCCAGCGTCAGTTTCCAGCCGGTAACATCATTCCAGTAAGCTTGCTCGCGCTCCAGATCCAGCTGCACCAGCGTATTCTGGCTCAGATAGCCACGCGGGAAAGTCAGCGTCCAGTTGCTGTCATCGGCCTTAAGCTTGAGCGAGTCCGGCCTGGTTGTTGCCTGGCGCTGATTATTCAGCAGCGTGCCCAGACGCAACAGGAACACCATCGGCAGGAACTGTTTCTTTTTGAACAAGGTGAAACGGGGCATTTCATCCTGCTTCACCGCTTTACGGTGATAGCGTACCAGCATGGCCAACAACATCTGTTGATCCTGATTAAAACCAGGCATGTTGGAGTTCTGCAGGATGTAAGCTGAATGGCGCTGCATGCCGCTGTGATTGATGGTCAATCCGACTTCATGCAGCAGTGCAGCCCATTTCAGCAGCGCGGAAAGCTGTGGATTTGCCAGCTTAGGATTTTGATCCAGCCACTGCAGATACAGCTGCTCGGTGGTTTCCAGCACACGACGCGCCTGATCGCTATCGATGGCGTAATGGTTTGCCAGACTTTGTGCGGTGCGGCTGCGAATATCCTGATGACGGAAACGGCCTTCCATCTCATACAGCACACCTTCACGCAGTGCGCCATCAGACAGGCGCAGCTCACGAATTGCCAGCGCATCAAATACGCCACACAGAATCGCTAACCCCGGCACAAACACCGCTTTCCGCTCTTCTGACAAGCCCGGCAGGCTCAACGCATTAAACGACTTGTGCTTCAGCACTTCAGAGACCAGCATCTCCAGCGTTTCCGGCGTGATCAGCTTCTCTTTTTCACCCATTGCCAGCAGCACTTCGCAGGCCGCTTTGATCGAGCCTGAAGCGCCGAGCGCATACTGCCAGCCGTGCAGACGATATTGCCAGGCCATGGTTTCCAGCTTCTGCGCTGCGGACAAACGCGCGCGACGGAAGTGTTCAGGCGAAATTTCCCCTTTCGGGAAATAGAGATTGGCAAAGCTGACACAACCCATGCGGCGGCTTTCCACCAGCTGCGGTTCAAAATCCTCACCGATCACCAACTCGGTTGAACCGCCGCCGATATCGATCACCAGCTTGCGGCCTTTCTCCGGCTGCGTGTGCTCCACGCCCATGAAAATCAAACGCGCTTCTTCGTTGCCAGAGATGACTTCAATCGGATAAGGGATCACCTCCGCCGCACGCTGCAGGAACTCTTCGGCATTGGTGGCGATACGCAGCGTGTGCGTACCGACGATAGTGACGTTTGCCGGGCTGAACCCCTGTAAACGCTCCGCAAACAGCGCCAGGCAGCTCAAGCCACGCTCCATCGCCTCATCGCTCAGGCGATTTTGCGCATCTAACCCATCGGCCAGATGCACGCGCTGTTTCAACCGCCCCAACACTTGCATGGCGCCATCGACCACACGGGCAATCACCATGTGAAAGCTGTTTGAGCCCAGATCGATGGCAGCAAATTCCTGCGGTTTCGGCGTACTTTTATGGGAAATTGGCATAGGCGTTATTCGGGTTGTTCCAGTTTCTTGATGTAATCGTAAATCGCCAGCTGCGAGCGCACCTTCTTGCGATTGCCGCGCGGAACATAACGGTTACTCAGTTCTTTGTCCACGATGCGCGCTTTTACGGTATCACTCAACAGAATGGCAATGATATCCAGAATGCGCTGCTTCACGCGGGGATCGAGGATCGCCACGGCCACCTCAATGCGGTGATCGATATTACGCGTCATCCAGTCTGCGGAAGAGAGATAAACCTTTTTCTCGCCGCCGCTCTCAAAAATATAGACGCGGTCGTGCTCAAGATAACGGTCAACGATGCTGGTAATGCGAATATTTTCACTGATGCCCGGTAAATCAGGGATCAGAGAGCACATGCCGCGCACCAGCAAATTGATCTTCACGCCCGCAGATGACGCGGCATAAAGGCGATCCACCAAGCCGTTATCAACGAGGTTATTGATTTTCAGCGTAATGCCGGCCGGTTTTTTCTGCTGAGCATTGGCGATCTCGGCATCGATCAACTTATACAGCATGTCGCGCGAGTTTTGCGGCGACACCAGTAAGTGCTCGAACGTCACCGGGCGATACGGGTTTTCAATAAAGTTAAACACGCGACGCACTTCATTGGTAATACGCGCATCGGCAGTCAGCAATGAATAGTCAGTATAAATGCGTGCGGTTTTTTCGTTGAAGTTGCCGGTACCGATATGCGCATAACGCACGATTTCATCGCCTTCACGACGTGAAATCAGGAACAGCTTGGCGTGAATTTTCAGGCCTGGCGCGGAGAAGATCACGTGCACGCCCGCTTCGGTCAGGCGTTTCGCCCAGCGAATGTTGGCTTCTTCATCAAAGCGCGCCTGCAGCTCAACCACCACCGTGACTTTTTTACCGTTGTAGGCGGCGTGGATCATCGCATCCATGATGCGTGAGTTTTTGGCCACGCGATAAATGTTGATCTTAATCGCCAGCACGCTTGGGTCGAATGACGCCTGGCGAAGCAGCTCCAGCACGTGCTCAAAGGTGTGATACGGATAGTAGAGCAGCACATCACGATTACGGATGGCATCGAAACCGTTGCGGAAGCCATCAAAGCCGATGTGGCGAATTTGCGGCAGCGGACGGTTTTCCAGGTTGGCTTTGCCGACATTCGGGAAGCCGATAAAGTCTTTAAAGTTGTGGTAACGACCGCCCGGCACAATCGAATCGTAGTTCGAAATCGACAGCTTGTGGCGCAGCATTTCCACCATCGCATCCGGCATATCACGCTGATACACAAAGCGCACCGGTTCTGCGTTGAGACGCTGCTTCAGGCTGGAGGACATCAATTCCAGCAGGCTCGATTCCATCTCAGTAACCAGATCGTACTCAGCATCGCGCGTCATCTTCATTGAATAAGCATTCAGCGCATCGTAATCGAAGAAGCCTTTGAAGATTTCATCCAGGCAATAGCGCAGGATGTTATCCAGCAGAATCATTGGTTTGCGACGGCGTGGCGATTCAGCCGGCAAGTTGACGAAACGGGGAACTTTGTCGGACGGGATTTCCAGCAGAGCATAACGAATATCGTCGCCGCGAATGATCTCGACCGCCAGATAGGTGTAGTCGTCTTTAAGGAACTCAATCAGATCGGTGTCGTGATTGATCAGAATCGGCGTGACGTGCTGGCGTAATTGATGTTTGAAGTAATAGCGCAGCCACTCTTGCTGATTCGGCGACAGCTGGCGTTCGTTAATCAGGAAGATCTGATTACGGGCCATTTCCAGCAGCAGGTCGTTATACAGTGCATCGAATTCCTGATCCGATTTCTGCACCCGCAGCTGAATTTTTTTCAAGATATGACGAAGGGTCGTCGGCGTGCCCTGTTCCTCACCAATCAGAATGCGACGTTTCAGATCGGCGAAGCGCACTTTGTAGAACTCTTCGAGGTTGTTGGAATAGATTCCCAGGAAGCGCATGCGCTCAATCAGCGGGTTAGTCTTGTCCGCTGCTTCCTGTAATACACGTTCGTTGAAGCTTAACCAGCTTATTTCTTTTTCTATATACAGCTTTTCCTGACCCATTCTGACTCCGTGATGCTGTTGCTGGACGGATTGTCCGGCGGGAAAATCGCAAAAATGCGCCTCCGCTCAGTGTCCGTCACCATTATGGCGAGAGTATGGCAAGCTTGTCCAACGCCAAAGGTTGTCTTATCAATCAGCTACGGGCAACATAGCGACGTGTTTTCACCTGTAACCTGGCCTGCATGAGCATAAATCGTATCCCTGTCCATTTCAGCGACCGCCGTCGCCGCGCTGTCGATCAGTTGGTTCGTCGCGTGGTGACAGGCTGCGGCGTGGGCATTTTACTGCTGATGCTGCTGCTTTTCTTCTGGCTGATTTGGGTGGTGTTACCCCTTTTCAGCGCGCCGGGCATGCAAGCCACCACCAATATCCAACTTTGGGATAAAGCCCCGGTGCTGGCGATGGGCAGTGATGGGCACCTCGGCTGGCGTATCAGCCGCAATGAGGCGCGCTTTATTCCACTCGATGGACAGCCCGCCGCTGAGGCACTGGCGCTGCAACAGCATCCTGATGCGGCGGTCAACAGCAGCAATAGCAGTAGCGTATTACTCAATATGCAGGGCGCGCTGCTGCTGATGCAACCGCTGATCCACGAAAATCATGGCCAGTGGTTCTTCCCGTTTGGCGATCGTCCACTGCGTCTGGCGCAGGGAGCAGTGACCACCATGGCGCTGACCTCGCTGAGCGATCACCAGTGGCGGATTGCCGCCCAAACGCCTGCGGGCATCAGCGTGATGACGCTGGAGAACCAGCAAACCGTCAATCAGATTTTGTTGCCGCAGCAGCAAGCCGAGCATCTACTGTTATCCCCCGACGGCACACTGCTGTACGCCAGTGAAGGGCGCTTGCTGCGTGTGTGGCAAATCACACCAGAAGGCGCACAACTGCGTGAAACGCAGACCCTCAACCAGCGTCCGCAAAGCCTGCATATCCTCACCGGCGGCCGCACGCTGCTGAATCAGGATGCACAGGGGGTGAAACAGTGGTTTGCTATTGCGAGCGATAAAGGGCCACGGCTGCAGGAAATACATACCTTTGAGCACAGCCAGGATGCGGTGAAGATCGTACCTGAGGCGCAACGACGTGTGTTTGCCACCTTTAATGCTGCGGGGGAAATCAAACTGTTCGCCAGTAAGCAGCAAGGGCCAATTTTGACGCGGCAGTTAGCTCCCGGTATTCAGGCGCTGGCATTTTCACCCCGCGGTGATGCGCTGATTGTGGAGCGGGAAGGGCAGTGGCAACAGTTTGCTCTGGATAATCCCTGGCCCGATTTCACCTGGCGCAATCTGTGGCAAAAAATCTGGTACGAAAACTATCCGCAGCCGGATTGGGTATGGCAATCCACTGCGGCTGGCGACAGCTATCAGGCCAAATTCAGTCTGATACCGATGGTGCTGGGCACACTCAAAGCCGCCTCGCTGGCGCTGCTGTTTGCCACGCCGCTGGCTCTGGCGGCGGCAATGTACACCGCATGGTTTATGTCGCCGGGGTTACGCCGCTGGGTGAAGCCGGGCATTGAGATGATGGGTGCGTTGCCGAGCGTAGTGATTGGATTGATTGCCGGGGTTTGGCTGGCACCCCATGTGAGTACTGCGCTGGTCGGCGTGCTGCTGTTGCCGCTGGTGCTGGCGGTTACTTTATTGCTGTGTGGCGTGCTCAGTCCGCACTTGCCCTTGCGTTGGCGTCGGCCCGGTTTTGAAGTGATTCTACTGCTGCCGGTATTGCTGGCCGTGACCCTGTTAACGCTGTGGTTGTCCACGCAGCTGTGGCCGGATATCGGCGAGCGGCTGGCGCATTATGAGCAACGCAACTTATTGGTCGCAGCGCTGGCGATGGGCTTTGCGTTGGTTCCGCTGATTTTCACGTTGTCTGAAGATGCCCTATTCAGCGTGCCAGGCGCACTGGGACAAGGTTCACTGGCGCTGGGCGCCACGCCGTGGCAAACCCTGACGCGTGTGGTGCTGCCAGGCGCATCGGCGGGGATTTTTGCTGCCCTGATGATCGGTTTTGGCCGCGCAGTAGGTGAAACCATGATTGTGCTGATGGCCACCGGTAACACACCGGTCAGTGAAGGCGGCTTGTTTGCAGGGCTACGTGCGCTTTCGGCCAATATCGCCATTGAGATGCCTGAAGCGGCAGCGGGCAGTGCGCATTACCGAATTCTTTTCCTGAGTGCGCTGTTGTTACTGATATTCACTTTAGTGATCAACACCGTCGCGGAGTTGATTCGTCAGCGTCTGCGCCAGCGCTATAGCCAGCATGAGGGACAGGGATGAAAGCGATGCGTCAAAACGATCGCTGGCGCTGGCTAACAGCCGGTGCGGTGGCCGTGTGTTTACTGGCGTTTACCTTGCTGATTGGCCTGCTGGCATGGCAGGGCATGCGCGCCTTCTGGCCACAACCGGTGGATCAATACCTGTTCCAGCCACCGGAAGGCTCGGCGGTGATGGTGCTGGGCGAAACGCTGCACAAACAGCCGCAGGGCGAGCAGTGGCGCTATGTGGTGAAAACCGGCAATCGCGATTTTTCCGCACCGGATTTCCGTGTGCTGTATAGCCAGGGGGCGGCGAAAACGCGCCGTCCAGCAGATGCGATTGTGTTGCAGCGCCGCAGCGGCGGCAATGCTTACGGCTGGCTGATTGAGTTGCGGGAAGACAACGAAGTGCTGACCGCACGCGATCGTGATGCGCTGTTGCACCAGCGGTTGGTACAGGTGCATGAGCAGTTACGTCAGGCCAGCCATATTCGTCGTGTGCAAATGGCACGCCTTAATGCACAGCTGGAAAGCCTGCAGCAGCAAGCTGATGAGCAACGTCAGCGCGGCACGTTCACCCTGCAGGATCAATCGGAATTCGATGCCAACAGCGTGGCGCTGCAGCGGCGCTTTAGCGCACTAGCGCAACAGCTGACCCATCTGCAACATGAGAGCGAACGCGACACGTTGGTGCTGCGCGATGTGCAGGGGCAGGATCACATTATTCCGCTGGCGCAGGTGGTGGATGCCTGGTATCCAAATGCGATGTCGTTTGGGCAGAAGTTGCAGCACTTCTTCAGTCAGATCTGGCAGTTTGTCAGCGATTCACCCACATCAGGCGGCGGTGAGAGCGGGGCGTTCCCGGCGATTTTTGGCACCGTGTTGATGGTGTTGCTCATGTCGATCATTGTGATGCCATTGGGCGTGGTCGCGGCGGTGTGGCTGCACGAATATGCCGGACGTCATACGTTAACGCGTCTGGTGCGCATCGCGGTGGTGAATCTCGCCGGTGTACCGTCGATTGTGTATGGCGTGTTTGGTCTGGGCTTCTTTGTCTGGTTGATCGGCGGCACTATCGACCAGCTGTTTTTCTCACGCGCACTGCCGAATCCAACGTATGGCACGCCGGGCCTGCTGTGGGCGGCACTGACGCTGGCGTTGCTGACATTACCCGTGGTGATTGTCGCCACCGAAGAGGGGCTGTCACGCATCCCGGATAATCTGCGCCAGGGCTCGCTGGCGCTGGGTGCCACGCAGGCGGAAACGCTGTGGCGCGTGGTGTTACCGCTGGCGGTACCGGCGATGCTCACCGGCCTGATTCTGGCAGTGGCGCGTGCGGCCGGGGAAACCGCCCCGCTGATGCTGGTGGGGGTGGTGAAAATGGCCCCGGAGCTACCGGTGGATGCGGTGTTCCCGTATCTGCACCTCGACCGCAAATTTATGCACCTCGGTTTTCAGATTTACGATTTGGCCTTCCAGAGCCCGAATATCGACGCTGACCGACCGCTGGTTTACGCCACCGCCTTGCTGCTGGTGGTGATTATCCTGTCGCTCAATCTGCTGGCGATGGCGCTGCGGCATCGGCTGCGCGAGCGTTACCGCCTCATGACGCACTAGAAAGGTTTTTAGATGACGCCCGATTACGACATCGCGTTAACCGTTAACCAGCTGTCGCTGTGGTACGGCGAACGCCAGGCGCTGAACAATATCGATCTGCACATCCCCAAAAACCGCATCACAGCGCTGATTGGCCCGTCCGGTTGTGGTAAGTCGACGCTGCTGCGCTGCTTTAATCGCATGAATGATGTGATTGATCGTTGCCGCATAGAGGGCGAAATTCTGTTGGATCAGCATGCGGTGATGCAGGCCAATCAGGATCTGCCCGCGCTGCGTCGCCGCATTGGCATGGTGTTTCAGCGGCCGAATCCGTTCCCGAAATCGATCTATGAGAACGTGGTGTACGGTTTGCGGCTGCAAGGGGTGCGCGATCGTCGCGTGCTGAATGAAGCTTGTGAACGTGCGCTGCGTGCGGCGGCACTGTGGAGTGAAGTGAAGGATCAGCTGGCGCAGAATGCGTTGACGCTCTCCAGCGGTCAGCAGCAGCGTCTGGTGATTGCGCGCGCCATTGCCATTGAGCCGGAAGTATTGCTGCTGGATGAGCCAACATCGGCACTCGATCCGATCTCCACGCTAGTGATCGAAGAGTTAATGACCACGTTAAAACAGCATTTCACGCTGGTGCTGGTGACGCACAACATGCAGCAGGCGGCGCGTGTGTCAGATTACACGGCGTTCATGCATAACGGGCAACTGGTGGAGTTTGATGAAACCGATCGTATCTTCACCTCGCCAAAAGCGCGTAAAACCGAAGATTACATTACGGGTAGATTTGGTTAAGGGATAAGCCACTTGCTCTACGTTTTCAGGGGGTAGAAAGGCAGCAGGTTTTAGCAGCCCCAGGCGCTGACATCAGCCAGTGACTGGGGTGAATTAAGCGGGGTAACGTGTCTGCAAGCGGCTGAATAAGGTGAAAATCAGTCGTGCGCGTAACCCTGCGGTGGCAGCGGTTGCCCATCCAGCCAGGCTTTTCCATCACGCATCTGCAAGCGTCCATCGACAAACCAGCTGATCACCAGCGGATAAATCGCATGCTCCTGATGCTGCACGCGTGAGGTGATCTCTTCTTCATCATCTTCAGCAAATACCGGAACGCGCGCCTGCAAAATCACCGGTCCGCCATCCAGTTCGTCAGTAACAAAGTGCACCGACGTACCGTGTTCCTCATCACCATTGTCTAGCGCCTGACGATGGGTATGCAGTCCGGGATATTTCGGCAGCAGCGACGGATGGATGTTCACCAACCGGTCGTGATAATGCGCGACAAACGCCTGACTGAGAATGCGCATGTAACCGGCCAGCACCACCAGGTCGGGTGCATAGGCATCGATTTCCTGCATCAGTTGGCGGTCAAATGCATCGCGGTCGGCAAAGTCACTGGCGGCGAGGCTATGACCCGGTACGCTGGCTTCCTGCGCACGCGTCAAACCAAACGCTGAGGCTTTATTACTGAAAACGGCAGCGACGCTGCCGTTGATACGCCCGCTTGCGCAGGCGTCGAGGATGGACTGAAGATTGCTTCCGTTACCGGAGATCAGTACAACCAGTTTTTTCATGGATTAATAACCACTCGCTCTTCTGAGTCAGAGGCTTTAATCACGCCGATTTTCCACGCCTGTTCGCCAGCGTCGGTCATCAGCTGTACCGCTTTATCGGCATCGGCCGGGCTCAGCGCGATGATCATGCCCACGCCGCAGTTAAAGGTGCGGTACATTTCATGACGGCTGACGTTGCCTGCCTGCTGTAACCAGCTGAACACGGACGGCCACTGCCAGCTCTTCTCGTCAATCACCGCCTGAGTATTGTCTGGCAGCACGCGTGGGATGTTTTCCCAGAAGCCGCCACCGGTCAGGTGAGAAATCGCGTGCACATCCACCTGTTCGATCAGGCTGAGGATGTTTTTCACGTAGATGCGAGTCGGTGCCAGCAGGTGATCGGCCAGTGGTTTGCCATCCAGCTGTTTGGTTTCTGGATCAGTCTGGCTGACTTCCAGAATCTTACGCACCAGCGAATAACCGTTCGAATGCGGGCCGCTTGAGCCCAGGGCGATCAGCACGTCGCCGTCCTGCACTTTCGAACCGTCAATGATTTCTGATTTTTCCACCACGCCGACGCAGAAACCGGCCACGTCGTAGTCTTCACCGTGGTACATGCCTGGCATCTCAGCGGTTTCACCGCCGACCAGCGAACAACCTGACTGCAGGCAACCTTCGGCGATGCCGGTGATCACCGCAGAAGCGGTATCCACATCCAGTTTGCCGGTCGCGTAGTAGTCGAGGAAGAACAGCGGCTCAGCGCCTTGCACAATCAGGTCGTTCACACACATCGCAACCAGATCGATGCCGATGCTGTCATGACGTTTGAGATCCATCGCCAGACGCAGCTTGGTGCCGACGCCATCGGTTCCGGAGACCAGCACAGGCTCGCGGTATTTCTGCGGCAGCGCACAGAGCGCGCCAAAGCCACCCAGTCCACCCATGACTTCCGGGCGACGAGTTTTCTTTACTACGCCTTTAATACGGTCAACCAGATCGTTACCAGCATCGATATCAACACCGGCGTCTTTGTAGCTGAGAGAGGTTTTGTCGGTCACTGCGGAATCCCCACGCGAATTGCGGTTGGTGGCAAAAATTAAGCGCGCTAATTCTACCAGTGCAGGCAAACGTTTGCGAGTCCCATCTCATGCCGCTTTGCACAGCGCTGATTTTTCGCCAATCCTTATGATCACGCGGATCGCGCTAAGCCATTGACCAATGACAAGTGGCGCAGCGGCAAAAAGGCGGTATAATCCGGCGATTTTTTTTTAGCTCAACTCAATTCCGGGAGAACAATCATGAAGATCGTGGAAGTCAAACACCCGCTGGTCAAACATAAACTGGGCCTGATGCGTGAGCATGATATCAGCACCAAACGCTTCCGCGAGCTGGCCTCGGAAGTCGGCAGCCTGCTGACTTATGAAGCCACCGCCGATCTGGCCACCGAGCGCGTCACCATCGAAGGCTGGAACGGCCCGGTTGATGTCGATCAAATCAAAGGCAAAAAAATCACCGTGGTGCCGATCCTGCGTGCCGGCCTCGGCATGATGGAAGGCGTGCTGGAACACGTGCCAAGCGCGCGCATCAGTGTCGTTGGTGTTTATCGTGACGAAGAGACGCTGGAGCCGGTTCCTTATTTCCAGAAGCTGGTGTCAAACATCGAAGAGCGCCTGGCGCTGGTGGTTGACCCGATGCTGGCGACCGGTGGTTCGATGATCGCAACCATCGACCTGCTGAAAAAAGCGGGCTGTAACAGCATTAAAGTACTGGTGCTGGTGGCGGCGCCAGAAGGGATTGCAGCGCTGGAAAAAGCGCATCCAGACGTTGAGCTTTATACCGCGTCAATCGATCAGGGATTGAACGAGAAGGGCTATATCATCCCGGGCCTCGGCGACGCCGGCGATAAGATCTTCGGTACCAAGTAATGACCGCTCCGGGCTATTTTGCTTGTCACTTTGCCCCCGGGCAGTGCTCGAAATCCTCACGTACTTCAGTACGCTGCGGTTTCTCCGCGCTGGCCGTGAACAAATTGCCTGCGCCAATAACGCCCGGTCTGCCAATGTGGGCAGAATATGCATTCGCATTATTGAATGAAAAGTAGTTAAGCAGCCGGCCGAAGAGTCGGCTTTTTTTTGGCAAAAACACAACAACCATCCCCAAGTCATTCGAGCCATGGCAAGGCGGCAATCGAGATCATCCCGATGAGCTTACTCCAGTAAGTGATTCGGGTGAACGAGAGCAGCCAACGCAGCCATGGTTTGAAGGACGAAGGGGAGAGGGGATAAATGATGACTCGTAGGGCTATTGGTGTCGACGAACGTCCACCGCTGCTGCAAACCATTCCACTCAGCCTGCAACACCTGTTCGCCATGTTTGGTGCCACAGTGCTGGTGCCAATTCTGTTCCATATCAACCCGGCCACCGTGCTGCTGTTCAACGGTGTCGGTACGTTGCTGTATCTGTTTATCTGTAAAGGCAAAATCCCGGCGTATTTGGGTTCGAGCTTTGCGTTTATTTCACCGGTGCTGCTGCTGTTGCCACTGGGTTATGAAGTGGCGCTCGGCGGCTTTATTCTCTGTGGTTTCCTGTTCTGCGTGGTGGCGTTGATTGTCAAAAAAGCCGGCACCGGCTGGCTTGACGTGATGTTCCCCCCCGCCGCGATGGGCGCGATTGTTGCGGTGATCGGTTTGGAACTGGCGGGTGTGGCGGCCAATATGGCCGGTCTGCTGCCAGCCGATGGCACCTCACCTGACAGTAAAACCATCATCATTTCCATGGTGACGCTGGCGGTCACGGTGTTTGGTTCCGTGCTGTTCCGCGGCTTCCTCGCCATCATCCCGATTCTGATTGGTGTGCTGGCAGGCTACGCGCTCTCATCCTTTATGGGCATTGTGAACTGGCAATCGGTCGCCGATGCGCCGTGGTTTGCACTACCAACCTTCTACACGCCGCGCTTCGAATGGGCCGCGATGTTGACCATCCTGCCTGCGGCGCTCGTGGTGATCGCTGAGCACGTTGGCCACTTAGTCGTTACCGCCAATATCGTGAAAAAAGATCTGATTCGCGATCCCGGCCTGCATCGCTCGATGTTTGCTAACGGCTTGTCCACCATGATCTCCGGTTTCTTCGGTTCCACGCCAAACACCACTTACGGTGAGAACATCGGCGTGATGGCGATTACCCGCGTATACAGCACCTGGGTGATTGGCGGGGCGGCGATCTTCGCGATTCTGCTCTCTTGCGTCGGTAAACTGGCGGCCGCGATTCAGGCGATCCCGGTACCGGTAATGGGGGGTGTTTCTCTGCTGTTGTACGGGGTGATCGGGGCTTCCGGTATTCGCGTATTAATTGAATCTAAAGTGGATTACAACAAAGCGCAGAATCTGATCCTGACCTCGGTGATCCTGATCATCGGCGTCAGCGGCGCGAAAGTGCATATCGGCGCTGCAGAACTGAAAGGCATGGCGCTGGCCACCATCGTTGGCGTCGCGTTGGCACTGATTTTCCGTGTAATCAATCTGTTACGGCCTGAGGAAGTGGTACTGGATGCCGAAGAAAAGCGCGAAAGTTAATGCGCTTTGCCGGGCAGGGAAGCCTGGTTCATCTCTTGCAAGGATCGTGATAAACTTGCGCCGTTTTCTGCCTGCTCATCCGTTGAGGTACTTCTGAACACGCCGGCACAGCTTTCACTGCCACTCTATTTACCCGATGATGAAACCTTTGCCAGTTTCTGGCCGGGGGAAAATCCGTCTTTGCTGGCGGCGCTGCAAGGCGCACTTTCTCAGCAGCACGGCAGCTATCTCTATTTCTGGTCACGCGAAGGCGGCGGCCGCAGCCACCTGTTACACGCGGCCTGCGCAGAGATGTCGGCGCGTGGCGAAGCGGTAGGTTATGTTCCGCTGGATAAGCGCACCTGGTTCGTGCCGGAAGTGTTGGATGGCATGGAGAATCTGGCGCTGGTGTGTATCGATAATATCGAATGCATTGCCGGTGATGCGGAATGGGAGATGGCGATTTTCGATCTCTACAACCGCATTCTTGAAATCGGCAAAACGCGTTTGTTGATCACTGGCGATCGTCCTCCGCGTCAGCTCAATCTTGCACTGCCCGATCTTGCATCACGTCTCGACTGGGGCCAGATTTATCGCTTACAGCCGCTGTCTGATGAAGACAAACTCCAGGCGATGCAGTTGCGTGCGGGGCTGCGTGGTTTTGAGTTACCGGAAGATGTCGGGCGCTTCCTGCTGAAACGCCTCGACCGCGAAATGCGCACGCTGTTTGATACGCTTGATCGATTGGATCGCGCCTCTATCAGCGCGCAACGCAAGCTCACCATTCCCTTTGTGAAAGAAGCGCTGGGGCTTTAAATAATCTCCAGCACCGCTTCAGGTGGACGACCAATACGCGCCTGGTCACCGTTGATCACGATGGGGCGTTCAATCAGTTTGGGATTGTCCACCATCGCCTGGAGCAACTGCCCTTCACTCAACTGCATGTCGGCCAAATTCAGCTCTTTATAGAGGTCTTCTTTACGGCGCATCAGATCGCGCGCACTGCTCATTCCTAGCTGCCGCAGCACTTTTTTCAGCGCCTGTACGTCAGGCGGTGTCTCAAGATACAGCACCACTTCAGGTTCAATGCCTTTATCCTGCAACAGCGCCAGGGTTTCGCGGCTCTTGCTGCAACGCGGGTTGTGATAAATGCTCACCATTATTTTTATCCTTTCTGATACTGACGGAACCGCTTCTGCAGTTCGCGGAACTGATCGATGCGTGCATCGTAACGTGCCTGTTTCAGGCTGCCGAGCGGCACCTGGGCGCTGGCACTGCTCAGGGTGGTGATCGCCTGATCGAGCTGGCCATTGAGTGCTAATCCTTCCGCTCGTGCCGACAGCTCCTCATCCCGTAATCCCTGTGCTGCCGAGGCTTGTGCCAGCAAATCCCAGGCATTGACGTCATCGGGATGGGCAAAGGTATAACGATTGAGGATGCGCGTGGCGTTAGCGGGCTGTTTCGCTTCGACATAAGCGTTAGCGAGGTTGAGCTGTAGCACCGGATTGGTGCTGCTACCTTTGGCACTGGTTAGCATGTTGATCGCCTGCTGAGGCTGGTTCAGACCGATGTCGATATCCGTCATGATATCCAGCAACCAGACGTTATCCGGCTGTTTCGCCAGCATCGGGGTGATGATTTTTTTCGCACTGTCGAAGCTTTTCGCCTGCAGGAACTGCACTGCTTTGCCATATTGCGACGCCATCTGCTCACGCGAATTCCCTTTAGCGTATTCATTTAACAGGTCATCGGTCAGCTGATTACGGCCCGTGGCATACATACCCAACGAGCGCACCTTCGCCATATAGAAGCCTTCAGATGACTGAACCACCACCGGGCGCATCTGGTTGGCACGGTTACGCGCATCGGCTAAACGGCTATCCGGTAAGGGGTGAGTGAGCAAAATTTCCGGGGGTTTAGAAGAGAAGCGGCTTTGATCGGCGAGCTTTTGCAGGAAACTCGGCATCGCCTGCGGATCGAAACCGGCGCGTTGCAGCACCTGAATGCCGATGCGGTCGGCTTCCTGCTCGTTGGCCTGAGTGAAGCTGATCATGCCCTGTTGCGTGCCCGCCAATGTACCGGTCAATGCTGCCATCCCGGCTTGTGGGCTGGCAATGGCGAGCAGAATCGACCCCAATGCACCCACCCAGGTGAGTGGCGCATTACGCTTCTGCTCTTCCATCGCACGTGCCAGATGACGTTGGGTGACGTGGGAAATTTCGTGCGCCATCACCGACGCCAGTTGGCTTTCGTTATCGGTGTAGCGGAACAATGATGAATGCAGCACTACGTTGCCGCCGAAAAAGGCGAAAGCGTTAAGTTCGTCATTCTGAATGAGAAAGAAGTGAAACGGCGTGCGCACCGAATTGGCATGCGCCACCAGGCGCTGCCCTAACTCATTGATGTATTGATTTAATAGCGGATCGTTAATCAGCGGCGCACTGGCGCGCAGTTGGCGCACGTAGAAGTCGCCAATTTGTAATTCCTGATTAATGGATAGCGTCGAACCCGCTGTGGTTCCCATATCGGGCAGATTATCACTCACGTCCGCGCGCACGGAGAGCGCGGGCGTCAGCAGCAGCGTAGGAATAAGGGCCGCCAGCACTGATTTTTTCAACCGGTTAAACATGCCTTGATCCTGTAAAAGTCACCTGCAATTGGACAGGTAAGTCGTTCAAATGTTCTGCGCGTTCTTTCCTTTGACGCAGCGCTTCTATCTTAACCAGCGCGTGGTAACAAGCAAATGAAGAAGCGACACAGACTTAAAATGAAAAAATGGCTGCAGCGGGTGCTGATTGCAGCAAAAAATTGAATAGTCCGCCACGACCAGGTTAGCGCTTTTACAGGTTCAGAAGTTAAAGTTACGTAAAGTTGCTCAAAATAATTGAATCTGGCATGAACTTTTCCAGGTTTACTCTGAAAAACAAACGTCAAAACAGTGAACTGGCCTGTTTTATCCATCAGTGATTTTAATGGTGATTTTTTATTGGGTCGCCGAAATTTTAGTTAAGTATGGTCATATTTTCAGCGCCACTGGCTTGATAAAACCTAAACAGCTGGCAGTCGATTCAAGCCAGTTATTTTTTTAGGCATCTCTTCGGCTCAATCGAAAGCATTATTCAATTAGCCTGACTAATTATTATTTCCGCAATGAAAACCCCGGACAGGCCAAAACTGCAGGACTTTTGCCCTGCTCACGCTGTGATATAGATAAGGCACTTTATTCAAACGGACTGTGAATTAGCGCAGTGCATGCCGGAGAGTTTTTATGCGTTCTGTTGTCTCTTACGCCCTGATTGCGATCGTGGGTGGGTTTGTTGGCGCCACCGTCAGCAAAAGTGATGATATTTATCAGCGAGTAGTGAGCCATTTTTCTGCCGAGCCAACCGATCCGGACGGGTTCTGGAGCACGCCTGCTGTCGATGGTTACGGCAAAATCCATTACGAATCTGATGCCGCCTTTAAACCGGTCGTCGGGCTGAGCAACAAAGTGGTGTTTCAAATCACCAAAAGCGAAGGGGACATGAGGCGGCCTAATCTTGGGCTGGAGCGCGTCGCCCGCGTAGTCAACCTCTACATCGCTTCAGGCGTGCCGGCCGATCAGTTGCACTTTGTGGTCTCTGTGACCGGAGATGCCACGCCTGCCATGCTGGATAACGCGCATTTCCAGCAATTCTACAAAGCTGACAACCCCAACCTGGCGCTGATCGGCGAGCTCAACAAATTAGGTGTCAAAGTGTCGGTGTGCGATCAGTCAGTGGCGTTCCATCACTTCCCGAAAGACTGGATTGATCAATCGGTTATTCATGCGTTGTCCAGTCCGACCACAGTGTCGACGCTGGAAAATCAGGGTTATGCCTTCCTGCAAATGTAATTGGGCTTAGGGTCTTCTATCGAGGAGAAGTGAAATGCGTCCAGCGTCCTATATTGTCATCGCCGCACTGGCGGGTTTCGTGGGCGGTAATGTGTTACAGCTTCCAGAGCTGGTGGATAAGGTCAGCAGCAAGTTTGCTGACAACAAAAGCGAGCCAGCGGACTTCTGGAGCACGCCAGCCATCGCGGGCTACGGCAAAATCCATTTTGTGAATACGCCGGATTACAACCCCGCGAATACGCCAGGCCTGAGCAATAAGATCGTTTTTCAGATCAACCGCACGGAAGGGGATGTGCGTCAACCTAACCTCGGACTGGAACGCGTGGCGCGTGTCACCAACCTTTATTACGCTGCCGGGGTGCCGCTCAATCAGCTGAATTTTGTGGTGTCAATCAACAGCGATGCCGTGCCTGCCGCGCTGAATAACGATCAATTCCGCAAAGCTTACGGCACAGATAACCCGAACCTGAAATTGATCGATGAGTTAAAGCAGGCGGGTGTGAAGGTGACCATCTGCGATCAGTCGGTGGCCTTCCATCAGCTACAGCGGGACTGGATCGACACCCGCGTGACGCACACCCTCTCCAGCGGTACCACGGTTGCCACGTTGCAAAACGAAGGTTACGCCTTCCTGATGTTGTAATTCCTGCCTGACAGCAGTTCGCGCTGCTGTCATTTTTTCGTCATCTCTCCGCGATGTTGCTGTCACAGTTCGCCGCTACTTTAAGCGCCAATGAGATCGATCTCATTGCTCATTCACGAGGCGAACATGTCCGATTTAATCAGTGTGGCAAAGCTGGCTGGCGTATCTCGCGCTACCGCCGCACGCGCATTTTCTGATCCCCATCTGTTGCGGCCTGACACGCTGGAAAAGGTGTTGGCGGCATCAGAGCAACTCGGATTTCGCCCCAATCACATTGCACGTCAACTGCGTACGCAAAGCTCCACCACGCTGGGTGTGCTGCTGCCTTCGCTGCTTAACCCGATTTTCTCACGCCAGTTACAGGCGATGGAGCGTCAGGCGCGCGCGGCAGGATACGGTTTGCTGGTAGCGACCAGTGATTACCAGCCAGAGCGTGAAGCGGCGATTGTCGAACATATGCTGCGCCAGCGCGTGGCGGGATTGGTGCTGACCGTGGCCGATGCGGATAACAGTGCGGTCCTGACTACGTTGCATGAAGCCAGTATGCCGTTTGTGTTGGCGCACAACGTCCCTCAGCAAAGTCACTGGCCCGCCATTTGCGTCGATAACCGCCAGGCGATGCGTGAAGCCACAGAACATTTGCTGTCTCTCGGCCATCGCCATATCGGTATGGTCGCCGGGCCGATGCTGCAATCGGATCGTGCGCGCCTGCGTTATCAGGGCTATTGCGACGCTATGCACAGCGCCGGGCTGTCTGCACTACCGGTGATTGAGATGACCAGCCATACCCATTCTGATTTCGCGCTGCTGCAACCGCAGTTGCAGGGCGCAGCACCGCTGACGGCGGTGATATGTACTAATGATTTGCTCGCCATCAGCCTGATTGGTGCGGCGGCGCGTGCCGGTGTACGCATCCCGCAGCAACTTTCGGTGATGGGCTTCGACGGCATCGATATTGGCGAGCAGATTGCGCCGTCACTGGCGAGCGTCACTCAGCCAGCCGACATGCTCGGTGCCTGTGCCATCGATATGTTGTTACAACAAGCCAGTCGCGGCACCCGCGTGCTGGCCCATCGGTTGCGGAGCGGTGAGAGTATCGCCGCACCAGCCACCGCTTTTTGATACCAACACCAGGGAACCACCATGAAATTCCAACGAAAAATGAAAATTTTTGCAGGAGCGATCGCGCTGACCGCCGGTTCGCTGTTCAGTATGATGTCGCAGGCCGCCGAAACCGCGATCTGCTACAACTGTCCGCCTGAGTGGGCTGACTGGGGCACACAGCTCAAAGCCATTGCCAAAGATACCGGCATCACCGTGCCACAAGACAACAAAAACTCCGGCCAGGCGCTGGCGCAAATGGTGGCGGAGAAGGGTAATCCGGTGGCAGATGTGGTGTATTACGGCGTCAGTTTCGGCATCCAGGCCGACAGCGCGGGCGTCATCACCGGCTATAAGCCCGCACACTGGGATGACATCCCAGCCGGAATGAAAGATCCGAACGGTAAATGGGTCGCGCTGCACTCGGGCACCATGGGCTTTATGGTCAACGTGGATGCGCTCGGCGGCGCGCCAGTGCCACAATCCTGGGATGACCTGCTGAAACCAGAGTACAAAGGGATGATTGGCTACCTCGACCCGGCCAGTGCCTTTGTCGGCTATGTGGCGGCGGTAGCGGTCAACCAGGCGAAAGGCGGCAACATGCAGGACTTCACGCCAGCGCTGAACTGGTTCAGGAAACTGCAGGCTAACCAACCGATCGTGCCAAAGCAGACGGCCTACGCGCGTCTCATCTCAGGCGAAATCCCGATTCTGCTCGACTACGACTTCAACGCTTATCGCGCCAAATATAAAGATCACGCCAACGTCGCGTTTGTGATCCCGAAAGAGGGCACGGTGACGGTTCCTTATGTCATCAGCCTGGTGAAGAACGCGCCACACGAAGCCAACGGCAAGAAAGTGATCGATTATGTGCTGTCGGACAAAGGTCAGGCGATCTGGGCCAATGCCTTCCTGCGCCCGGTGCGTACTTCAGCGATGTCACCCGAAGCGAAAAAATTCTTCCTGCCGGATAGCGACTACGCCCGCGCCCAAACTGTCGACTATCAGCAGATGGCCGATGCGCAGAAAGCCTTCTCTGCTAAGTACCTGAGCGAGATCCACTGATCATGTCGATTTCCGACACCCTGGCGGCTTCACGCCGCCAGGCTCGCACTTTGCCGGGCAGCCGCTGGCTGTGGCTGACGCTGCCCGCACTGCTATTTTTCTGTGCCTTCTGGCTGCTGCCGTTTGCCCGTCTGCTGCAAATCGGTATGCAGAACGATCGCACCACACAGCACAGTGGCTACTGGACGGTGATCAGTCAGCCCAATTACCTGTTCAGTCTGTTAAATACCGTGTTGTTGTCATTGGCTGTCACGCTCGTGACGCTGGTGATTGCCGCTGTTGTCGGCTGTTTTCTGGCGCGTCAACGCTTTGCGGGACGTGGCACTTTGCTCGCCTTATTGACCTTCCCGCTGGCCTTTCCCGGCGTCGTGGTCGGTTTTCTGGTGGTGATGCTGGCTGGCCGTCAGGGCTTGCTGGCGCAAATTAGCATGAGCCTGGTGCACGAGCGCTGGACGCTGGCTTACTCTCTGACCGGCCTGTTTATTGGCTATCTCTATTTCTCGCTGCCGCGCGCCATCGTCACGCTTGTTGCGGCCAGTGAAAAACTTGACCGTTCGCTGGAAGAGGCGGCACGTTCACTCGGTGCCAGCCAGTGGCGCATTACCTGGGATGTGATTGTGCCGGGTTTGCAGCCGGCGTTGCTCTCGACCGGCGCACTCTGTTTCGCCACCAGCATGGGCGCGTTTGGCACCGCTTTCACCCTTGGCACCGATTTGGCGGTGTTACCGCTGACCATTTATGGCGAATTTACTAACTACGCTAACTTCGCTACGGCGGCGGCGCTGTCAGTGGTCATGGGCGCGGTCGCCTGGCTGGCGCTCATGCTGGCGCGCCGTCTGGCACACAAGGGGGCAGCATGAATCGTCGCGGATTGTTTAGCCTGCAGCTGCTGGTCACCACGCTCACCGCGCTGTTTATGATCGTGCCGGTGGTGCTGTCGATGCTGGCAGGTGTCACCAATAACTACTTTATCGGCCTGCGCAGCGGTTTGACCCTGAAATGGGTTGAGCAAGTGTGGGAAATGTATGCCGACACCTTTTGGCTGTCGTTGCTGATAGCGCTGTTCTGCTTGCTGGTCACTCTGGTGATTGGCGTGCCAGCCGCGTGGGGTTTATTGAAAGCGCCCGGCCGCTGGGCAGCACGTATTGAAGAGTGCCTGATGTTGCCCGTGGCGCTGCCCGGCTTAGCCACCGCGCTCGGCATCATTCTGCTTTACGGCCAGTTTTCCGGCCTGCGTGACAGTTGGGTGTTTATTCTGATTGGTCACGTGCTGTTCACGCTGCCGTTTATGATGCGACCGGTGCTGGCGGTGATGCAGGCGATCGATATGCCGCGTCTGGAAGAAGCTTCCGCCAGCCTCGGTGCCAGCCTGTGGCAGCGCTTCTTTACCGTGGTGGTGCCCAACTGCCGCAACGGCATTCTGGCCGGTGCCTTTATGGTGATCACCCTGTCGGTAGGGGAGTTCAACATCACCTGGATGCTGCATACGCCGCTGACCAAAACCCTGCCGGTTGGCCTCGCGGACAGTTACGCCTCGATGCGACTGGAAGTGGGTTCCGCGTATACGTTGATTTTCATTCTGATGATCTTGCCGCTGCTGCTGATGCTGAATGCGGTGAATCACTGGCTTAACCGCGCGGTATCGCGCCAAAACAAGGAGGCGGCATGAATCCTGCGGCCGTTACCGTGACGCTGCGCGGTTGTTCACGTCACTTCAATCACCAACTGGCACTGCATCCACTCGATCTGACCGTGAATCCCGGGGAAACCCTGGTGTTGCTCGGGCCTTCTGGCTGCGGAAAAACCACCACCTTGCGCATCATCAGCGGGCTTGAGCGCTGCGATGCGGGCGGCGAGGTGTGGTTCGACGATCGTAACGTCACCGCGTTGCCGATTGAGAAACGCAACGTTGGCATGGTGTTCCAGAACTATGCGCTGTTTCCCAATCTTAACGTTGCCGAGAACGTGGCTTACGGCTTGAAAGTGCAGGGCGTGGCGCGTGCAGAGCGTGAAGCGCGCGTGCAGGAGATGCTGGAGCTGGTGGATCTCAGCGCCTTGTCGCAGCGCAGCATTGATAAGCTTTCCGGCGGACAGAAACAGCGTGTGGCGCTGGCGCGTGCGCTGGCAGCCAGACCCAAAGTACTGCTGTTTGATGAGCCGCTGGCTGCGCTGGATGCACGTTTGCGCGATCGCCTGCGCCTGGAAATCGGCACCTTGTTGAAGAAGCTGGCGATCACCGCCGTATACGTCACGCACGATCAGCAAGAAGCCATGGCGCTCGGCGATCGCATCGCGGTGATGGAGCAGGGGCGTCTGGTGCAGATCGATACGCCACAAAATATCTATCAGCATCCTGCTTCGAAGTTTGTCGCGGATTTTGTCGGGGCGATTAACTGCGTCGATGTGGATAAGCGCGGCAATCCTCAGCGCTTCTGTCGTCCGGAAGATGTGCTACTCGCCGATGATAATCGCTACGCACGCCAGGGCTTTATCCTTGCCAGCACCTTTTTAGGCGCGTCGCAGCGGCTGATGATCGACATCGGCCTTGCAATGCCGATTCAGGTCGATCGCCATGCGCGTGAAGCCTGGCATGCCGGGCAACCGGTGAGCTGGACGCTGGCGCAAGACGCCGCCCTGCAATTTTCTGCATCCTGAGGAAGAAATTCGTGTCTGAAGCATTGACGCTGATCGCGCAAATTAGCGATTTACACATCAAGGCGAACGGTCGCCTGTCTTACAAAAAAGTCGACACCCAGGCGGCGCTGTTGCGAGTCATTGACACCCTGAATCGTTTGACGCCGCGCCCGGATATTGTGGTGATCACCGGCGATCTGGTGGATTTTGGCACCGCAGAAGAGTATCAAACGCTGCGGACGGCGCTGCGTCGTCTGCAACTGCCGTACATGCTGATGGCGGGCAACCACGACGATCGCCAGCAGTTACGCGCGGCGTTCCCGGATCACCACTATCTGCAACGTGGCGAAACCCTGAACTGGCAGGCGCAGGTGAAAGGAGTGCAGCTGCTGGCACTGGATTCCAGCGTGCCGCAACAGCCGTGGGGTTACGTGGATGAAGCTCAGCTGGCCTGGCTGAAAGAGCAGTTGGAGCGCGAACCACAATTACCCACGCTGGTGATGCTGCACCATCCACCCTTGATCTCCGGCATTGGTCATATGGACAAGCAGCCGCTGCGCAATCCCGACGCGCTGGCGGCGATTATCCGCCAGCATCCGCAGGTTGAACGTGTGCTGAGCGGCCATCTGCATCGTTCGGTGCAGGCGCGCTTTGCCGGTACGTTAGCCTGCGTCGCGCCAGGCGTGTCGCATCAGGTGGCCTTTGATTTGTCTGAAAAGGGTCCGGCGAATTTCGTGCTGGAGCCGCCGGGTTTCCTGCTACATCGCTGGCATCCTCAGCAAGGTATGACGACGCACCAGTGCGCTATCGGCGATTATCCAGGACCGTGGCCGTTCTATGATGCGAATGGTCTGATCGATTAGCGCCAACGTTTGCTGAATAATTACGCGTGTCTGACAGGATGGTTCGTGCTCAATTTGGTTTGCAGGTGTACAATTGGCGGTTCCCTCACCAGGGGTAGCTCGTCCAACTATAACTATATTGTCAGGCACGCGAATAATGAATTTTCACACCAGGGCGGTTGCATCATGCTGATGCGCATCCGGCCAAAAACTGACCTGCGTACGCTGATTGCGTTGCTGGCAATCACCAGCATCGTCATTACGCTCGCCAATACCTTGTACGCCACCTGGCGCGTGCAGCGTATGGTGCTGATCGAAAGCACCCTTGAAGCCAACCGCGCCTATGCCACTAAACTCGCCGCGACGACAGAAGTCTTTTTCCAGCTGGCGCAGTCGCAGTTGCATTACAGCGCGACCCAATTAGGCAAGGATTTTGATAATCCAGAGCTGGCGCAGCAGGAAGTGAACCGTCTGCGTGAGCAAACCAATAGCTTTAACTCCGTTGCCGTGGTCGACACCAATGGGATAGTCAAAGCGATTTCGCCTGAGTCACTGATGCTTAAAGGTATGCAGCTCACCAGCCAGGCTTCACGGGAGGCGCTGGCACAGCGTCAACCGATGGTGAGTAAGCCGACAATTTCAGCGGCCAACAATCTGATTGTGTTCGTCTCCTGGCCGATCTGGAGCAACGAAGGGCGCTACCTCGGCTATGTGGGCGGCACCATCTATCTGAAGAAGAAAAGTATTCTTAATGCCTTACTCGGTGAGCAATTCTACCGGGATGGCACGCGCGTCTATGTACTGGATCGCAACAATCAGGTGCTTTATCACCAGAACAGTCAGCTGATAGGCAAAACTGCACCGGAAATCGTCAGCGAGCGTCAACGCAATGAGAGCACCAATGGCGAGGTGCAGGTCAAAGAAGAGGACACGGCGAAATTGGCGGGTTACGCCATCGTGCCAACCACCGGCTGGATGGTGGTGGCACTTAAGCCAACGGACGTCACCCTGCAACCGCTTTCTGGTTTGCTGCTGAAAGTGTTGAAAAACTCTGTGCCGTTTGCGCTCCTGACCCTACTGATGGCGGTGATCTTCGCCCGTCTGATTGCCTTGCCGCTGTGGCAACTGGCGCGTAAAGCCAGTCAGATGGATACCCAGGGCGTATCGGGTGAAATTGGCGGCATTCGTGCCTGGTACTTCGAAGCGGCTCAGGTGAAGCGCGCCTTGCTCACCGGGATCGGACTGGTACAGGACAAAATCGGTCGGCTTAAATCGGAAGTACAAACCGATCCGATGACCAGTTTGCTTAACCGCCGTGGCCTGAGTGCGGTGCTGAATTATTTCGAAACCATGCGTCAGCCCTTTGCGGTGCTGGCGCTGGATATCGACCACTTTAAGCGGGTGAATGACAACTTCGGCCATGATGTCGGTGACGAAGTGATCAAACAGGTGGCGCGGACCCTGCGTAACAGTGCGCGCCAGACCGATGTGGTGTGCCGTAACGGCGGCGAGGAGTTTCTGATGCTGCTGCCAGCCACCTCGACGGAAGAAGCGTGGGTGATTGCCGAGCGCGTGCGCACCAGCATTGCCGAGAGCTGGATTAACCATGTTGGGCATATCACGCTCTCAGTGGGCATCGCACATTGGGAGGCCGATAACGAGCCGCAAGATGTGAGCCTGAAACAGGCGGATGCCGCACTCTATCAGGCGAAAAATGCCGGACGTAACTGTGTGATGATTGCCGGCCAGGACGCGCTGGTGAGCAGTATTACCCGCTAGTGCCGCAAGGGTCGACCTAAATGGCGGCCCTATCACCAGCGTGCAGGATTTATCCGGTGTGCGCAAACGCACAAGATTCTGCAATTTATCCGGTGTGCATTAACGCACAATATCGAGTGATTTATCAGGCTCGATTGGACGCTAGCTGCGCAGGCTGTGCCGCCTGCATCTAAGCGCAGATCCTCATCGGGTTTCTTAAGATGCAGGTTTATGCACATCAGGTTTTCGCCGTAAATTTCTGTACAATCATCATCCCGTTTTTGGCGTCAAGGAAGTGAAATGCTGGCACTGCTTTTCCAATGGTACAAACGTCGCTTTAGCGATCCGCAGGCGATTGGCCTGCTGGTGATCCTGCTGATGGCGTTCTGTATCCTGTTTTTTTTCAGTGGTTTATTGGCACCGTTGCTGGTCGCGCTGGTGCTGGCTTATCTGCTGGAGTGGCCAACCGTTCGATTACAGCGCCTGGGATGCAGCCGCACCTGTGCCACCAGCATGGTACTGATTGTTTTTGCCGGTATTTTGCTGGTGATGGTGTTGATTGTCGCGCCAGTAGCCTGGCAGCAAGGCATCAACTTGCTGCGTGATCTACCGAATATGCTGAACAAGCTCTATGTGTATGCCGCCGGATTGCCAAAGCGTTTTCCGGCGCTGGTGGATGCGGGCATCATCGACATCATCGTTGAGAATCTGCGTAGTCGCCTGACCGGGCTGGGGGAATCATTAGTGAAGTACTCACTGGCCTCGCTGGTGGGGCTGATGACGCTGATGATCTATCTGGTGCTGGTGCCGCTGATGGTGTTTTTCCTGCTGAAAGATAAAGAGCAGATGCTCAATGCCGTGCGCCGTGTATTACCGCGCAATCGCGGTCTGGCGGGCGTGGTCTGGCAGGAGATGAATCAGCAAATCACCAACTACATTCGCGGCAAAGTGCTGGAAATGGTCGCGGTAGGTTTTGTCACCTGGATTGCCTTCCTGGTCTTAGGGCTCAACTACGCGCTGCTGCTGGCGGTGCTGGTAGGGATTTCCGTGTTGATTCCCTACATCGGCGCCATGGTGGTCACGATTCCGGTGATTGGCGTCGGTCTGTTCCAGTGGGGCTTAGGCACTGATTTCTGGACGATGTTTATCGTTTATCTGGTGGTACAGGCGCTGGATGGTAATGTGCTGGTGCCGATTCTGTTCTCAGAGGCCGTCAACTTGCATCCGCTGGTGATCATTCTTTCGGTGGTGATTTTTGGCGGGATGTGGGGGTTTTGGGGCGTGTTTTTTGCCATTCCGCTGGCGACGTTAATCAAGGCGGTGGTGCGTGCCTGGCCGGAAACGGCGCTGGAGCATCAGCAGGGGTAAAGAGAACGGGTGCACATTGTGCACCCGTTTTGTTTTATGCCGACTTCAGATAATCCAGCACGATGTCGTGGTGGTTCGACGTTTTGAAGTCGTCGAAGACTTTCTCAACTTTGCCGTTGCCGTCGATCAGGAAACTGATGCGGTGGATACCGTCATAGGTTTTACCCATAAAGGTTTTCTCACCCCAGACACCGAATTCCTGGCAGACCTGGTGATCTTCATCAGATAAAAGGGTGAAGTTCAGCACCTCTTTTTCGGCGAAGCGTGACAGTTTTTCAGGCTTATCGGTGCTGATGCCCAGCACTTCCACGCCCACGGTTTTCAACGCATCCATGTTGTCGCGCAGACCACAGGCCTGAACGGTGCAACCCGGCGTCATGGCCTTCGGGTAGAAATAGACCAGAACGCGCTGTCCCTGGAAGTCGGCCAAATTTACTTGTTCGCCGTCCTGATCGGGCAAGCTAAATTTCGGTGCGGTATCACCGGCTTTCAGTGGATTCATCACAACTCTCCATTTTTTCTTCATGCTGTGGGTAATACACCCTCGCGGCAAAAAGCCCCAGCGGGTGCCACCCTCTGGGTTATTTCACTACACGGTATGCCGCATGGCAGAGTGTGTGGAGAAATAACCCGGCGTTAGTTTACAGGGTGTTGTTGGCATCGTCGGTGACACTATAAAGACGAATTGAGCCTTGTGCATGCAGTTCTTCACACAGATTGTTGAAGGCCTGTTCAAACGGTGCGCTGGCCTGATTATCCGGGCTGTGTGCCGTCATCTGAATATACAGTGTCGGTGGGACACCTTCCTGTGCCGGGGTAATACGCGACACCAATTCGGCAATGTTCATCTGGTGTTTGTCGAACAAATCGGTAAAGCGCTCAATGAGATGAGGAGAATCCGGCACTTCCACCTGCACCCATACCGTGGCGGGCATCGGCGGGGTGACGCGCGCATTGGTGCGCTTCATCACAATCAACAGTTCCAGCTCAGCCCCTTTCATCGGCAGCGTGGATTCAATCAGGGTTATCGCGTTCCAGCTCCCCGAAAGCAGCATGATGAAGGTGAACTCATCACCCAACATCGCCAGACGACTGTCTTCAATATTGCAGCCGCAGCTACTGACGTGGCGAGTGATGGTATTGACGATACCCGGACGATCAACGCCCAATGCGGTGATCACCAGATGGTGCGGCTGTGACTGCGACAAAATGGTATTTCCTGTACGTTCGCTAATAACCATAAGGTAAACATAAAAAAAACTGCTGACAAGGGTAGGAATGGCTTGGCTCGCTTGCTTTTCTTTCGAGGTAAAACGTAACATGAGGCACTTGTTTGTCGAGGGGATAGCCCATGTTCACCGGAAGTATTGTTGCGCTCATTACGCCAATGAATGAAAAAGGTAATGTCTGCCGCGAGAGTTTGAAAAAACTGATTGATTATCATGTTGCCAGCGGCACCGCGGCGATTGTTTCTGTTGGCACCACCGGCGAATCCGCTACCCTCAGCCATGAAGAACATGGCGATGTGGTGATGCAGACCCTGGAGCTGGCGGATGGCCGTATCCCGGTGATTGCCGGAACCGGCGCCAATGCCACTGCTGAAGGTATCTCTCTCACGAAGCGCTTTACCGGCACCGGTGTGGTGGGTTGTCTGACTGTGACGCCTTACTACAACCGTCCAACCCAGGAAGGTCTGTTCCAGCACTTCAAAGCGATTGCCGAAAGCACCGATCTGCCGCAGATGCTGTATAACGTTCCATCACGTACTGGCTGCGACATGCTGCCAGAAACCGTGGCTCGCCTGGCCGAAATTAAAAATATTATCGGAATCAAAGAGGCCACCGGGAACTTATCGCGTATTTCTCAGATCCAAGAGCTGGTTAATGATGAGTTCATTATTGTCAGCGGCGATGACGCGACAGCTCTGGACTCCATGCAACTGGGCGGCAAAGGCGTAATCTCGGTTACAGCCAACATTGCAGCGCGTGAAATGGTAGAACTCTGTGCGCTGGCGCAACAGGGTAATTTTGCCGAAGCGCGTCGCCTGAATCAGCGTCTGATGCACCTGCACCAGACGCTTTTCTGTGAACCCAATCCAATCCCGGTTAAATGGGCAGCGAAACAGCTAGGATTAATCGCGGATGACACGCTGCGCTTGCCGATGACGCCACTGACCGAAGCCGGTCAGGCGAAAACGGCTCAGGCGCTGATTAAAGCGGGTCTGCGATAAATTAGGGAGAATCAATGAGTTATTCAGTTAAGCGCTCGACGCTGGCAACCGTGGTGGGCTTGTCCACCCTGATGCTGCTAACAGCTTGTTCCAGCGATCAGCGTTATAAGCGCCAGGTCAGCGGTGATGAATCTTACCTGCAGGCGCCTGAACTGCATGATTTAAAAGCCCCGGCGGGGATGATTCTGCCTCTGCAGAATGGCGATTACGATGTGCCGCACACTGTTGCGAAGGGTGCAGTAGGTAAAGAACTGGATATTCGTCCTCCGGCTCAACCTCTGGCGCTGCTGAACGGTACGCGTGCACAGTTCACTGGTAATACCGGTGTGCTGGCGGTTGAGAGCAGCCGTGGCTCTATCTGGTCACAGGTGGTGAATGTGATCCAGTCCTACAAGTTCCCGATTGCACAGCGTGATGATGCTGGGCAGCAGCTGACCACCGATTGGGTGCAGTGGAACCGTGCGGATGAAGATAACCAGTATCGCGGTCGCTACCAGATCAGCGTACAGAACCAGAGCTATCAGCAGGTGCTGACGGTTCGTCTGCTGGAATTGCAGCAGAAAGGTGAGACGGTGACTACACCTGCGCAGATCCAACGCTATACCGGCCAGATGTTGAACGACATCAGTACCGGTCTGGATAAGATTGATACCGCCAGCGCCGATGCCGCTGCAGGCCGTGCGACTGGACAGATTGACGTCCAGAGCGGTGCAGATGATACCGGTCTGCCACTGCTGGTGCTGCGTTCACCGTTTAACGTCACCTGGCAGCGTCTGCCAGCGGCGCTGAAGCGTGTGGGCATGGAAGTGACCGATGACAACCGCTCGCAGGGTAGTCTGAAAGTGACCTACAAGCAGCCGGGTAGCAGCGCGTTTGACGCGATTGGTGCGAAGGATCCTGAACTGCCAAACGGCGATTACAAATTGCAGGTGGGTGATTTGGATAACCGCAGCAGTCTGCAGTTCATTGATCCTAAGGGCCATGTGCTCACTCAGGCGCAGAACGATGCGCTGGTGGCGGTGTTCCAGGGTGCACTGAACAAATAAATTGCCAAAGGGCCGGAGATTCTCCGGCCTTTTTGTTTTGGATTTGGCATAATAGCGCCCGGCGAAGTAAACGATTGCGTCAGGCAGTCATCGCGCGGTGAAACACCGCTGAACACGGGTTCTTTCATGTTTGGAGTTAATGAGATGCAAAAGCGAGCTGAGTTGTATCGCGGTAAAGCGAAAACCGTATACAGCACCGATAATCCGGATCTGCTGGTACTTGAATTCCGCAACGATACGTCAGCAGGAGACGGTGCACGAATCGAGCAATTTGATCGCAAAGGAATGGTGAACAACAAGTTCAACCATTTCATTATGACCAAACTGCAGGAAGCGGGCATTCCGACCCAGATGGAAGCGCTGCTGTCGGATAACGAAGCGCTGGTGAAAAAACTGGAGATGGTGCCGGTGGAGTGCGTAGTGCGCAACCGTGCGGCAGGATCGCTGGTAAAACGTCTGGGCGTGGAAGAGGGCATGCTGCTCAATCCACCGCTGTTTGATCTCTTCCTGAAAGATGACGCCAAACACGACCCGATGGTCAACGAATCTTACTGCGAGACCTTTGGCTGGGTCAGCAAAGCCAATCTGGCGCGCATGCAGGAACTGACTTTCAAAGCCAACGACGTACTGAGCAAACTGTTTGATGACGCCGGTCTGATCCTGGTCGACTTCAAACTGGAGTTCGGTCTGTTCAACGGTGAAGTGACGTTGGGCGATGAGTTCTCGCCAGACGGCGCGCGTCTGTGGGACAAAGAAACCATGGACAAAATGGACAAAGACCGTTTCCGCCAGAGCCTCGGCGGCCTGATCGAAGCTTATGAAGAAGTGGCGCACCGCCTGGGTGTGAAACTGGATTAAGTCTTCAGTGATACCTTTTCGGTGCGCATTCCAGCGCACTGTAAACAGGGTGTCGTGATAAATGAAAGGTCGTCATCGCTGGCGGCCTTTTCTGTTTCTGCCCTGCCTGCACGTTATCTAATACGCCTCCTTTCTCTCAATCTCGCGACGCTAGCGCCGCAACGCTGGTGATTAGCGATGGCGCCAACTAAAATCATGCAAAACCTTTTAACAGGAGCGAGCCATGCGCTGGCAAGGTCGTCGTGAAAGCGACAATGTAGAAGATCGTCGCAATGATTCACCCGGATTGGGCGGCGGCGGTCGGCAAATCCGCATTCCGCGCGGCAAGGGCGGTATCATTCTGCTGATTGTGGTGGCCGTGGCGGGTTACTACGGTTACGACCTCACCGCGTTGCTGGAGGGGGGAACTCCGGTGACGCAACAGCAGCAGCGCCCGGTGAACTCTGCGCAGGATAATGAGGATGCCAAATTCACTAAGGTGATTCTCGCCACCACCGAAGAGACCTGGGGCACGCTGTTCCAGAAAATGGGCAAACAGTATGTGCCACCTAAGCTGGTGATGTACCGCAACTACACCTCAACCAGCTGCGGCACTGGCCAGTCGGCGATGGGGCCGTTTTACTGCCCGGCGGATCAAACTGTCTACATCGATCTGTCGTTTTACGATGATATGAAAACCAAGCTGGGTGCGGGCGGTGACTTTGCGCAGGGCTATGTGATTGCTCATGAAGTCGGCCACCACATCCAGAAGCTGCTGGGCATCGAGCCTAAAGTGCGTCAGATGCAGCAGGGTGCCACTCAGGCACAGGCCAATCAGCTGTCGGTGAAAATGGAGTTGCAGGCAGACTGCTTTGCCGGCGTGTGGGGCCATTATGTGCAGCAGCAAAATATGCTGGAAGTGGGCGACCTTAAGAAAGCGCTGGATACCGCAGAAGCGATTGGTGATGACCGACTACAGCAGAAAAGCCAGGGCCGCGTGGTGCCGGATAGCTTCACGCACGGTACTTCACAACAGCGCTATACCTGGTTCAAACGCGGTTTTGACAGCGGAAATCCGGGCGACTGTAACACCTTCGCCGCCAACTGATGTCGTTAGTTGATATCACCGCCGCGATGCAGCGAGCGGGCATTCGTCGCTTGTGTGTGATCGCCGGTGAAGCTAACTGGGCGCAGCAGCAGGCCGTTGAGTGGCGTGCGGCGCTGCCCGGCGACTGGCTCACGCTGAGCGACAGCGATGATTTCCCCCAACGCGTGGCGCCCGCCGCCCTGCGCACGCTGCTGGGGCGTGAATTCCAGCATGCGATTTTCGATGCCCGCAGCGGTTTCCATGCGGAGGCGTTAGCGGCGTTGGCGGGCACGTTGCGTGCGGGAAGCTGGTTATTGTTACTGACGCCGCCGTGGCAAGAGTGGGCCACGCAACCGGACTGCGACAGCCTGCGTTGGGCCGATGTCGCCGAACCCATCGCCACGCCTCATTTTATCCACCATCTGCAGCGGTTGATTGAGCAGGATCCGCAGGTCATGTTGCAGCACCAGCACCAGCACCAGCACCAGCACCAGCACCGGCACCAGCACGAGCACCAGTATCAACTTATTCGCTCGCCTGCATTGCCGGATCAACAGCAGCCTGCGCGTGCAGCCGGATTGCTGCACCAACATCGGCCTGCGCGTGCACCTGCGTTGCTGGACTTACCCGATTGGCAATGCCAGGCACCGCAGCAGCAGGCGCGGATCCTGCAACAGTTGCTGACAATGCCCTCTGGCGTGGCGGTGATCACCGCCGCGCGCGGACGAGGCAAATCCGCGCTGGCCGGGATGCTGGCACAACAGAATCAGCACTGCCTGGTAACGGCACCGGCCAAAGTTTCCACTGACGTGCTGGCGGCGTTTGCCGGTGAACATTTTCATTTTATGGCGCCGGATGCCATTCTCGCTTCAACCGCTGAGCGGTCAGCGCAATGGTTGATTGTTGATGAAGCGGCTGCGATTCCAGCGCCGTTGTTACAACAACTGATTCAGCGTTTTCCCCGCGTGTTGATGATCACCACCGTGCAGGGTTACGAAGGCACCGGGCGCGGTTTTATGCTGCGTTTCTGCGCCACCTTGCCTCAGGTGCAACATTTCCAGCTCGATGAACCTTTGCGTTGGTCAGCGCACGATCCGCTGGAACAGTGGCTAAGCCAGGCGCTGCTGTTTGAGGATGCCGCAGAAAGCGAATTTAACGGTGAGATTTCGGTTTTTCCGGCTAAACCAGAGCAAGGGGCACTGGAAGCGGGCTACCGTCTGCTGGCGAGCGCCCACTATCGCACTTCTCCAATTGACCTGCGGCGCATGCTGGATGCCCCCGGCATGCGCTTCTGGCTGGCAGGAGCGCCAGAAAATATTGTCGGCGCACTGTGGCTGGTGGAAGAGGGTGGGTTAGACAAGCCGCTGGCTGATGCCGTCTGGGCGGGGTTGCGCCGTCCGCGCGGCAATCTGGTCGCACAGTCACTGGCAGCCCATGCGGGATTCGCAGAAGCCGCTACCTTGCGATCGCAGCGTATCAGTCGCATTGCCGTGTTAGCCGCACAACGCCAGCGCGGTATTGGCAGCGCGTTGGTGGCCATGGCACATCAGCAGGCGGAAGGATGCGATTTCCTTTCGGTGAGTTTTGGCTATACCGAATCGCTGTGGCAGTTCTGGCAGCGCTGTGGATTTACTCTGGTACGCATTGGCTCACAGCGTGAAGCCAGCAGTGGCTGCTATGCGGCGATGGCGATACGCGGCTTAACGCCCGCCGGACAACAGTTGCAGCAGCAAGCGGCACAGCGATTTGCGCGTGACGCGGTGTGGTTGCGTGACATTATTGATCTTCCCTTCACGACAACCGAACACCCTCAGGCGCTGAGCAAGGATGACTGGCCGCTGTTGGCAGGATTTGCCTGGGCGCTGCGGCCGTATGAGGCGAGCTATGCCGCGTTGCAACGCCTGGTGCGCGCATCACCACAACCGATACTCGAAGCCATCCTTGTGCAAAAACAACCGCTGAGTGCCGCAACACAGCAAGCGGGTCTCAGTGGTCGTAAAGCCCTGATACAACGCTTACGCCAGGAGACGGCGGAGGCGTTGATTCAGTGCGATACCCGCCAGGCGGAGCAGTGGCGGCAGCAGTTGGCATCGTTGCAATAAATCCATCATCTCGTTCAAATTTTCCCAATATCACTCTCGCCAGAGCGGCGTATAGTGATTTGAGGAGGATCTTATGGCACTACGATATGTAATTGTTCAGCAACCGATGCACGCTGCGCAGCTGTTTTTGCTCTATCACGGCGTGAATGACAATCCTGATTCGATGGCGCAAATCGGCAACTGGTTCGCGAAAGCGTTTCCGGAAGCGCAGGTGGTGGTGGTGGGTGCACCTTACCCTGGCAGCGTGCCGCAGGGCCGCCAATGGTTTGCGGATATTCCCGCGCATGACCGATCAGAACAGCAGGGCGTTAATGCGGTGATGCCGATGTTTGTCGAATCGGTGCGCCATTGGCAACAGGCATCGGGTGTTCGGCCGGAGGCCACCGCACTGGTAGGCTTCTCTCAGGGCGGCACCATGGTGCTGGAAGGCGTCAAAGCCCATGCGGATCTGGCAGGACGCGCGATTGTGTTCAGCGGCCGCTACAGCACGCTGCCGGAGCGCGTCAGCTCTCGCAATACCATCCATCTGATTCACGGCGATTATGATGATCAGATTCCGCTGGAACATGCTGAAGCCGCTATGCAGCGCTTAACGGCGCTGGGCGGTGATGTGACACTCGATGTGGTGGACGATTTGCCGCACGCGATTGACGATCGCAGCATGGAACTGGCGTTGAATCACCTGCGTTATACCATCCCGCGTCGCTACTTCGACGAGGTGCTGAGCGGCGCTAAACCGGGTGATGATGATGTGGTGATGATGATGTGATGGCGAACCAGAGTCGTTTTAACGTAACGGCGAGATTAATCGCGCATTGCTGTAGCCCATTCGCTATCCGATGCGCGGCGCATCACGCCGCTACGTTTACAGGGAGGAGATTAACCGCAATTATTTTTTCTTCGGCCAGTCGTCGTCATCATCCCATTTATCGTTAAAGTCGCGATGCGGTGGTAAATCCGGTTTATTATCCATAAACTTTTTGTGATCGATACGTTTTAAGTCTTTATAAACGTTCATTAAAATACCGACCATCAGCAGGATCACTAAGATCCACCAGTACTCTTTAAAGAATTCCATCCCATTGCTCCTTTAGCGTGCTTACTTAAGCGATCAGCTGTTCCATGATGCGCTGGTACATACGACTCAGCATCTGCAAATCTGACGCTTTCACGCACTCATTGATTTTATGAATGGTGGCATTCACCGGGCCCAGTTCCACAACCTGCGCACCCATCCGCGCGATAAAGCGTCCGTCTGAGGTGCCGCCTGTGGTCAGTAACTGTGGCTTAATTTCATTATAGTGCGCGACAGCATTTACCACGGCATCAACCAGTTTGCCGCGTGAGGTCAGGAACGGCTGACCGGAAACATTCCAATCCAGCGTGTAACGCAACTGATGGCGATCCAGCAGGGCGGCTACACGCTCTTTGATCATTTGATCGGTGAGTTCGGTGCTGAACCGGAAGTTGAACTGCACGAAAAATTCACCGGGGATCACGTTATTGCTGCCGGTGCCGGCCTGCACGTTGGCAATCTGCATGCTGGTTGGCGGGAAGAATTCGTTGCCCTGATCCCATTCGGTGGCCACCAGCTCATTCAGGGCTGGCATCGCGCGGTGCACCGGGTTATCGGCCAGATGCGGATAAGCCACGTGTCCCTGTACGCCGTGAATCGTCAGATTGGCGGTCATCGAACCGCGACGACCATTTTTCACCACGTCGCCAACGATTTCGGTACTGGAAGGCTCGCCCACCAGGCAGTAATCCATGCGCTCGTTGCGCGCCATCAAACGTTCTACCACTTTGACCGTGCCGTTAACGGCGCTGGCTTCTTCATCGGAAGTGATCAGGAAAGCCAGACGCCCTTTGTGCTGCGGATTAGCGGCGACAAATCGTTCTGCGGCCACCACCATCGCCGCCAGCGAGCCTTTCATGTCGGCAGCACCACGGCCAAACAGCATGCCATCACGAATTGAGGGCTCAAACGGCGGACTGATCCAGCGGTTGGCATCACCCGGCGGCACCACATCGGTGTGACCGGCAAACGCCAGGGTTTCGCCCTGACCACGCGTGGCCCAGAAGTTCAGCGTATCGCCGATGTGCATCTGTTCGACCGTAAAGCCAATTGCTTCCAGACGCGCCACCAACAGCGCCTGACAACCGGCATCATCCGGACTCAGTGACGGGCGACGAATAAGCTGCTGAGCCAGCTCAATGACCGGACAGAACATGTTATGACTTCTCCTGGATAAACGCGTGATAAAGGGAATCTTTGAAACCGACCAGCAAGTCACCGTTAGGGGCAGACAATACCGGACGTTTGATAATGGCAGGCTGGGCGAGCATCACTGCTTTCGCGCTGGCCGCATCGGTGACGGCTGAACGCTCCGCTTCCGGCAGGTTGCGCCAGGTGGTGCCGCGCGTGTTCAGCAGCACTTCATAGCCAAGCTGATCGATAAACGATTGCAGCAGCGCGTCATCGATGCCATCCACGCGATAATCGTGAAAACGATAGTCGGTGCCGGATTCTGCTAAATAGTTGCGTGCTTTTTTTATGGTGTCGCAATTTTTAATTCCGTACATCACCCACTGCGCTGTCATCGCCTGTTCCCATCCTGTGAAAAATAAAGCGCGAGTTTACCATAGCGCTCTGCTGGCTGTGACCTCTGCGGCGTAAGGCGCTGCGTTTTATTTGTTTTTTAATGATAATTTCAGCGTTATCAATTCTATTAATTAGGTCCAGTAAACGTTTTCATTAACGTCCTGAATAGTTCCTGGTGGCATCATCAGTCTCCTAAGAATTATCCTAATCGTAAAAATGTGCTACCCGATAACGCAGGTGATTTTTCCCTGTGGTGTTAACGGCTTGCTGAAATGTGCGTCAGTACGCATTTTCGACAAATTGAAGGTTTTTTGCGCTTTTGCCGATAGTGTTGAGTGGTGGAAACGTATTCACCTGTAGAAAAAATCGGCGTAGAATCACCACTACAATAAGAGAGGGTATGATGGTTGACACCGAATTGGGGAACTGGAAAGAATTTATTGAAGCGATGTTACGTAGTAAGTAATCGCGAAGAGAAAAGCAGGGCACTCCCAACTTGCTGTAATTCAATCCAAATAACAACGGGGCTGCGAATATCGCGGCCCCGTTTTATTTTAGGCTTTAATCGTGTGACTTCTCTTTTAACGGGAAGCGACGACGCACCAGCACAAAGAACAGCGGTACGAAGAAAATCGCTAATATCGTCGCGGAGATCATGCCGCCCATGACGCCCGTTCCGACCGCATGCTGGCTGCCGGAACCCGCCCCGCTGCTGATCGCCATCGGCAGCACGCCGAAGATAAAGGCCAGCGATGTCATCAGAATCGGGCGCAGACGCTGACGTGAAGCCTCCAGCGTCGCTTCCATCAGCTCGCGTCCTTTACTGTTGATCTCATTAGCAAATTCCACGATCAGGATGGCGTTCTTCGCCGACAAACCAATCACGGTAAGTAAGCCAACCTGGAAGTAAACGTCGTTCTCGAGTCCGCGCATCCAGGTTGCCACCAGTGCACCCACCACGCCGAGCGGCACCACCAGCATTACGGAGAATGGAATCGACCAGCTCTCATACAGCGCGGCCAGACACAGGAATACCACCAGTAGCGAAATCGCATACAGCGCAGGCGCCTGTGAACCGGAGAGACGTTCCTGATAAGAGGCTCCGGTCCACTGGAAGCCGACGCCTAACGGCAGTTGCCCCACCAGTTTCTCCATCACATCCATCGCGGTGCCACTACTGACGCCATTGGCTGCCTCGCCAACAATCTCCAGTGAAGAGTAACCATTGTAGCGTTCCAGACGCGGTGAACCGGTCTCCCAACGGCTGGTGGCGAAGGCAGAGAAGGGCACCATGGTGCCGCTGCTGTTGCGCACGTACCACTTATTGATATCACCCGGCAGCATGCGGAATTCCGCTGCGGCTTGCACATAGACCTTCTTTACACGTCCGCGATCGAGGAAGTCATTGACGTAAGTCGAACCCCATGCGGTGGTCAGCGTGTCATTGATGGTATCGAGTGAAACGCCCAGCGCCTGGGCTTTACGCTGATCGACATCAATCTGCAGCTGCGGGCTGTCATCCAGACCGTTGTGACGCACACGAGACAGGGCCGGATTGCTGTCGGCCAGCTCCAGCAATTTGTCTCGCATCGCCATCAACTGGGTATGACCGATGCCGCCGTGATCCTGCAGTTCCATATCGAAACCGGAGGAACTGCCCATGCCGGTGATGGCCGGTGGGCTGCTAGCGATCACGCGGCCTTCTTTGATCTTATGGAAGGCTTTGGTGGCACGCTCGATGATAGCGAACGAGGTACGATCGCTGCCAGGGCGCTCTTCCCAGTTTTTCAGGCGCACAAACAGGCGCGCCACGTTTTGGCCGTTACCACCAGGACCGGCGCCGATGGTTGAGAACACCGATAGCACGTTGTCTTTTTCGGCGGTCATGTAATAGTTTTCGACCTTCGCCACCACATTGGAGGTTTGCTCTAGCGTCGCGCCCGGCGGCAACTGCACCTGCGTCAGGAATACGCCACGGTCTTCCAGCGGCAGGAACGAGGTAGGCAGGCGGATAAAAAGAAACGCCATCACGCCGATGATGCCGAGATAGAGCACCAGCCAGCGCCCACCCTTCATCAAAATACGCGCGACACCGCGCTCATAGCGTTCCGCGCTGGCGTTGAAAGTACGGTTAAACCAGCCAAAGAAGCCGCGACGTCCATGATGATGGCCTTGTTCCAGTGGTTTAAGCAGCGTCGAGCACAGGGCTGGCGTCAGAATCATCGCCACCAGCACCGACAACACCATCGCCGACACGATAGTGATCGAGAACTGACGATAGATAGCGCCCACGGTGCCGCCGAAAAAGGCCATCGGTACGAATACCGCCGATAGCACCAGCGCAATGCCCACCAGCGCACCCTGGATCTGTCCCATCGATTTTCGTGTGGCGGCGCGCGGTGAAAGTCCTTCCTCACTCATGATGCGCTCAACGTTCTCCACCACCACGATGGCGTCATCTACCAGCAGGCCGATGGCGAGCACCATCGCGAACATGGTGAGCGTGTTGATACTGAACCCACAGGCATACAGCACCGTAAAGGTGCCGAGCAGCACCACCGGCACGGCAATGGTCGGAATCAGCGTGGCGCGGAAATTCTGCAGGAACAGATACATCACCAGGAATACCAGTAGAATCGCTTCCAGCAGTGTTTTCACCACGTCAGTAATTGAGGCTTTTACAAACGGCGTGGTTTCGTAGGCGATTTTGGCTTCCAGCCCGTGCGGGAAGTAGTGCGACAACTCTTCCACGCGCGCGCGCACCAGCTTATCGGTATTCATTTCGTTGGCGCCAGACGCCAGCTTAATGCCGAGACCTGACGCCGCCTGACCATTGTAGCGGCTGAGGAAGTCGTATTTTTCCGCCCCCATCGCCACGTCAGCCACATCGCCCAGCGTCACCACGGAACCGTCGCTGTTGGTTTTCAGGGTAATGGCTTTGAATTGCTCTGGCGTCTGCAACATGGACTGTGCATTGACGGTGGCATTCAGCGCTTGTTTATCCACAGACGGCAAGCCGCCAACCTGACCCACGGCCACCTGTGTGTTCTGCGATTCAATCGCCTTCACCACGTCATCGGTAGTGAGTGCATAGGCAATCAGCTTGTTGGGATCGAGCCAGATGCGCATCGCATATTGTGAACCATAGGCATCAACTTGACCCACACCATCGATGCGGCTCAGCGGATCCTGAATGTTACTGGCGACATAATCTGAAATATCCTGTTTGTCCATACTTCCGTCGGTAGAGACAAACGCAATCATCAGGATATTGCTGTCACCGGTTTTATTCACCGTGACGCCCTGAGATTGAACGGCGGCGGGTAATTTACGCAGTGCGGTTTGCAGCTGGTTTTGTACCTGCTGGCGGGCTTCATCAGGATTGGTGCCAGCGGTAAAGGTGAGGGTGATTTGCGCCTGACCCGTGTTACTGCTGTTGGAGGACATATACATCAGGTTATCGATGCCGGTCATGTTCTGTTCGATAACCTGGGTTACGGTGTTCTCCAGCGTTTCCGCAGAGGCACCGGGATAGTTGGCAGTAATACGCACGTTAGGCGGTGCGAGATCGGGATACTGCTCAATGGGCAGGGAGATGATCGCTAGTGTGCCGCAAAGACAAAGCAAAATAGCCAAAACCCAGGCAAAAATGGGGCGGTCGATAAAAAAATTCGACATGGAACCGACACTCCTCAGCTGCGTATTTTTTACTTTTATTATGTAAAACGTGAAGCGCAGTCGGCTTCACGTCGGCGGAGTGCAAGGTGCTATCCCGAAAACTCCTGCTGCTGCTTACTGTACGCGGCGCAAATTAGAGAATCGTGGATAAATTATGGAGAAAGTGTAAATGTGGTGCTGGTTTTCTGTGCGCTGCTACACATTGCGGCTCTCTAGCCACAGCACGGTGGCGGCGACGCGCGAACGGACATCCAGTTTACGCAGCAGATTGCGGATGTGCACTTTTACCGTTTCTTCGGAAATATGCAAGGTGGCGGCAATCTCTTTATTGGATAACCCACGCGCCACTTCCTGCAACACATCCAGTTCACGCTCGGTGAGTTGTTTGAAAGGATTGGCGCTCGGCTGGCGCGTTGCCAGATATTCTGCCACCACTTCACTAAACACATTCTCACCCAATGCACCGCGCATGACCTGCGCCAGCAATAATTCCGGCTCGCTGTCTTTCAGCAAATAGCCATCAGCGCCGGCATCGACCATGGCGTATATATCATTGCGCGCGTCGGAAACGGTCAGTACCAAAATGCGCGAAGCGATCCCTTCATGGCGCAGGGCTTTCAGGGTATCTAAACCCGACATGCCTTTCATGTTCAGATCGAGCAATATCACATCGGGCGACAGGCGACGTGCTTCAGCCAGCGCTTCAGTGCCGTTGTTGGCTTCGGCCACCACTTCCAGACGCGGTTCCAGTGCCAGCAGTTGGCGAATGCCACGACGCATCAGCGGATGATCGTCAACGATCATAATAGTCAGGGAAGAGGGGGCCATAAATTCTCCAGTCAAAGTCCATTCAACATAAGTGTATCGCGTTAAGCCAGCCGGTGTGCCGGTCGCGGTGGGAAACGCAGCGTAACGCGCGTTCCACGCGTCTGCGGGGTAATCAGTAAGCTGCCGGAAAGCCGGGCAGCGCGCTCCGCCATTATCGTCAGGCCGTAATGGCCTGGGGGTTCTTCCAGGCTGCGGATGCCGCAACCGTCATCTTCAATCGTCAGCAAATGGAATGCGTCTTCATCGCGCTGATAAAAAATATGGATTTGCTGCGCCTGTGCGTGACGAATGGCGTTCAGCAGGGCTTCACGTGCGATCTGCAGCACATGCACCTGCTGTTGAGCATCCAGCGTTTGCAGGCCCGATTGGTAATCGAAGGCGATAGCGGCGTGAGACTGTTCCTGCAACGGAGCGATCATTGCCTGCATCGCCTGCACTAAATCCGCCTGTTCGATGGTCAGACGGAAGGTCGTCAGTAACTCGCGCAGTTGCTGATAGGCCTCGGCCAGTGCGCGATCAAACTCGGCAATAATCGATTGTGCCTGGGGCTGGGTGTGATCGACATTGCGGCGCAGCAGTGTGAGCTGGATGCGCAGGAAAGAGAGCGACTGCGCCAGCGAATCATGCAGTTCACGCGCGATGGTGGATCGTTCTTCTATTAATAGCATCTGCTGGTACTGTTTTTGCGTCTGCCAAATCCATAACGAACGCGCCAGCATGTTGGCCAGGCTTTGCATCAGTTCATCGGCAGGAGGCGCTCGCCGCGTTTGCCAGCACAGTTCGCCGAGTGACTGATCTTCTTGTTGCAGCGGCAAACGATGCCATTCGAGACCCTCTTCCGCCACGCCGGCCTGGAAATCAATATCGTCGCTGGTGATTCTCAATAGGGTCAATGCCTCACGACGTTGAACCAGCCGCAGCAATCCCTGGAACAACTCCGGATTAAGTGGGCTGCTGGTGAGGACCTGCGAGCATTCATAAAGTAATTTCAGCGTGCGGTTGGCTTGCGTCAGATCTTCCGTTTTATTGCGCACCGCCAGCTCAAGCAGGCGATAGTGCGAATGCAGACGTTCAGCCATGTGAGTAAAAGCTTGTGCCAGTACGCCCAATTCGGTGGGCTGAGAGACTGACAACGGGGGAAAGCTGAAATTCGCCTGCTCAACGTACTGGCTGGCGGTGACCAGCGAATCCAGCGGGCGCACCACATTGCGACGGATAAAGCGGATGGTCCACAGCGCCAATGCCACAATCGCCAGGACACCAAACAGGCTGCTGGCCGCCACCAGATGCATTTTCAGTTCGGCGTAATGTTGGAGTGCCAGCACAAAGCGGTCAATCTCACTCACGTAACTGGCAACGCGTTGCTGATAGATCTGCGCGCGTTCGGGCTGCAGCGTTTGCTGTAACTGCGGCCAGCTGTCGCGCAGATAGCGATAGCGGCTGGCCACTTCCTTCGGCACCCACGGGCGTTCCAGATGCTGCAAAGCCGGTGAGCTAAGGGTGTGCTGATAGATTTGGATGTGCTGCGCCAACTGCTGCGGATCGCGCGTGGTATCCCAGGCAAGGCGATAAATTTGCATGCGCAGTGAACCGGCGACATTCACCGCTTCGGCATCACGCAAACTGCTGGAGAGCGTTAACAGCGCCAGGCCGGTGGTGAGCAGCGATAACAACACAATCGCGCTCAGGGCACGGGCTATGGTGCGGGTAACAGGACGTTTCACTATCACAATAAAACCCTTATAAGAGCGTGGGATTATAAGGCAGCGTCTGGCGGACAGCGAGCCGGAAATCGTCACATCAGGTTACTTTTAGCAGAGAAATCCACTTCTCTTTACCTTTCCCTGGATTGCATGTCGTTAGCTGGCGAATTATTGAACGGCTTTACGGCCTGCTGTGCCTGCTTTTCATTACTTCGCTGATAATTTGCTGCGTAATCACTTTTCTGAACGGAAGACAACAGGAGCAAATGATGAAGACACCGATTGCCATTCTGACTGCTGCACTGCTTGCCACCGCAAGTTTCACGGCCTTTGCCGCGCAACCTTTAAGTGCTGAGCAGGCGGAAAACCTGCAAAGCAGCGGTACCGTTTCTATCAGCGGTGTTCGCGGTTCCATTGATGATGCAACGCGTCAGCTTTCGCAGAAAGCGGAAGATAGGGGCGCCAGCCATTACCGTGTCATTGGCGTACAAAACCCAGGCGACTCCAGCCTGTGGAGCGGTACCGCAGAGATTTATCGTTAATACCCCCCGCAATACTTCCCTGTAGCCACCCCTTTACCGGCCATTCACTGGCCGGTTTTTTTGTGCACCGCGACCGATTCTTACAAATCAACTCGTGCAACCAAACGGTATTTTTTGCTTCGTTCATGCAGAACGGGTAGGATTCATCGCCGTAAATTCCCGGCTCACCGCGCGACATCGTTCCGCCGTATCGGTAGCGGGTTTTACCCCATTTCGCACCGCCGCACGCAAACGATTGGTTAGGCGATGATTGATGGTCAGGACAAACAGGAAAGCTATGAATTCAACTAAAAAAACCGCAGCCGAACAACGCGCTGCGAAAAGACGCTGGCTCAATTCCCACGATAGCGGTTACCACAAAGCAATGGGTAACCGTCAGGTACAAATGATCGCCATTGGCGGTGCCATCGGTACCGGCCTGTTCCTTGGTGCAGGCGCGCGCTTGCAGATGGCTGGTCCTGCTCTGGCACTGGTTTATCTGGTGTGCGGTATCTTCTCCTTCTTTATCCTCCGTGCGTTGGGCGAACTGGTATTACACCGCCCATCAAGCGGCAGCTTTGTTTCTTATGCACGCGAATTCCTCGGGGAAAAAGCGTCATACGTGGCAGGTTGGATGTACTTCGTTAACTGGGCGATGACCGGTATCGTGGATATCACCGCGGTTGCGCTCTACATGCACTACTGGGGCGCGTTTGGTGATGTGCCGCAGTGGGTGTTTGCTCTCGGCGCACTGGCGATTGTCGGTACCATGAACATGATCGGCGTGAAGTGGTTCGCCGAAATGGAGTTCTGGTTCGCATTGGTGAAAGTGCTGGCGATCGTGGTGTTCCTGATTGTCGGTGTGGTGTTCCTCGGCAGTGGTAAACCGCTGGACGGCAATACCACCGGCTTCCATCTGATCACGGACAACGGCGGCTTCTTCCCGCACGGCTTGCTACCCGCGTTGGTGCTGGTGCAAGGGGTAGTATTTGCCTTTGCCTCGATTGAGCTGGTGGGCACCGCGGCCGGGGAGTGTAAAGACCCGAAAACCATGCTGCCAAAAGCCATCAACAGCGTGATCTGGCGTATTGGTCTCTTCTACGTCGGTTCGGTGGTGCTGCTGGTACTGCTGCTGCCGTGGAACGCCTATCAGGCAGGGCAGAGTCCGTTTGTGACCTTCTTCTCCAAACTGGGCGTGCCTTACATTGGGAGCGTGATGAACATCGTGGTGCTGAGTGCGGCGTTGTCGAGCCTGAACTCAGGTTTGTACTCCACCGGTCGAATTCTGCGTTCCATGTCGATGGGCGGTTCTGCACCACAGTTCATGTCGAAGATGAGCAAACAGCAGGTGCCGTTCGCCGGTATCCTCGTTACCATCGCGGTGTACGTGGTCGGTGTGGTACTCAACTACTATGTGCCTTCTCAGGTGTTTGAGATCGTACTGAACGTGGCCTCACTGGGCATCATCTCTTCGTGGGGCTTTATCGTGGTGTGCCAGATGCGTCTGCGCAAAGCGATTAAAGAAGGTAAAGCGGAAGACGTCAGTTTCAAGCTGCCGTGGGCACCGTTCACCTCTTGGTTGACGCTACTGTTCCTGGTGAGCGTGCTGGTGTTGATGGCGTTTGATTATCCAAACGGTACCTACACTATTGCGTCCATCCCGCTGATTGCAGTGGTACTGGTGCTGGGCTGGTTCGGTGTGCGCAAACGCGTGCATGCGGAAGCCATGAAAGAGCACGACCATCATCATGACGATCAGGATGATGGGGCAGCTAAGCTGGCGGAAGATAGCTCGCGTTAATCGCAGCCATTCTCATCAACGGGGGCCTTTTGGCCCCCGTTTTCAATTCAATTGTCCTTCCCTTGATCCCACATCGGGATATACACCTTTCGGGTGATATAGCCCTGCAAAACCTCAGGGTATTTTACGCCTCATCTCAAGCTGGCTAAACGAGGTGAGCGCATGACGCACTCCATTCTCCCTGAAAGCAGTTGGCACGTATGCGGTCTGGTCATCCAGGCGCGATCCCACGCCATCCCGGCGGTAAAGCAGGCATTGCTGTCGCTTTCTGATTGCGAAATCGCCGCCGAAGACAGCGCACGCGGCACGCTGGCCGTGACCTTAGGTGCCGCTGACAGTCGCGCCTTGCTGAATAACATCGAAGCCACCCGCAATATCCCGCATGTATTGGCCGTTTCTCTGGTGTATCACCAGCAAGACGAAACGGAATATCGTCACAAGGAAGCATCATGAAAGTCAGTCGTCGAGAATTTATGAAGGCCAATGCGGCCGCAGCGGCGGCAGTGGCCGCAGGACTTACTATTCCCAGCGTCACCAAAGCCGTGACCGCACTGGGCGCCCCGATCCGCTGGGAAAAGGCGCCGTGTCGTTTTTGTGGCACCGGCTGTGGCGTGCTGGTGGGCACCCAGGAGGGACGCGTGGTGGCCTCACAGGGCGATCCGCAGGCGGAAGTGAACCGTGGGCTGAACTGTATCAAAGGCTATTTCCTGCCCAAGATCATGTACGGAAAAGACCGCCTGACGCAGCCGTTGCTGCGCATGACCGATGGCCACTACGACAAAGAAGGCGAGTTTACCCCGGTGAGCTGGGATGAGGCCTTCGACATCATGGAAGAGAAGTTCAAAGCGGCGCTAAAAGCCAACGGGCCTGAATCCATCGGCATGTTCGGTTCCGGTCAATGGACGGTATGGGAAGGGTATGCCGCCTCTAAATTGATGAAAGCCGGTTTCCGCACCAATAACCTCGATCCTAATGCGCGTCACTGCATGGCCTCGGCCGTGGTGGGCTTTATGCGCACTTTCGGCATGGATGAGCCGATGGGCTGCTACGATGACATCGAGGTGGCCGATGCCTTTGTGCTGTGGGGCTCGAACATGGCCGAGATGCATCCGATTCTCTGGTCACGTCTGACCGCCCGTCGCCTGAGCGATGACAACGTTAAAGTCGCCGTGCTCTCTACCTACCGTCATCGCAGTTTTGAACTGGCTGATAACGGCATGGTGTTTACGCCGCAAAGCGATTTGGCGATTCTTAACTTCATCGCCAACTACATCATTCAGAACAACAAAGTCGATAAAGCCTTCCTGCAGAATCACGTCACGCTGCGTAAAGGCGTCACGGATATTGGTTATGGATTACGCCCGAGCGATCCGCGTCAGGCCTCAGCGAAAAACCCGGATAGCGGCGAATCCACGCCGATCAGCTTCGACGAGTACGCCAAATTTGTTGCCGAATACACGGTAGAGAAAGCCAGTGAGATGAGTGGCGTAGAGCAGGATCAGCTGATTGCGCTGGCCGAACTCTATGCCGACCCGAACATCAACGTGGTCTCCTACTGGACCATGGGCTTCAATCAGCACACGCGCGGCGTGTGGGCCAATAACCTGTGCTACAACATCCATCTGCTGACCGGCAAAATCTCGCGCCCTGGCACCGGTCCCTTCTCGCTCACTGGTCAGCCTTCTGCCTGTGGCACGGCACGTGAAGTCGGTACCTTCTCGCATCGCCTGCCTGCAGACATGGTGGTGAATAACGATAAGCACCGTGCGACGGCTGAAAAACTGTGGAAGCTACCGCAGGGCACCATTCCCGCCAAAATCGGCCTGCATGCGGTCGCACAGGATCGCGCGCTGAAAGACGGCAAGCTGAATGCGTACTGGGTGATGTGTAATAACAACATGCAGGCGGGTCCGAACCTGACCCAGGAGCGCATGCCGGGCTGGCGTGATGCACGCAACTTTATCGTGGTGTCCGATCCTTATCCCACCGTCAGTGCTTTGTGTGCGGACTTAATCCTGCCGACGGCGATGTGGGTGGAGAAAGAGGGCGCTTACGGCAACGCCGAGCGTCGTACCCAGTTCTGGCATCAACAGGTGAAAGCGCCGGGCGAAGCCAAATCGGATCTGTGGCAGATGGTGAATTTCGCTAAGCGTTTCCGCGTAACCGAAGTGTGGCCGGAAGCATTGATCGCCCAACAGCCGGCGCTGCGGGATAAAACCTTGTATGACGTGCTGTACGCCAACGGCCAGGTTAATCAATTCCCGTTGACTGAAGTGGCCGACGATCGACTGAACGACGAGGCGCGCGATTTTGGCTTCTACATCCAAAAAGGCCTGTTTGAAGAGTACGCCAGCTTTGGTCGCGGACACGGTCACGATCTGGCGCCATTCGATGCCTATCATGAAGCGCGCGGATTGCGCTGGCCGGTGGTGAATGGCAAAGAGACACGCTGGCGCTATCGCGAGGGCTTTGACAGCTATGTCAAAGCGGGCGAGGGCGTACGTTTCTATGGCAAGCCAGATGGCAAAGCCACCATTTTTGCCCTGCCGTATGAGCCACCTGCTGAAGCGCCAGACGCCGAGTACGATCTGTGGTTCTGCACTGGCCGCGTGCTGGAACACTGGCACACCGGCACCATGACGCGTCGCGTGCCGGAACTGCATCGCGCCGTGCCGCAGGCGCTGCTGTATATCCACCCGCTGGATGCCAAAGATCGTGGTTTCCGCCGTGGCGAGAAGGTCCGCGTGGTGTCACGTCGGGGGGAAACCGTGGCGACTGTCGAAACGCGCGGACGTAACCAACCGCCAAAAGGGCTGGTGTTTATGCCGTTCTTTGATGCTGGAGTGCTGGCTAATAACGTCACGCTGGATGCCACCGATCCGCTATCGAAGCAGACCGATTACAAAAAATGCGCCGTTAAGCTGGTCAAAATTTAAGGCAGGATGCAATGAAACCCTTATTTACTCTTATCACCGTTGCCGCCCTGACGCTGGGCGGCGTGGTTTACGCGGGTCATGGCGTGGATCTCACGCAATCCCCGGAAGTCACGGCCACGCAGCAGGGCACGATCCATCAGCCAAAAGAGCAGAGCCGCAAACCGCTGAACTACGTGAATCAGCCGCCGGTGATCCCGCACAGCGTCGATGGCTATCAGGTGACGAAAAACGTCAACCGCTGCCTGCAGTGCCATGGCACACAAAGTTACCTGACCACCGGCGCACCGCGCGTGAGCCCAACACACTTTACCGATCGCGATGGCCTGGTGAGCAGCACGGTATCGCCACGTCGCTACTTTTGCTTGCAGTGCCACGTCCCGCAGACCGATGCCAAACCGGTGGTGGAGAACACCTTTAAACCGGCCAATGGCTTTGGGCAGTGAGGTTATTAATGAAAGAAAGATTATTACGCATCTGGCGCTGGTGGCGACGCCCCAGCCGCTTAGCACTCGGCACGCTGCTGATTTTGGGTTTTGCCGGTGGGATTATTTTCTGGGGCGGTTTTAATACCGCAATGGAGATGACCAACCGTGAGCAGTTCTGCATTGGCTGCCATGAGATGCGCAACAACGTGTATCAGGAGTACATGCAGACGGTGCATTACAACAACCGCAGCGGCGTGCGTGCTACTTGTCCGGATTGCCATGTGCCGCACGAATGGGGCCCGAAAATGCTGCGCAAATTGCAAGCCAGCAAAGAGGTGTACGCGAAGGTGTTCGGCCTGATTGATACGCCGCAAAAGTTTGAAGAGACACGTATCGAGCTGGCTCAGAACGAGTGGCGCAGAATGAAGAACAATAACTCGCAGGAGTGCCGAAACTGCCACAACTTCGAGTATATGGATTTCACCGCGCAGAAGACGGTGGCATCAAAAATGCACAGCAAAGCGGTGGAGGATGGGCAAACCTGTATTGATTGCCACAAAGGGATTGCGCACCACCTGCCGGATATGAGCGAGCAGAAGAACGGTTTTTGACGCTCCAGTCAGCCCGGTGGTCAGGACCAAACCGGACACACAGGTAATTGCCATTGATGCGGATTCGGTCAGCGACTCCGCATTAAATTGCAGGGTCGCCATGGAGGGAGACCCGTCTGTGAATGCCGGGTCTCCACAGCACCCTGTATCCGGTTCGCCAATGCATTTCAGATAGTTTTCCCCGCCGCTAGCGCCTATTATCTCAGGCTCCCTCATTAAGCGGTGGAGCGGCCATGTCGTTAAAGATCAACATCATTAAAGATAAGTTACTGTCAGATAATTACTTTATCCTGCGTAACTTCACCTACGAACTGACCCGTAGCAACGGCGAAGTCATCCGCCACAAACGCGAAGTCTATGATCGCGGCAACGGCGCCACCATCCTGCTTTATAATCGCGATAAAAACACCGTGCTGCTGATTCGTCAGTTCCGCATTGCGACTTACGTTAACGGTAATGCCAGCGGTGAATTGATTGAGACCTGCGCGGGTCTGCTGGATAACGACACGCCGGAAGATTGCATCCGCAAAGAAGCAATCGAAGAGACCGGTTATGAGGTCGGCAAGGTCGAGAAGCTGTTTGAAGCTTATATGTCGCCGGGCGGCGTGACGGAAATCGTCCATTTTTTCGCAGCAGAATACAGCGATGCAATGCGCGCTAACGCCGGTGGTGGCGTGGAAGATGAAGAGATCACCGTGCTGGAGTTGCCTTTCCCGCAAGCGCTGGCGATGGTGAAAGACGGCCGCATCCTCGATGGTAAAGCGATTATGCTGCTGCAATATGCGCAAATTGCGGGTTGGCTGAGAGCTTAAACTTTCAAAATCTCATTAAGCCACGAGTCAATAAACGGTGGCGAATAGCCAGTGGCATCAAACAGTTTTGCTCTTTTTAACAACGCGCAATCAAGTTTATGAGCAGTCTGGTGCCGCCTCAAGGCGGCTCCAGACTGCGTTATCACGATTGGTTCAACTAACATCACCGAGACGTTGTTAGCTCAAATCAAGCCATCACTTCCAACGGCTCCGGCACGCACTCCGGATGTGCCTGCATACGCGCCAGTGCTTCAGCGTAAGACGGCATAGAGTTGGCCGCACCAGAACGCTCGACACACAGCGAAGCAAACGCCGAAGCAAATAAGGCCGCCTGTGGCAGTTCATCACCAGACGCTAAACGTGCTGCCAGCGCACCGTTAAACGCATCGCCCGCGCCGGTGGTATCCAGCGGTTGCGCCGGGAACAGCGGTATGCGCAGCGGCTGCTGTTCCGCATTGGACAGCAGTGCACCCGCCATCCCCAATGTGATAATCACCTGACGCGCGCCTTTACGGTGCAGCACTTCCGCCGCTTTCTGTGCGCTGGCAAAATCCGTGACCTTCACCCCGGTAATCTGCATTGCTTCGGTGCTATTGGGCGTCAATAAATCCACCTTCGCCAGCAGCGCATCACTCACTTTCTGCCATGGCGCTGGGTTTAAAATCACAAAGGTGCCCCCCGCACGCGCATTATCGATCATGCGCTGAATGGCATTCAGGTTGTTCTCCAACTGCACCAGCAAAATATCGGCCGCCGCCACGGTGGGCTGACAGCGCGACACTTCGGCCGCCGTCACAGTGGTGTTCGCGCCCGGAAACACCGAAATCATGTTTTCTGCATCATCCCCGGCCACATAGATCAATGCGTTGCCGGTGGGCTTCTCTTTACAGGTAAACAGCGTGATCGCATCGAAACCGGTCTTTTCCAGGTGACGACGGGCAAAGGTGCCAAAATCATCGTTACCCACTTTACCGATGTAGTGCACGCGAGCCCCAGCGCGCAGCGCCGCCGTGGCCTGGTTGGCTCCTTTGCCACCCGGCCCCATCATGCTGTTGTGCGCAGTCAGTGATTCACCGGGCATTGGAAAACGGTTCATCACCGCGACGACGTCGAGGTTAAACGAGCCAAACACACACACTTTTCCTTTCATCATGCACTCCTGAACAGGCGTTCGGCGGCTAAACAGGCACCGCGACAGCCAGTGTGATCGGTGGATTGACTAAACACGATCTTCAAATTGTCACGTGTGGCCGGTGGACGCAGATGCTGCTGAATCTGACTGCGTAACTGCGCCAGCGGGAAGTCCGCCATCGCCAGCACTCCGCCACCCAGAATCAGGTATTCGGGATCGAGGATGTTCATTTCGGTGGCAATCAGCTGCGCCAGACGATAAACAAAGGCCTGCAATTCCGGATGGTCGCCATGTTGCGTAAACAGCGCCGACATATCGGTATTCGGCACGTGAGCCTTAGCCCAGTGACTCAACCAATTTCCTGAAGTCACCGTCTCCGCACAACCCCGGTTGCCGCACGGGCAGGGCAGATCGTTACCGGCGATAGGCACATGGCCCAATTCACCCGCGCCGCCGTGCTGGCCGTGATAGAAGCGGCCATTAATCCACAAGCTGTTGCCCATGCCGGTACCGGGATACAAACCTACCGCGATATCCGGCAACTGCTCCAGCTGCATTAAATCCCACATCATCAGATGGTTAACATCTTTATCCATCGCCACCGGCACGCCAAGACGTTCGGTGAGGATCGCCGCCACTGGCTGATGATCCAGCGCCTGAATAAACGGCAGCGAAATCACCTGCTGACGATCACGACTCAGTATGCCGGGCAATCCCAGCATCACGCCGCTCACCGGTTGCTGCTCAAGTGTTTCACTGATTAACTGCCCGAGTGCCGTCAATGCGTCGGGCTGCTGCGCCCAGCTGGCCGTCGGCACCTTGCGGAAGCTGGACCAGATGCGCCCCTCTTCCATCAGCTGCAGACGTGTGCCGGTGCCGCCAATGTCGATACCCAGCCAGCGTGGAATCATGCGGATACCTTCGCCAGGCCCTGAGCTTCATCAATGCTGTCACGCATCATGTCCCAGGCCGTTGCCAGATCGTCATGGATGTTAAACAGGCCCGAGGTACCGACGATCAGCACTTCTGCACCTGCACCGACCAGCGTGTTGTAAGTGCGCGTGTTGCAGGAACCATCGATCTCAATCAGATATTTGTGGCCATGCTGCTGCTTCAGGGCTTTCAGTTCCTGCACTTTGGCTACCATTTCCGGGATGAATGGCTGTCCGGCATAGCCAGGATCCACGGTCATCACGGTGATTTTATCCAGCAGATGAATATAGTGATGGATAAACGACACCGGTGTGGCCGGGTTCAGCACCACGCCGACTTTCTTGCCAAAGCTGCGAATCAGGTTGATCACGCGGAACGCATCACGGTTGATGGTTTCTGCGTGTGGGCAGATGTAGTCGGCACCCGCTTTGGCAATCACTTCAATGAAGTCGGTCGGGTGTTCCACCATCAAATGCACATCCAGCGCCACTTTGGTGTGTGGGCGAATCTGCTCAATAAAGAACGGCGACAGCGTGATGTTCTTAACGTAGTGACCGTCCATGATATCGATATGGAGGAAGTCTGCGCGGGAGTCCAGCACTTCCAGCTGGTGCTTGATCTCCATCAGATTCATACACATCAACGACGGGGAGACTTGAATACGCATTAGACTTCCTTTTTTTCGGTCAGAGGATTAAGGGCCGCAGCGAGCTTGCTCAGCTTGACGGCACGATGTTCATTAAAACGGGCTTTAAATTGTTTGAAGGCCAACACCACAATCAGCACTGCGCCCCACATCGCCAGGCTTACGTGCTGGCTGATGTTCATCAGATTGAAACCGGTTGAGAGCACTTGCAGGGCAATCAGCGCCAGTACCACACCCGTGACGCGGCCGAAGCCACCGTTCGGGTCGGTGCCGCCGAGAATAATCGCCAGTACGGTCAGCAGCAGATACGCATCGCCGTAACCCATACGCGCTGAGTTAAAGCGCGCCATCATGATCAATCCGGCTAACACGCACAGCAGGCTGGAGATGACGTACACCAGCACCACCATGCGATGCGTGTTGATGCCGCTGAACCAGGTCGCGTTGATGTTGCTGCCGCCCATGTAGATACATTTACCGGCGCGGGTTTTGCCGAGGAACAGCGCCAGAAGCGCGGCCGCAATCAGAAATACCCACAGCGGCAGCGGCATACCCAACAGCGTGTTGGAACCCAGCGCTTGCACCACCGATGGCATGCCGCTGACAGCCGCACCTTTGGTCAGCCAGATACCGATGCCGTTCAGCGTCATCATGGTCGCCAGCGTCACCAGAATGGGGTGGGCACCAATTCGCGTCACCATCACGCCAGTGATCACACCGATAAAAGCGGCAATCAGCATCGCGCCGACGATAGCGATAAACAGCCACAGCAGTTGCTGACCAGTGCCGGCATCAGCGGGCAGGGCGCTCATTAGTGTCCAGGCGATAAACAGTGCGGTCAGGTTGGCGGTGGCGATAATCGCCAGGTTCAGGCCGCCGCTGAGGATGGCGATAAACATCGCCAGCGTCAGCAAGCCCAGTTCCGGCAACTGGAATGCCATACTCATAAAGGTCGAGTCGGTCATAAAGCGGCCCGGCAGCATGAAGGTGAAGACCGCCAGAGCCAGCGCAATCAACAGCATCAGGCCGATATTGGTGCCGTCCGGACGCAGAGCAGAGAGTGATTTCATGTGAATGCTCCTGTCAGACGAAACTGACGTCAGTTTCTTTACGTTTTTTGTAGTGAGTGACGGCAATCGCCACCATGATCACGCCACCTACCACGATGTTCATGAAGTAGTTGGAAACGCCAATCAGGTTGAGGCCGTTCTTCAGGATGGCGATCAGGAACACGCCCATTAGTGTGCCGCTCACCGTGCCTTTACCGCCCATCAGGCTGGCCCCGCCGAGCACCGTGGCCGCCAGCACATCCAGCTCGCCGCCCACCAGCGCATTCGGCACCACTTCACCCATGCGATAGACCTGCACCAGCCCGCCAATCGCCGCCATCGCACCGAGCCAACCGTAAGCGAAGACATGAATCAGGCCGACGCGGATCCCGATACGACGTGCCGATTCCGCATCGCCGCCCACCGCATACAGCTGGCGGCCGAGATTGGTTTTGTTGAGCAGCAGCGCGGTCAGTCCGGCAATCACCAGCATGGTGATCAGCGGCAGGCCAATCTGGAAGCTGTTGCCTTGCCAGGTGAAAGGCAGCACGCTGCGCAGCGTGATCCACCAGTCCGGCAATGAATACAGACTTTTGCCACCGGTCACCCACATCAACAGGCCAAACAGCAGCGACTGCATACTGATGGTGATGATGATCGACACCACGCGCAGCGAGGTAATCAGCAGAGCGTTAATCACGCCAAAGACGGTGCCACAGGCAATCGCCAGTAAGATGCTCAATGCCGCGTTATCAAACTGGAACTGTACAAACAGCGAAGCAATCAGGTATTGCACCACCGACGCTACGGCGGCGAAGGAGATATCGATCCCGCCGGTCACCAGCACTACAAACAGGCCGAGGGCAAAAATACCGGTCACCGCGTAGCTTTCGGCCAGATCCAGCAGGTTCTGTACCGAGAAGAACTGATCGCTGGCTACCGAGAAGAACAGGATGAAAGCCAGCAGTACCCACGCCAGCCAGCCTTGACTGGAGTGCGGGCGTAAACGAGAAAAATCAGGCATTGATCACCTCCGCCAGCTGTTCTTGCTCAACGGTATCGGGTTGGTATTCGGCATGAACGGTGCCATCACGGAAGTGCAGAATGCGGTCGCAGTTGTACCAAACCTCTGGCACTTCATCGGAAATCAGAATGATCGACAGACCTTCTTTCGCCAGCTCGTGGATCAACTGATAGATGCTGGCTTTAGCACCGACATCCACGCCCACGGTCGGAGAGTCCAGAATCAAAATGCGCGGCTGAGTCAGTACCCACTTCGCCAGCACGATCTTTTGCTGGTTGCCGCCGGAGAGGGTGGAGATCGCCAGATTGGGATCGGCCACGCGCACACCGAGCTGTTGAATCCATTGCAGGATCAGCTTGTTTTTGCGGTACTCGTCGATGATGTGAAAACGGTTTTGCAGCTTGTCGAGGATCGGCAGCACCATGTTGTCGGCCACCGATTGTTGCTGCACCAGACCGAGAGTTAAGCGGTCTTCAGAGACATAACCGATGCCGGCTTTGATGGCATCTTCATGGCCGCGGAAACGTACTGGCTTACTGTCGAGCCAGATTTTGCCGCTGTCAGGTTTGGTCATGCCAAACAGTGACAGAGCCAGTTCGGTACGACCCGAACCGAGCAGGCCACAAAGACCCAGCACTTCGCCCTGGTACAGTTTGAAATTGACGTCGTGATATTGACCGGCACGCGTCAGATTCTCAACTTCGAGAATGGCGCGGTCGGCATTACGCGTTGGGGCTTTCAGTTGATAATCGAGTTTCAGACCGGTCATCAGTTCGGTGAGATGATGCGGCGTCATCTCTTTGGCGGGCCAGCAGCCCATTTTGCGTCCGTCGCGGATCACCGTGACGCGATCCGAAATCTCCAGCACCTCGTCCAGACGGTGGCTGACGAACACCACGCAGATGTTTTTGTCTTTCAGATAGCGCACGGTGCGCAGCAGCTGGTTCACTTCGGTGCGGGTCAGAGAAGCCGTCGGTTCGTCCATGATCACCAGACGCGCATCGGCGACCAGTGCACGGCAAATCGCGACCTGCTGACGTGCGGCAATCGACAGCGCCGAGACTTTTTCATCCAGATCGAGATCGAACTTTAGCTCTTCAATAATACGCGCTGCCGTTTCACGCAGTTTGGCTTTGCGGTGCCAGCCGAGCAGGCCGTTGAGGTTGTGCTCAAAAGCGATGTTCTCGGCTACGCTCAAATTCGGGAACAGCGACAGATCCTGATAAATCACCTGGATACCGAAATCACGCGCCTGACGGGTGGTCAGACGCGGGAAGGTCGGGCCATCACCCAGGGTGATGCGGCTGCCGCTATCCGGGGCGTGCACCCCGGAAATCACTTTGATCAAGGTGCTCTTGCCACAGCCGTTGGTGCCAGCCAGGCAGTGCACTTCGCCCGCCAGTAAGCTCAGCGAGATATCGCTCAGTGCGCGGTTGCCACCAAAAGTTTTCGACAGGTTGTCGAGCGCGATTAACGTCTGTGGGATCACCTCTTTCATCATTACAGCCCCATTTTCACCAGTTTTGGCAGGTTTTCTTTATCCAGACTTTCGGTGTTGTTGCCGAGGATGGTGTGGGTCGCCTCGTCAACTTTCACTTTGCCCAGACCGTCGATGGTCATCCCATCGGTGATGGGTTCTTTCTTCTGCATCATGTCGGCGATACGCACGAACACTTCGCCTGCGGTTTCTGGGTTCCAGATGTAGCCGCCTTTGATCGCGCCACGCTGCACCAGTGAAGCCCCCTGGCCTGGGCTGAAGGCACCAATCACGCACACCTGATCAATCTTGTTGCGGTTCATCACCGCACGACCGGCACCGATTGGACCCTGTGAGCCGAACGCCATAATGCCTTTCAGATCCGGGTACTTGGACATCAGTTCGTTAGTGGTACGGATGGAGTCATCCAGCGATTCACCCACGCCGAACTTGTCGGTCACCATCTGCATTTTTGGATAGTGCTCTTTCTGGTAGTTCAGCGCGGCATCGGTCCACTGTTGGTGCAATGGCACCGTCAGGCTGCCAACGTACATGGCGTATTTGCCTTCTTCATGCATGCATTTCGCCAGTGCTTTCATATGGTTGATGCCATGCGTCGGGGCATCTACCAGTTCGAAGTCCCAGTTCGCGCCTTTCTGATCCGGTGATTCGTGGGTGATAACCTGAATGCCAGCTTCACGCGCACGTTTCAGCACCGGCTCCAGCACTTTCGGGTCATTCGGTACCACACCGATGATGTCGACTTTCTGCGCAATCAAATCTTCAATCGCACGCACCTGCAGCGCAGGGTCGGCGGCGGTTGGGCCCACCATCCATGCATCAATGCCGCGTTTTGCCGCTTCACTCTTGATGCCCGCTTCCATGGCGTTAAACCACGGAATACCGCCAATTTTCACCACGATGCCCATGCGTAATTTGTCAGCAGCGTGCGCGCCGGTGGCGGCAAACAGGGCAAGCAGAGAACAGGCGATAAGATGTTTTTTCATAAAGACTCCGGATTAATTTTTTATTAGCTGCATTGAATTGTTGCGCTGCGAGCAATCAATAATATTGACGCCGTTCCAGGCTAATTCTTGTTCCAGCTCTTTGTCTTTTAATTGGTCAGTGATGAGAAAGTCCACATCGCGATAATGACAAATACGCGCGAATGAGGGCCGCAGGAATTTACTGGCGTCCAGCAGCAGATGTTTTCTTTCTGCTGCCAGTAGCATCTGTTGTTTTAAATGTGCGTTGTTTTCGTTACCTTCACGTAAATAACCGTCATTGCCTAAACTGCTACAGGAAAAAAAGATTTTATTAATCTGAAATTCCCGTAAAGGCTGCTCAGCGACAACACCGTGGAAATCTTCATAACGGTCAGAATATTCTCCCCCCAGACAGATGGTGCGGATACTTCCCCGCGCCGCAAGGGTTTGCACAATTCTGATAGAGTTAGTTAACACCGTTAATTCAATATCTGGTAGCTGTCGCGCTAAATACCAGCAAGTGGTGCTACTGTCGAGTAATATACAATCGCCGGGGCTGATGAAATCGAGTGCACGTTTGGCTATCGCCATCTTTGCATCTACATGTTCATTCATGCGCTGGCGGAAAGATAATTCATACTCGTTAACACCCCTCGTATTCCCCTGAATGTTAGCGGCTTGTCGTTTTGCTGGTACCGCACCGCCGTGGCTGCGTTGTAATAGCCCACGTTTCTCCAGTTGAGTTAAATCACGGCGAATGGTTTCTTGCGAAACCTGACACAACGTGACTAATTCAGCGACAATAACCCGACCATTTAAATTTAGTTCGTCAATAATTCGCTGCTGTCTTTCAATCGGCAACATGACTTCCCTCCGATGGCTATAAAGTACTGGATACCGCAGCGGGAAAATGTGGACTGCGCACGAGTCCGCAGTGGTCAAAATGCCCGGCGACGTTAGAGTGATATGGATCAAATTTTTATGTAAATGAGATATCTATTTTTCATGTAATAGAGATCTGATTCACATAAACACGCGTGTTAGCGCTAAATCGAGGGATCGGTAGCAAACAATTATTACCGTATGAAAACACCTTATCATGACCGAGTATGACCGTTTGTGTGTATTTGACCGAATTGTGATGTGCGCTAAATTGTTTTTAGCCAAACCCTCTTTGACGGCATGACGTCGAGCGGACGGAGGTCTTACCCAGACACATGCTTTCAGACAAACATGACGCCATAGTCCGACGAATCCGATTGAGCGGAAATCAGTCGAAACGGATGATGGAATTCTTGCTTCTCCAGCCTCAGATCGCCCTCAGGCGACGGCTTTTTCAGCAGTGAGTACCGCTTTTAGGGCCAGGTCACAGTTTCGGCCTGCTGATGACCTTTCCGTTACGCTATGATTTCTTTTCAAGGAATTTGGGGACCTTTTTTTTGATGTCTTATTGGATGAAGTCGCTGCTTTTATTGCCCTTTGTGTTTGTCGCGTGCGTTCAGGCTGAGCCACTGCAAAAGTCATTTTCTGACTGGCAGCTCACCTGTAACAACGCGGCTTTTTGCGTGGCACGCAGCTTTCCGGGAGACAACGGATTAGTGATGACCCTCTCACGCGGCGCTGGCGTTAACGATCGCCCGCTGCTGCGTATTGATTACGGCAGCGCGTACAGTGGAGAGCTGCCCGGCGGATCGTTAAAGGATAATTTACTGCTGGATCAGCGTCGCCTGACGCCGGACCTCAAACACTGGAGCGTGGAGCCACATCATCTTGCAACCAGTAATGCCATTGCTATCGACGAATTTCTGGCGCAAACGCTGGATGCCCATATTCTGCAACTGACCTATCAGGCTAAAGCCACTATCCCACTCAGCGGCATGAAGGCGGCGCTATTGTTGATGGATGACGTTCAGGGGCGGGTAAATGGTGCCAGTGCCTGGGTGAAGCGGGGCGATCGCGCGCCATCGGACGTTCCCCCTGCGCCGCAGGTACCGCAACTGCCCGCTCCCTTACCGCAGCCAGCGCCGTTAACTCAGGAAGAAACCAGCGGTCTAATTGATTACGGTACCTGGCGGGTTAACACCGACAACTGTTCGCTCGATCCGCTCAGGCGAGAAGTGAGTGTGGCGCCGCTCACCGACACCAAAGCGCTGCTTTTAATCAGTTGTGAAGCCGGTGCCTATAACGTGATTGATTTGGCCTTTGAGGTGACGCGTAGCCAGCCTTACGTGGCGCGCGGGCTGACGTTGACCTTGCCATTCACGCCACCAGGACGCAGTGACAATCAGATGGAGTTGGTGAATGCTGAATTCGATGCCAGCAGCGGTTTGCTTTACACCTTCAGTAAAGGCCGCGGTCTGGGAGATTGTGGTGTCGCCACGCGTTGGCAGTACGACGGAAATGACTTTGTGCTGGCAGAGTATGCTGAAGAGAAAACCTGTGACGCATGGCATAGCAGTGATCATTGGCCCACGCTGTGGGTCAGCCAAACTCAGAATGCCGTTCAGTCGGATTAATGGCGCGCTGGCTGCTGAGGGCGCATCAATGCGCCCTCTATCCATGCAGGGCCGCCATTGATGGCGGCCGCAACGCCTCATGATTTACCGGATGGCGTTAACCGTCATCGGCGAACCATTTTGATTGCCCACCAACTCCGCCAGCAGGTTATTCACGCCATCGCTCATCGGAGTGAAGCGTGACAGCGGTGAACGCGTCACCACCACAAATACCCCGACGTTATTCTGTGGCACCATCGCCATGTAAGTAATAAAGCCGCCGCCGCCGCCGGTTTTTTCGATAATCCCTGGACGTCCCTCTTTTGGCCCCATATAGACCCAGCCCATGCCTAAGGCATCGGCACGACCAGGCACATCCATACCTTCCACTTTGGTCAGCTGGTCACGGCGATAGATCAGCGTTTGCAGACGATCAACCTGCGGCGTGCGGTGATTGACCGCCGAGTTGAGGAATTGCTGCATCCAGCGGCCCATATCATCTGGCGTTGAATACACGCCACCGCTGCCAATCGCTGCCAGCGTGTTATTGCACGGACTGGCTCCTTTCTCAGGGATCATCAGGCGCTGGCACTGATCGGGGGATGGCGTAAAGGTGGTGTCTTTCATTCCCAGCGGACGCGTCACCAGCTGTTGCAGCAGGGCGGGATAAGGCGTGCCTGCCGCTTTAGCCAGCGCATCACTCAGCAGATCAAAGCCAAGATTGGAGTAGGAGGCCTGTGTTCCTGGCGTGGCTTTCAGTTGTGCACCCTGCAGCCACTGCCAGCGATCGGTTTTGGTTGGCCAGACAAACACCGGACGATGCGGTTTGCCGCCCGGCTGTTCACGCGGCAGGCTACCGGTATGGGTGGCGAGGTTGATCAGGCGAATCGGCTGACCGTTGTAATTCGGGACGCGTGCGCCAGCCGGAGCATACTTGCTTAACGGGTCATCAAGGCGAATCTGCCCACGTTCCGCCATTTTGACCATCACTTCGCTGGTCATCAATTTACTGAGCGAGGCGATGCGAATCACTGAATCGAGCTGAGGGCGCACGTTATTGCCAGGGCTGGTATCGCCAAAGCTAGCAAATACGCGCTGATTGCCATCAATCGCCACCAGCGCCATGCCGGTTGCGCCGCTGCCATAGAAGATATGCTCGGCATAACGATCAACGATCTGTGAGGCCAGCAGCGGATCGGCTACCGTCTGCGCCATGCTTTTTAATGGAAGCACTGAAACCATTAAGGCCAGTAAAAAAGGAGTACGTTTTTTCAACGGGAAAGCGTCCGCAACAGGATTCGGAGGAAAGCTTATAGTAATCAGTTTGTGCGAGGCGTGAAGAGGGAAGACAGGATTTTTTTCTGTATCAGGCTGTGATCAAAAAACGGCCCTCACGCCAAAAGACGCAGGGCCGAATCGATTAGTGCGGCTTGAGTAATGCTTCGGTATGGCTCACGATATTCTCCACCGTAAAGCCAAATTCCGGGAACAGCTTACCTGCCGGCGCAGACTCACCGAAGGTAGTCATACCGACAATCGCGCCATCCAGACCGACATACTTGAACCAGTAATCGGCAATACCCGCTTCAACGGCCACGCGCGCTTTGACGCCGGAAGGCAACACCGATTCGCGGTAGGCGGCATCCTGCTTGTCAAACACGTCGGTGCAGGGCAGGGACACCACGCGCACCTTGTGGCCGCTGGCCCCGAGTTTATCGGCCGCGCCCAGCGCGATTTCAATCTCAGAACCGGTGGCGATGATGATCGCTTCTGGCGTGCCCACGCAATCCTGCAACACATAGCCGCCTTTGGCGATATCGGCCACCTGTGCTTTGCTGCGCTCTGGCTGCAGCAGGTTTTGACGCGACAGAATCAGCGCGGTCGGGCCATGCTGGCGCTCAACGGCGGCTTTCCATGCCACGGCGGTTTCTACCTGATCGCACGGACGCCAGACGCTCATATTTGGCGTCACGCGCAGGCTGGCGAGCTGTTCCACTGGCTGGTGGGTGGGGCCATCTTCGCCCAGACCAATCGAGTCATGGGTGTACACCAGCACCTGACGCGCTTTCATCAGCGCGGCCATGCGCACTGCATTACGCGCGTATTCAACGAACATCAGGAAGGTGGCAGTGTACGGAATGAAGCCGCCGTGTTGGGCAATACCGTTGCCAATCGCCGTCATACCAAATTCGCGCACGCCGTAGTGAATGTAGTTACCGGCGATGTCTTCTTTAATCGATTTCGAACCTGACCAGATAGTGAGGTTACTCGGCGCAAGATCAGCTGAGCCACCCAACAACTCTGGCAGCAGCTTGCCGTACACTTCCAGTGTGTTTTGCGACGCTTTACGGCTGGCAATTTTTTGCGGATTGGCTTGGAGATCTTCCACAAACGCCTGAGTCGCCTCACGCCATTTCGCCGGCATCCCCCCATCCAGACGACGGCTGAACTCGGCGGCAAGATTCGGGTGTGCCGCTTTATAGGCAGCAAACTTCTCATCCCAGGCTTTCTCTCGCTGACTGCCCGCTTCTTTGGCATCCCACTGTTGATAAATCTCTTTCGGGATTTCAAACGGTGGATAGTGCCAGCCGAGTTTTTGACGGGTTAAGGCCACTTCCTGCTCGCCCAGCGCCGAGCCGTGTGACTCTTCTTTACCGGCTTTATTCGGCGACCCAAAACCAATGACCGTGCGGCAGATAATCAGCGAAGGCTTGTCGGTGACACTCTGCGCTTCTCTGATGGCGGCTGCGATAGCTTCCGGATCGTGCCCATCAATGCCTTCCGCACTGCCGACGACATGCCAGTTGTAGGCTTCGAAGCGTTTGTGCGTGTCATCGGTGAACCAGCCTTCGGTTTCACCATCAATTGAGATGCCGTTATGATCGTAGAAACCAATCAGTTTGCCGAGGCCGAGGGTGCCGGCCAGCGAGCTGACTTCATGTGAAATACCTTCCATCAAACAGCCATCGCCCATAAACACATAGGTGTAGTGATCGACGATGTCGTGGCCGGGACGGTTAAACTGCGCCGCCAGGGTGCGCTCGGCAATGGCCATGCCCACCGCATTGGCCAAACCCTGTCCCAACGGACCGGTGGTGGTTTCCACGCCTGGCGTATAGCCAATTTCCGGATGGCCAGGCGTTTTGGAATGCAACTGGCGGAAGTTTTTCAGCTCTTCCATCGGCAGGTCGTAACCGGTGAGGTGCAGCAGGCTGTATTGCAGCATCGAACCGTGGCCGTTGGAGAGGATAAAGCGGTCGCGGTCAGCCCACGCCGGATTGTTGGGATTGTGTTTGAGAACGTCGCGCCAAAGTACTTCGGCGATATCAGCCATTCCCATCGGCATACCGGGGTGACCGGAATTTGCTTTCTGTACCGCATCCATACTCAAAGCACGAATCGCGTTAGCCAACTCTCTGCGTGAAGACATAGGGTACTCCCTTGTGATTGGGCAATAGCGGACGGGCAGACGCCCGTCCGGCGTGAGAAGTTTGGTGATTTACAGGCGTGATGCCAGCACATCTTCCAGCTTCTGCTGGTCAATGGCGAATTGACGGATGCCGTCAGACAGTTTTTCCACTGCCATCGGATCCTGGTTATGTTCCCAGCGGAACTCGGCTTCAGAGAGCGGAGCAGGCTGATGGAAGCCTTCAGTTGAAGGCTCCAGCTTGCGTTCCAGCGGTGCATCGCTGTTTGCCAACTCTTCCAGCAGGTTAGGGGAGATGGTCAGGCGATCACAGCCAGCCAGCGCCTGAATCTGCTCAACCTTACGGAAGCTGGCTCCCATGATCACGGTGCTGTAACGATGCTTTTTGTAGTAGTCGTAGATACGACGCACGGATTTCACGCCCGGATCTTCATCCACCACATACGGGTCCAGCGGTTTACGTGAGTTGTACCAGTCATAAATGCGGCCGACGAACGGGGAGATCAGGAACACGCCCGCTTCGGCACAGGCACGCGCCTGCGCAAAAGAGAACAACAGCGTCAGGTTACATTGGATGCCGTTTTTCTCCAGTTCTTCAGCGGCTTTGATCCCTTCCCAGGTTGAGGCCAGTTTGATCAGGATGCGTGAACGATCAATGCCGTTCTCTTCGTACATCCGCACCAGTTTTTCAGCTTTAGTGACACACATGCCACGATCGAAGGAGAGGCGCGCATCCACTTCGGTCGAAACACGGCCCGGTACGCTTTTCAGAATTTCCATACCGAGGTTGATTGCCACTTTATCGCTGGCGTTAATGATTTGCGTCTCTTTGCTGCCGCCCTGTTTTTTCGCATAGTCGATAGCGTCATCAATCAGATGTTTATAAGCATCGAGACCGGCAGCTTTCAGGATCAACGAAGGGTTGGTGGTCGCGTCTTCCGGATGGTAATGGCGAATAGATTCGATGTCGCCGCTGTCCGCCACCACGGTGGTGAACTGTTTCAATGCATCTAGCTGGTTCATCGCTTAACTCCTTGATTAGCAATAATGTGGGCAAATGGGTCGTGCCCTTTCCTGTTGAGTCGTGGCTCAACACAGTGCTACAGACGTTGCACGAAGAAAATGCGTTTTCTCTGATTGTGGCGCTGAAGGGCATCTGTCACGGAAGGGGGTGCCTGATCGGTTCAGCTACGTGTTTTGCCATCATTAAGGATAGCAGGCTGCGCCAAAGCCGCAGGCGAAGCCGTGGCAATCTGTGCCCTCGTTCTTTGAGCGCCTTCACCCTCTTTTGTGCCGCAGATTCCTATACTGGTGGTTTTTCAGCCGTGCCAAAGGATGCCAAATGGACGATCAACTCAAGCAAAGCGCGCTCGATTTCCACCAATATCCCACTCCCGGAAAAATTCAGGTTTCCCCCACCAAACCGCTGGCGACGCAGCGTGATTTAGCGCTGGCCTATTCGCCGGGTGTGGCGGCACCTTGCCTCGAGATTGCTGCCGATCCGCTGGCGGCGCACAAATACACCGCACGCGGCAATCTGGTGGCGGTGATTTCGAACGGAACGGCAGTGCTCGGTCTCGGCAATATCGGTGCGCTGGCCGGTAAGCCGGTGATGGAAGGCAAAGGGGTATTGTTCAAGAAATTCGCCGGCATTGATGTGTTCGATATCGAAGTGGATGAGCTGGACCCGGATAAGTTGATTGAGGTGATTGCCGCGCTGGAGCCGACCTTTGGCGGCATCAACCTCGAAGATATCAAAGCGCCAGAGTGCTTTTACATTGAGCAGAAATTGCGCGAGCGCATGAAGATTCCGGTGTTTCACGACGATCAGCACGGGACGGCGATCATCTGTACTGCGGCGGTGCTCAATGGTTTGAGCATCGTGAAAAAGGCCATCTCAGATGTGCGGCTAGTGGTGTCTGGGGCGGGCGCATCAGCCATTGCCTGCCTGAATTTGCTGGTGGCGCTCGGCATGCAGAAGCACAACATTGTGGTGTGCGATTCCAAAGGGGTGATTTACCGCGATCGTGAACCCAATATGACGCCGACCAAAGCCGAGTACGCCATAGAAGATAAAGGCGCGCGTACGCTGGATGAGGTGATTGCCGGTGCGGACATCTTCCTTGGCTGCTCGGGTCCGAAAGCGATGACGCCAGAGATGGTGAAGAAAATGGCGCAGAACCCGCTGATTCTGGCGCTCGCCAATCCTGAACCAGAGATCATGCCGCCGCTGGCGAAGGAGGTGCGGCCGGATGCGATTATCTGCACCGGACGCTCGGATTTCCCGAATCAGGTGAACAACGTGCTGTGTTTCCCGTTTATTTTCCGCGGGGCGTTGGACGTTGGCGCGACGGCCATTAACGAAGAGATGAAACTGGCGGCGGTGCATGCGATTGCGGCCTTAGCGCAGGCCGAGCAGAGCGATGTGGTGGCCTCCGCCTATGATGATCAGGATCTGAGTTTTGGACCGGAATATCTGATCCCGAAACCGTTCGATCCGCGTTTGATTGTGCAGATCGCGCCTGCTGTGGCGAAAGCGGCAATGGAGTCCGGCGTGGCGACCCGGCCCATCGCTGACTTTGATGCCTATCGCGAGCAGCTCACCGAATTTGTGTATAAAACCAACCTGTTTATGAAGCCGATTTTCTCGCAGGCACGCAAAGATCCGAAACGCGTGGTGATGGCCGAAGGAGAGGAGGTGCGCGTGTTGCATGCGACGCAAGAGCTGGTGTCGCTGGGGCTGGCGAAGCCGATTCTGATTGGTCGTCCAAACGTGATTGCGATGCGTATTCAGAAGCAAGGGTTGAAGATTGAAGCGGGCAAGGATTTTGAGATCGTCAACAATGAGTCCGATCCGCGCTTTAAAGAGTATTGGAACGAGTATTACCAGATCATGAAACGGCGCGGGGTCACTCCGGAAACGGCCCAGCGGGCAGTGATCGGCAATCCGACCTTGATCGGTGCGATCATGGTGCATCGTGGCGAAGCCGACGCGTTGATTTGCGGCACCATTGGTGATTACCGCGAGCATTACGATGTGGTGGAGAAGGTGTTTGGTTTCCGCGACGACGTGAAAGTCGCTGGGGCAATGAACGCGCTACTGCTGCCGAGCGGTAACACTTTTATTGCAGATACCTATGTGAATGAAGATCCCAGTGCGGAACAGCTGGCGGATATCACGCTGCTGGCGGCCGAAACGGTGCGTCGCTTTGGTATTGAACCGCGCGTGGCGCTGCTGTCGCACTCCAGCTTTGGCACGTCTAATGCGCCAGGGGCGCGTAAAATGCGCGAGGCGTTGGCGCTGATTCAAAGCCGTGCGCCGGAACTGGAGATCGACGGTGAGATGCACGGTGATGCGGCATTGGTGGAGAGTATCCGACGTGAACTGATGCCCGACAGCCCGCTGAAAGGCACCGCGAATCTGCTGATTATGCCGAACGTGGAGGCGGCACGTATCAGCTATAACCTGCTGCGCGTGTCCTGTTCGGAAGGGGTGACGGTGGGGCCGGTGTTAATGGGGATTAGCAAGCCGGTGCATGTGCTGACGCGGATTGCATCGGTGAGGCGCATTGTGAATATGGTGGCACTAGCGGTGGTGGAGGCACAGACCGAGCCGTTGTGAAGAAAGGGTGCGGAGGGGTTACTCTGAATGCTAGTTGCTAGTTGCTAGTTGCTAGTGGTGCTGTGGTGCGGGCCTTTTAAGAACATCCACCGCGTAAATACGCCCTGATATTTTATTCTGACCATAGATGTCAATGATACTGACGGTAAGGTGGAAAATGCGAATTTGCAAATTCAGATCTTCACTGACGCTGTGAATTATGGGTTAGCCGCTAAAGGCGAAAAGTTGCTGTTGAAATTTTGGGGCATTAACCACGTGCAGTTAAATCGATCAATTTGAACGATGCGCCTGAACTCATCTAGCTAAGCCCAGTAGCTAGATGAGTTCAGGCGCATCTGTAGAGAAATAGGTTGAACTTGGATAACAAGTAATAAAAGAGGGGGGCAGAGGCGGTAGTCGAAAATGAGCAATCGAGTGAATCAGCAGAGTCTGAATCAGATAAGGGCATAGTATGAGTGAGATAGCCTCAAATACCGAAAACCAAAATAGCCAGGAACAGGTACAGCAACGCTTAGTTCGTAAGCATTAAGAATTGATTCCAGTTCATTTGTGCAAAGCGTGATGATTAATGATGACTAGTGTCAAGGTGGTGGAATTGGAAGCAAACACCCCCTGTGAGCCAGACATGTTGTACAACTAACAAACCGACAGTTTTAGCGATTATGTCTCGATAGAGATAACAGGCGTTAACAAGACTATCAATAGGCATTGCTCAATATTCCCCACGTTTTCAATCATGGCGTGGTTACGGCTCAGGCTAACGTAGTTTGGTGTGTAAACGTAGTCCATTCGTCTGTAGCCATAGACCATAGCAATAGCCGCATAGTCTCCACCTTTAGTCGTCCATGACCGGCAATCAGCCTGCGATCGTTCCATGCAATAAACGTACGTTCGGTGTCAGTGTCCAGTAATTCCTGGGGGTGTGTAATGAAGGTATTGTCATCGATTTTGGTTTCCAGCGTGCGGTTTGACGGGACATCCATCAAAACGATTTTCTGTCCATCCATCGTGACCGCACAGGATTCTGACGGGTCCAGACTGCCCATTTTTATGGTAAAGCGCTGTGTGTAGTCGGAGTAGCCAAACATTTCGTCTAAAGCGATGCGTACTTTTACTTCCAGCGATACAAGTGTGACGCGAACGGCGATACAAAATGTATTTGCGGCCATTTTGCAGTGTGTATTTACGGATGTGATCGACAATGGAGAAACGGTCCATAACGACACGAGCCCCCTTAGTGTTAATCATGCTTTAACCTCAAGACTTCCAATGCGACTAGGTTGCACAGACTCAATCGCAAGTGAGTAAAGGCATAATTTATAGTCGCTCAGGTACCATAGAGTTTGCGAATGGCAATTTACATATGTTAATTTAATGAAGATGCATTTTTTAATGGGCTAGTAGGGATTAAACGAGCTTAAATTCATAAGGAGATATTAACAATGAAAAAAGGTCTGAAACTATCAACTGCAAGCATTAATCAAAAATCAAAAAACTACTTCATATTGATTGGTATTTTACCATTATTTTTATTTTATTTCTTGTCTAAAATGATTCCCAGTTTAAGCATTTTCGGTGACTGGCTTAACGGCTTTCAAAACGTACCCGGTATGACATCAAGTTTTAATCTACCCCTGTCAAAGCTGATGGATTTATATTGTAAGACATCACCTTTGTGGGGTTTTATTTGGTTTGTGTTTACCTTCGACCAATTAAAGCAAAAAAAAATAACAAGAAAAATAGATCTGATAAAAGCTACTATGTCATGCATCGGATTTACAGTGGTTATTGCATATTTTTTCTACTTTGATAATTTTGAATTAACTTCCGCAGGAAGGCCTTTAAAATACTTGGCTGTAAGCGATATTACATTGCTTTTTATATATTCAGGATACTATTTTATTACGCTAATGCTTTCGTATTTCTCGTTTGCATTAATCATGTTTTGGATTATGCTGAAAAAAGGGCGGTAGTACCGCCCTAAACTTATTTAGTGAGCAGACTTAATGATTTCGTTGTTAAGTTTTTGAATGAGTGCATCGTCAATCAGTGATGATATGAATGCAGCTATAAGAATACCAAACAATGCAATCGCAGTGATAGGAATGCCAACTATTAAACCTAGCTGCGCAAGAGTAGCTGAGAAAATACCTAAAGCAATACTTGCAGCAACACCACTTATAACCCATGATTCGACTTCAAGCATCAAGGGATACCAGTTGCCGGTTTCTAAGCCGGTGTTAACTTTGACTATTACATTTTTAATCTTTTGTACAAAATCCAACACCTGAAAACCTTTTGATAAATTAGATAGATTATTTGAAATGGTTTGAGCATTGACTGCCTTCAATGCGTTATTTATCGCTTCTTTATCACTTTGATTAACTTTTAAATCAGGGTTTGTGAATATTTTATTTAGGGATGACATCGCGTCATTGATATTTCTTATGGATTTGCCACGGAAGTTTCTAATGTTACTTGAAATATCGTTGGATAAGTTTTTGTAATTAATGCTGAGAGATGCACTAATCTTGTCACCAAGAGTAATAATCATGTCGCTAGTTTTATCTAGTAATTCTTGGGTTGAAGATTCTTTATTTCTATTTAAATTTTTATTTATATCATTGGAAACCGCTGGGATTAATTCGGCCATTGTAACTTTGGCGCTATTTCCAATTTGTTTTTTGTAATCATGGCCGTTGCTACCACCAGAGTAAAATGATTTCCAAATTTTATCAGGCATTTGGCTATAGGCGTTTTGATATGCTTGATTGATTTGATTTTTAGCCGCTTCTTGCTCGGTTAGTTGCAATTCATTGATTTTCATAATCAGTTTTTGATATACAGTAGTGCGAGAAAAGGCCGTATTCTTATTTACAATATAATTGGACGTCAGAGCGCTTATGGCAGTATTAACCAAAGTGGTATCAATTGGTCCGGGACCTGACCAACTCCCACCTGCAAGATAATTTTCAACATTAATTTGTGTTGGTGATTTATTAATACTGTTACCTTTTGGTATGGGTTTTTTCCCCAGTTCGCTATTTAAAACGCGAGTGATGCCGCCCCATGGGTTATCAACCATAGATGAATTTGATACAGTCATGATGATCCCATTCATCATAGGTTGACCTTGTGGACTTATAATCACTTTTCCCCATGGGGTAAGGTAGTATTCCCCTGGTTTAGCAACTGACACATCAATTCTTGCTGCTATTCCTCCATTAAGACCAGGGCTTTTAGAATCGTTATGATTTTGAGATGGGCTACCTGAAAGACCAGACCCCCAAGGGTTATTTTCTGAACTCCAACCTGATTGATCCGATGCACCACCGTAGTTGAATCCCGGCATATTCTTATCCTTAGATTTATTTAAGTGAGCGCTCATCAAACGCGTATTAGGGGTCTCAAAAAACCCAATAATTATTAATCGCGCAGAGAGTTATTTAGTTTGTAACTGATTAAAATCAGTTAAGAAAACACTACAGTTTATCATTCAATTAGTCAATGGATGGAAAATTCGACTAATTGATGGTTTTGTAAGGTAATACTTACGTGCATTGAAGGGTAATAGTATCTGAAGGTTTATTTTACTGAGTGGAATTTAATGTTGATTGCGGTTTGTGATTTTAATCTCCTAATAAAGTATACTCGAGAGGCTTGGGGATTAAGATTTCATGAGGCTATCATCGAATTCAACTAGTTCTTTCTAAGATTTCTCTTGTAGGGTAAGTGCGCACGGTGCGCTCTCTATCGCTGGTGCTTCTTCAGCTTTCAGCACCATGAATTCAGAGTAAATCTTGTTTTATGTATTCAGTGGCATTTTGAGAGTGTCAGATAACATCAAAGTAACCAGTGTTTGCAATCCAACCAGTTTCTGATTATTCATAATTGTATCCAGTACGCTTACTAGACCGGAAATATAGCTGATGTTGCCTTCGTGCTCTCGGTCATTCTCTGCCTTAAGGTATTGTTATTTAAATTTAATTCTGCGCGATAAAGGTGGTTGTTTGATTGGTAATCCTTCTCGTATTTAAATGCACAATGAATATCAATAATACGGTTTAGCGTTGTGTATGCTGCATTGCGAATCCACAAGCCGCGATGTGCCCTTTGAATCGCCGTCTCCGCCAGTCATTTGATCCAATCAGTCCATCAAAGATGCGTCCGAACCGCTCGATGCGCATAACTGTCGCAGGTAGAACATCACATCTTCAATGCCTTAAATATCCACGGGGAGAGGCTGCGTGTCAAAAGTGACGCCACTTTGTTACCCATCATTGGCATTAAAAGGTTTGGCTGTTTAGGTATTTCATTGCCATTGGGGGAACATGCGCGAATTCATCCATGCTGCGCTTCAGTCTCTGCCTAACATTGCAGATATGGTTAGCGACGTTTACTGAGTTGAGTTCATCGGTGGCTATCACGATTAGTCGGTTAATGGTAGTTGAGTTACGGCGCGCTGCTTTTAATGCCCGCAGGGAATTACAGAGATTTATGTATGTCTCATAACTTTATTCAAGAAAACTGGTGCCATAGTTCTGCGTTTCTGACAAGTGGCGATAAGCCGGTTCCTGAAGAGGAAAATAGCTGGTGGGGCCAATAGAAGCAGGAGGATCGTTTATGTCTGGTATCCCGTAGGGATTTTCCATCGAAAGCAGATCCCACGGCTTTACCAGCACTTGCTGGAAAGTGGTAGGGCCGAACAGATAATCCCCCTTAAAACCAGCCAGGTCTCCGCCACAGTAAAACTCGCTAATGAAGTGAAGTGTGGGAGTGTGAAATAACTTGATACAAAGCTCTGAATCCCTTTCCCTTCACGGGCCTATGGCCGGATATTCGAGACGCCAAAGGTGGTCATAATCATGGTCCATGATGGCAAGTCGGTGTTTAGCATCTAAACAAATCATTGAGTATTTCCTGGCAGCGAGTGGCCGTCTAATTGTCGGTGGGTCAATTGGCAAACACAGGCCGCCTTTCTTATCCACTGAGTGCAAGCTCGATTCGTGGGTATTCAGCGCCACCGACGAAATGGGCGATCGCATCATCTGGTCAAACAACGCGTAACGAGACAAGCGAACCGGTGGCATAACTATGCTGGCTTCCGTGCTGTCTCTTGATGAAGCCATGCCGGTGTTTTGTTCGCCATAAATGCTTGGCAACACCTAGCGGCAACAACAGCGCGCCAAGTGGTGGTCGTTGGTACATTCAGAATGCCGTCATCCGCATGCGTAGCCACGCATCAGGCTTTTAAGCACGGTATGGGGTTGTTAGAACAGAGTTGATTCATGGTTAGTTTTTGGAAGATGGGATGCTCTATACTGGAACGGTTGTGCACTTTTCAACAGCACGAAATGATGTTGAGCATCAGTTGGGGCCGCTTTGGGGCTGGAATTTCGCAGCGGTGCACAGAGTGAGGATGCCAGAGTAGCCCGCAGCTACCGTCTTGAACGTCAAGCCGCTACTGCGTAATTCTCGTCATATTTCTGTTGTTTCATCAGTACACCGAAGCAGATATGTACCAGCTTTCTCATCACACCACCCAGCGCTGATCTCTTCGCCTTGCCAGCCGAAACAAGGCGTTCATAAAACGTTTTAAGATGAGGATTATGCTTCGCTGCGACCATGGCAGCCATATAGAGTTTGGCCCTCACCGACGGGGGGGCCACATTTTGACAGTCTTGTCCTTCCCCGTACTGAGCTTCCCGAGCGCTTTTCCTTCGGAACTACCCCCAGCCAGGCCGCGGCCTGCTCCGCACTCCTGAAGTGATTTCCCCGCAGAACCGCCAGCATAGTGCTGCCAACCGCTGTACCGACCCCTTTTATCGATGTCAGATGCTCCATATCCCGCTTCAGGTCGGGATGGTTGTCGATATGGTCATCTATCAGTGCCTGAACGGCTTCCAGCTCGCCATTCAGCGCCTGCAGTATCTTCCTGACTGATAACTCGACCCGTGCTGAGCCGCAGGTTGAAAGCAGCTTCTCAAGCCGGTTATTCTCGCGGTTTACATCCTGCACCAGCGCATCACGCCTGCTGAGTAGCGCTTTCAGTTCACGGATGGCCAGAGACGGTGGCTGCCACACATCCGGCTGGCGCATGGCACCATAACGGGCCAGTACATCCGCATCGACAGTATCATTTTTGGTCAGAATGCCCATGCCCTGAGCAAAAGACCGGACACGCGCAGGGTTGGCTATCACAACGCGCACTGCCCGGTCATGAAGGCCATAAGCCAGATGCTCGTGATACGTGCCGGTGGGTTCCATGACGACCTGCACCTCTGAGTGGCTGACCTTCTGTCTGGTCAGCCACTCCAGTACAGTGACGGCAACATCCGGCCCGTTGAGTAGAACTTTGGTCTTCTTACGACCGTCCGGACCATCAGGTTTAAGGCATAAATCTATTTTGCTCTTACCAACGTCAATTCCTAACTGGATCATAGTGTTCCCCTTTCACATAGAAACCATCACGCCCGTTTTCCTTGTGCATACGGAGTCTGAGCTCCTGGCAACCGTTCAAAGTTAATGCTGGCGTGAAAGGTGAAACAGGGGAGCTAAGCTGCGGGACAAGGTCTTACCTTAATGGACGCGTCAGATTCACCCTGTTTCAGGTGAAGGTAGCTAACCATCACCTACTGCAAGATTCAAGATACAAGGACGCAGGCGTAAGGCGGGGCGGCACAGGGATGTGCCATCCTCCGCCGTTCCGTAAGGCGGACGAACTGCATAAAGGTACCGCGTCAGCGGCGCGAGGACCGCCAGCCCCAAAGCGACTCCAGCCAGCGTTATCATCAGACCCAATACGCAGCTTCAAACAGTGTTTCATTCAGAATCTACAAGCAGCCCAGGACAGCGTTCTCCACTGCTAAGACGGCATTACCATCAGACCCAATAATCAGCCTTAACACTAGTTTGTATGAAATAAGGTTATTCACCCAATCCCAGCCAATCCTTCACCGGCAAGAAATCACTGTAAAGCGCCGCTTCTGGCGTGCCGGCTTCGGTTTGATAATCATATTCCCAGCGCACCAGTGGCGGCATCGACATCAAAATCGATTCGGTGCGGCCGCCGGTTTGCAGGCCGAATAGCGTGCCGCGATCCCACACCAGATTGAATTCGACATAACGCCCGCGGCGATAGAGCTGGAACTGGCGCTCGCGATCGCCCCACGGCAGCGCTTTGCGCTTCGCGACGATCGGTAAATAGGCATCCAGATATCCTTTGCCCACCGCCTGCATAAAATCGAAGCAGTGATCAAAGTCTGGCGTATTCAGGTCATCGTAAAACAGCCCGCCAATGCCACGCTGCTCGTTACGATGTTTGAGGTGGAAATAGTCATCACACCATTTTTTGTAGCGCGGATAGACGTCTTCGCCAAAAGGCTGGCACAGATCAAACGCGGTTTGATGCCAGTGCAGCGCATCTTCCTCAAAACCGTAATACGGAGTGAGATCGAAACCGCCGCCGAACCACCACACCGGATCGGCACCCGGCTTCTCAGCAATGAAGAAACGCACGTTGGCGTGACTGGTTGGGATGTACGGGTTTTCCGGGTGCACAACGAGTGATACGCCCATGGCTTCAAAGCTGCGGCCGGCCAGTTCGGGGCGGTGCGCAGTGGCGGAGGCGGGCATCTGATCACCGTGTACGTGAGAGAAGTTCACGCCTGCCTGCTCAAACACCGCGCCGTTGCGCAGTACGCGGCTGCGTCCGCCACCGCCACCGGGACGCTGCCAGTCATCTTCGGCGAAGGTCGCTGTGCCATCGGCTGCTGCCAGCTGGGCGCAAATTTCATCCTGCAGCGTCAATAAAAACGCTTTGACGCGGGAAATATCGGGATTGCTCATGAGTCACTCGTTCCGGAAATTTGCCGCGATTCTACCACAGGACAGCGCTACGCCTGGCGACGATCGTACTCGTTGAAGTAATTGACGATACCGTCGGCAATCGCGCTGGCGATCTTCTGGCGGAAGGCAGTGGTACCCAGCAGTTGCTCCTCACGCGGGTTGGTAATAAAGGAGGTTTCGACCAGCACTGACGGAATCGAGGGCGACTTCAACACGGCAAACGCGGCCTGTTCGGTATGCTGGCTGTGCAGATGATGCACCGGGCGAATCTGATCCAATACGTGTTTGCCCAGCGTCAGGCTATTGCGGATGGTATCGGTCTGGACCAGATCGAACAGAATCTGATTCAGATAATTATCTTTCTCCTGCACTTCCGCGCCACCGACTTTATCGGCATCGTTTTCGCGCTGCGACATGTAGCGCGCCATGGCGCTACTGGCACCGCGGTTCGACAGCGCGAATACTGACGCACCATTGGCATCCGGGCTGGTGTAGCCGTCAGCGTGGATCGACATAAAAAGATTGGCACCGTGCTGATGCGCGATTTCGACGCGTTGATAGAGCGGAATAAAGTGATCGCTTTCACGCGTCAGTCGCACTTCCACTTTCGGGTGATTTTGCAGCAGCGTGCGCACGGTATTGGCAATTGCCAGAACGATATGTTTCTCTTCCGAGCCCTCTTCGCCAACCGCGCCCGAATCAATACCGCCGTGACCGGGATCGATCATCACGATGCGTTTACCGTTAGTCGCCGGTTTAGGCGGGGTGTGACCTTTGCTGACGCGCAAATCGGCGCTCTCTTCTTTTGCCATCACCGCACGGGGTGACAGCACCGCCAGCGCCAGGCCAGAAAGAATCAGCTGGCGGCGATTGGTAAGGCGCTTCAGCAGTGAAATTTTATTCATAATAGTGTCCCTGACAGGAAATCCTGCCCAGTGTTATATCGTAACAATTGCCCTGCGGCGACTTCACAACCATTTCAGCGCATTACTTTGTATTACACGGTACTAACAGCAATTTAGCCGTTTTTTTCCGCCGTTGCGCGGCGTGAGGGTTGCGCCTGGCAAAGAATGCGTGATAATCAGCGAATTGTGCCTAACAGCAGGGTAACGCCGATGGAAATCCGCTCATTCCGCCAGGAAGATTTTGAAGAAGTGATCACGCTCTGGGAGCGTTGCGATCTGTTACGTCCGTGGAACGATCCGGAACTGGATATCGAACGTAAAATGAACCACGATCCCGAACTGTTTCTGGTGGCGGAAGTGGGCGGCGAAGTGGTCGGCACGGTGATGGGCGGTTACGATGGCCATCGCGGATCGGTCTACTATCTGGCGGTGCATCCCGATTATCAGGGGCGCGGCTTTGCGAATGCCTTAATGAATCGCCTGGAGAAGAAGTTAATCGCGCGTGGCTGTCCGAAAATCAATCTGATGGTGCGTGAAGAAAATGACCAGGTGCTCGCCTTCTACGAGAAACTCGATTACGAGCCTGTGGACTCGGTGTTACTGGGTAAACGTTTAATCGAAGACCGCGAGTATTAAGCCGCCGATGATGGGGCTGAAATATTTGCCAGACGAATACGATGCAAAAGGGCAGCTACGGCTGCCGTTTCTTTTCTGGCTGATTCTGTTATTGCAGGCGCGCACCTGGCTGTTACTGGTGATGGCGGGAGCGTCCCGTCAACAGGGTAACGATCTGCTGGCGCTGTTCTATCCCGACCGTCAGAGCTTTTGGATTGGATTGGCGCTGGGCATTCCGGCGGCAGCGGGTTTGCTGCTGACCGGCTATCGCCAACGCTGGCCGCGCCTGTGGCAGACCTGGCGACATGTGCTAAGTGTGTCGTTGTTGATCAGCCTGCTGTCGCAGGGCTACGGTCTTTGGCAAGGCGCTTTTCCTGATTCCCCGCTGCCGCTGTTGTTAACCCTGTTTGACTTGCTGGCGCTGGTCTGGCTGCAAACCCATCAGCGCCTGCGCGACTGTTTTCTGCCGGAACATCACATCGAATAAACTTTTTGCCGATTTGCGACTCCAACAGGCACGCCAATCGGCACAAGAGATCAAGGAGCATTCATGAAAGTTGTTCGTCCCGCACTGCTGGTTAGCGCCATGATGCTGGCAGGTTGCGCCAGTTCAGGTTCCTCTTCCGCCTCCAGCGCGAGCGAAAGCCATTGGTATAATCCGCTGAGCTATCACTGGTCGGCACTGAATCCAATGAACTGGTTTGGCGGTTCGTTAACCGTGACCGAGCAGGGTGTGGCTGGACTCAGCAGCACCACGGCGATGTCGGAAGCGGCGATTGGTAAAGCGCTGAACAACGATTACCAACTGCGTCAGGGGATGCGCACGCAAAATGGTCAGGTGGTGGATTTCTGGCAGGCATTGGATGACGGCAAACTGAAGCTGGTGATCAATGGTCAAAGCAGCGTAGAGCGCATTGAAGTCTTGGATACCGCAGCCAAAAGCGCTGATGGCAGCAAAATCGGCGATCTATTTAGCGACAAATTCAGTAAAGCCTTCGATAACTGCAAACTGGTCTCGGGATTAGATGCGCGCGATGTGGAATGCCGTGCGCCGGGTAGCCAGCACATCTCCTATATCTACAGCGGAGAAGGACACGGCCCCGAGGGTTTGATGCCCGCTGACGATACCTTAAAAAGCTGGAAAATCAGCAAGATCGTTTGGCAGCGCTAAGCGAAAAAAAGTTGCGTTAACGCACAACCTCAGTGTGGCTTTCCGGTATGATACAGGCGAAAAAAACGTCTTAACTCATCATGCCGGAGAGCAGTGCAATGTCTCAATTTCAGAGCGGGATCCTGCTGGAACACCGCCGTTTCGCCATTTGGCTTGAAGCCCGCGTTACGGGTGACCTCAATGCGCTGCGTCAGGGCAGCAAATCATTTCTGCAGCAACTCGAAGCGCTACAACAGAAATTTGCCGATGCCGGCTTGGGCGCGGTGATCGCCTTTGGTGATGCGTTGTGGCGCGACCTGCAAGGTGCCTCTTCCGCGTCGGAATTGAAAGCTTTCGCGCCACTGGGTAAAGGTATTGCGCCTGCGACCCAGCGTGATTTGCTGATTCATATCCAATCGTTACGTCATGACGTGAACTTCTCGCTGGCGCAGGCCGCACTCGCCGCCTTTGCTGATGCGGTCGTGATTGAAGAAGAGACGCACGGCTTCCGTTGGGTTGAAGATCGCGATCTGTCGGGCTTTGTTGATGGCACCGAAAACCCGCAGGGCGATGCCCGTCAGCAGGTGGCGATTATCGCCGAGGGGCCGGATGCGGGCGGCAGTTACGTGTTCACTCAACGCTGGGAACACAATCTCAAACTGTGGAACCGCATGGCCGTAGAGAAACAGGAAGCGATCATTGGTCGCACCAAGGTGGATAACGAGGAGTTACCCGGCGACCAACGTCCCGTGACCTCACATCTGAGCCGCGTTGATCTGAAAGAAGAGGGCAAAGGGCTGAAAATCCTGCGCCAGAGCTTGCCGTACGGCACTGCTAGCGGCACGCACGGGCTGTACTTCATCTCCTATTGCAACCGCCTCTATAACATCGAGCAGCAGTTGCTGAGCATGTTCGGTGAGCGCGATGGCAAGATGGATGCGATGCTGCGTTTCACCAAACCGGTCACCGGCAGCTACTTCTTCGCGCCTTCACTGGACGCATTACAAGCGCTGTAACAGGCGGGTGAGCGGCCCTCTGCGCCGCTCACGGTTAATCCTGCTCTTCGCATAAACTCTCCCGCCGTCTTATGCCTTTTTAGACTTTGAAATCCCCAAACGATATATAAAACCGTTACTGGTTTGCCCTGAGTTATAAATACACTGACAGCATCTAATGGCATTGGCGATTTCGCCGACTAGCAGGGTGCAGTATGACACTTCCGATTGCGAAAAAATGGATGAGCGGAATCGCCTTGTCACTGGCGTTAGCCGGTGCAGCGCAGGCAACAGAGTTGTTGAACAGCTCTTATGATGTCTCGCGCGAGCTGTTTGTTGCCCTGAATGCGCCATTTGAACAACAGTGGAATGCAGCACATCCCAATGACAAGCTGACGATTAAACAATCGCATGCCGGGTCATCAAAACAGGCGCTGGCTATTCTGCAAGGGCTGCGCGCGGATGTGGTGACCTACAATCAGGTCACTGACGTGCAGGTGCTGCATGACAAAGGCAACCTGATCCCGGCTGACTGGCAAACCCGTCTGCCGAACAACAGCTCACCGTTCTACTCCACCATGGCGTTTCTGGTGCGCAAAGGGAATCCTAAGCAAATCCACGATTGGTCGGATTTGGCGCGCGATAACGTGAAGCTGGTGTTCCCGAACCCGAAAACCTCCGGTAATGGTCGCTATACCTATCTGGCGGCCTGGGGCGCTGCCGATCAGGCGGATGGTAAAGACAAAGCCAAAACCGAAGCCTTTATGACGAAATTCCTGAAAAACGTCGAAGTGTTTGATACCGGCGGCCGTGGCGCGACGACCACCTTCGCCGAACGCGGTTTAGGGGATGTGCTGATCAGCTTCGAATCGGAAGTGAACAACATCCGCAATCAATACGGCAAAGATGACTACGAAGTCATTGTGCCTAAGACCAATATTCTGGCGGAGTTTCCGGTGGCGTGGGTCGATAAAAACGTCGAGCACAACGGCACCGCAGACGCGGCAAAAGCCTACCTGAATTTCCTCTATTCCCCTGAGGCGCAGAAAATCATTACCGGTTTCTATTATCGCGTGAACAATCCGCAGCTGATGGCGGAACAGAAAGACCGCTTCCCGCAGACCGCGCTGTTTAATGTGCAGGATGCCTTTGGCGGCTGGGATAACGTGATGAAAACCCATTTTGCCAGCGGCGGTGAGCTGGATAAATTACTGGCAGCGGGGCGCGGTTGATGTTTGCCTTAGCGCAAAAGCGCGTGCTGCCGGGGTTCGGTCTCAGCCTCGGCACCAGCCTGCTATTTACGTGCCTGATCCTGCTGTTGCCAATCAGCGCGCTGCTGATGCAGTTGTCCAACATGACGCTGGCGCAGTATTGGGATGTGGTCACCAATCCACAGCTGATTGCGGCTTATAAAGTCACGCTGTTGTCGGCGGGCGTGGCATCCATTTTCAATGCGTTCTTTGGCATGTTAATGGCCTGGATTCTGACCCGTTACCGTTTCCCTGGCCGCGCGTTGCTGGATGGCTTGATGGATCTGCCGTTTGCACTGCCTACTGCTGTCGCCGGCCTGACGCTGGCGGGGTTGTTCTCGGTGAGTGGTTGGTATGGTCAATGGTTGGCCCATTTCGACATCAAAGTCTCTTACACCTGGCTGGGCATTGCAGTGGCGATGGCCTTTACCAGTATCCCGTTTGTGGTGCGTACGGTACAGCCGGTACTGGAAGAGTTAGGCCCGGAATATGAAGAAGCGGCTGAAACGCTGGGTGCGACACCGTGGCAAAGTTTCCGCCGTGTGGTGCTGCCAGAGGTGGCGCCCGCGCTGTTAGCGGGCACGGCGTTATCCTTCACGCGCAGCCTGGGTGAGTTTGGTGCGGTTATCTTTATCGCAGGTAACATCGCGTGGAAAACCGAAGTCACTTCGCTGATGATTTTTGTTCGCCTGCAAGAGTTTGATTACCCGGCGGCCAGTGCTATCGCCTCGGTCATCATGGCCGCTTCGCTGCTGTTGCTGTTCGCGATTAACACCTTGCAGAGCCGCTTTGGCCGTCGCTTAGGAGGCCACTAATGGCGGAGATTTCGCAGATTAATCACGCTGAGCGTCAGCCGGTGAACTGGGGTAAATGGCTGCTGATTGGCGTGGGCGCGCTGGTCTCCTTCCTGCTGCTGGTGGTCCCGATGATCTCCATCTTTTGGGAAGCCCTGAGCCAGGGGGTTATTGCCTCGCTCTCTAATTTAAAAGAGGGTGACATGCTGCACGCCATCTGGCTGACGATTCTGGTGGCGCTGATTACCGTGCCGGTCAATCTGGTGTTCGGTACGCTGCTGGCATGGCTGGTAACGCGCTTTACTTTCCCGGGCCGCCAACTGCTGCTGACGCTGTTTGATATTCCTTTTGCCGTGTCACCGGTGGTGGCGGGGCTGATGTATCTGCTGTTCTGGGGCATCAACGGTCCGGCGGGTGGTTGGCTGGACGCGCACAACATTCAGATCATGTTTGCCTGGCCGGGCATGGTGCTGGCCACCATTTTTGTCACCTGCCCGTTTGTGGTCCGTGAGCTGGTGCCGGTCATGTTGAGCCAGGGCAGCAATGAAGATGAAGCCGCGGTGCTGTTAGGCGCCTCGGGCTGGCAGATGTTCCGCCGCGTAACGTTGCCGAACATTCGCTGGGCGCTGATGTACGGCGTGGTGTTAACCAACGCGCGTGCGATTGGCGAGTTTGGTGCGGTCTCGGTGGTCTCGGGATCGATTCGCGGTGAGACCTACACCTTACCGCTTCAGGTTGAATTACTGCATCAGGATTACAACACCGTTGGCGCCTTTACCGCGGCTGCGTTGTTGACCCTGATGGCCATTTTGACGCTGTTTCTGAAAAGCGTGGTGCAGTGGCGATTAGAGCATCAGCAGAAGCGCCAACAGGAGGAAAATCATGAGCATTGAGATTAAACACATTAACAAAGCGTTCGGCCGTACGCCGGTGCTAAACGATATCTCTCTGGATATTCCTACCGGCAAAATGGTGGCGCTGCTGGGGCCGTCAGGCTCGGGCAAAACCACGCTGCTGCGCATCATCGCGGGTCTTGAGCATCAGAATAGCGGGCAGATTCATTTCCACGGTAAAGATGTCAGCCGCATTCACGCGCGCGATCGCCAGGTCGGCTTCGTGTTCCAGCATTATGCGCTGTTCCGCCATATGACCGTGTTCGATAACATCGCCTTTGGTTTAACCGTGTTGCCGCGCCGTGAGCGCCCATCCGCCGCTGAAATTAAACAGCGTGTGACGCGTCTGCTGGAGATGGTGCAGCTGGCGCATCTCGCCAATCGTTTCCCGGCTCAGCTTTCGGGTGGACAGAAGCAGCGTGTGGCATTGGCGCGTGCGCTGGCAGTGGAACCGCAGATCTTGCTGCTGGATGAACCTTTCGGCGCGCTGGATGCGCAGGTGCGTAAAGAGCTGCGTCGCTGGCTGCGTCAGTTGCACGAAGAGTTGAAATTCACCAGCGTGTTTGTGACGCATGACCAGGAAGAGGCGATGGAAGTCGCTGACAGCGTGGTGGTAATGAGCCAGGGTAATATCGAACAGGTCGGCACGCCTGACGAAGTCTGGCAGGAACCGGCTACCCGCTTTGTGCTGGAGTTCCTCGGCGAAGTGAATCGCTTTGACGGTGAAGTGCACGGTTCACAATTCCATGTGGGTGCACATCGCTGGCCATTGGGTTACACGCCCGCACATCAGGGTGAGGTCGAGTTGTTCCTGCGTCCGTGGGAAGTGGATATCTCGCGTCAGAGTAGCCTGGAAACGCCGCTGCCAGTGCAGGTGCTGGAGATCAGCCCGCGCGGTCACTTCTGGCAATTAGTGGTGCAGCCAAGCGGCTGGCAGGGCGATGTCTTCTCGGTGGTCTATGACGGTGACCATACTGCACCGATCCGTGGCGAACGTCTGTTTGTTGGCCTGCAACAGGCACGACTTTACCATGGCACTACGCCGTTGCGTCCGGTTGCCTTTGCCGAAAGCGCCTGATATTTTTGACACTCCTTCGGGCGGGACTTTCCCGCCCGATTTATTTGCCTCTCTTCTGTCTGGAATCAAACCGTGACCACACTGGAAAATACCATCGGTAATACGCCGTTGATCAGGCTGCAACGCCTGACGCCCGATAACGGCAGTGAAATCTGGTTAAAGCTGGAAGGCAATAATCCGGCCGGTTCGGTAAAAGATCGTGCTGCCTGGTCGATGATTCATCAGGCGGAACAGCGCGGTGACATTCAACCCGGCGATACTCTGATTGAAGCCACCAGTGGGAATACTGGCATCGCCCTGGCGATGATCGCGGCGATGAAGGGCTATAAGTTACGCCTGCTGATGCCCGATAACATGAGCCAGGAGCGGCAGGACGCGATGCGTGCCTACGGCGCGGAATTGATCCTGGTGACGCGTGAACAGGGCATGGAAGGCGCCCGCGATTTAGCGCAAGAGATGGCCGATCGCGGTGAGGGCAGGGTGTTGGATCAGTTCAATAATCCCGACAATCCACTCGGCCACTATCTCACCACCGGCCCGGAAATCTGGCAGCAGACGCAGGGCCGCATGACCCATTTTGTCTCCAGTATGGGCACGACGGGCACCATCACCGGCGTAGGACGCTATCTGAAAGAGTTTGCCCCTGCCGTGAAAGTGATTGGTTTACAGCCTCAGGAGGGCAGCAGCATTCCGGGCATTCGCCGCTGGCCTGAGGCTTATCTGCCGGGGATTTTCCGTCCTGAGTTAGTGGATGAGGTCATCGATATGGCACAGCTGGAAGCCGAAAAAACCATGCGTGCGCTAGCGCAACGTGAAGGGATTTTCTGCGGCGTGAGTTCCGGTGGTGCTGTGGCAGGCGCGCTGCGCATCGCCACTGCCCATCCCGGCAGCGTCGTGGTGGCGATAGTTTGCGATCGCGGTGACCGTTATCTCTCAACCGGCGTGTTCCACTAATCTCCTCTTCCCCGCATTTTATCTGGCCTGCTTGCGCTGTTGTGGTGCGACCGGGCCATTTTTGTCTATAGTCTCCCTGATAATCCTCTGGTGTTGGCACTGTAAGGATCGAGTAAAATCGGCTGCGCTCATTGCCAACTCAGGCCAAAATAGCGGCAATTTTGTACGAGAGATAAAGATGAAAATTCTGCTTGTTGATGACGATGTAGAACTTGGCACCATGCTGAGCCAGTACCTGATTGCGGAAGGTTTTGAAACGCAATTGGTTTTAACCGGAAGCGCCGGGATTGAAGGGGCGCTGTCGGGCAACTATACCGCGATGATTCTCGACATAATGCTGCCGGATATGAGCGGTATTGATGTGCTGCGGCAGGTGCGTCAGAACAGCCGCTTACCGGTGATCATGTTGACGGCGAAAGGCGACAATATCGATCGCGTGATTGGCCTGGAAATGGGTGCGGACGACTATGTGCCAAAACCGTGCTATCCGCGTGAGCTGGTGGCGCGTCTGCGTGCTGTACTGCGTCGTTTTGAAGATCAGGCACCGGTGCAGGACAAAAAAGAAGTACTGCGTTGGGGCGAGTTGAGCCTGAATCCGGCCACGCGCATCACCGAATGGCAGGGCAAAGCCTTTGATCTGACGGCCTCGGAGTTCAACCTGTTGGATCTGCTGCTGCGTGCGCCCGATCGCGTGGTGTCGAAGGACGAATTGTCAGAAAAAGGGCTGGGTCGCCCGCGTGAAGCTTACGATCGCAGCGTGGATGTGCATATCAGCAACATTCGTCAGAAGCTGGCCGCATTGACCGCCGACAGCATCAACATTGAAACTGTGCGCAGTATTGGTTATCGCATTCGATGAAACACAGCTACCGTGGCCGCATGTTCTGGAAGATATTGCTGGGCTTCTGGATCGTTTTTGTCATCATTAGCCAGATGTTGTGGCTGGGGTTTACGCTTTCCGGCAGTCATCATGAACCGCCAGAACTGATGGCGATTCGGCGTATTGTGAATTTGCAGATGGCCTCTGCGGTGTCGGTGTTGGAACGTGGTGGTCCCAGTTCATTGGATGACATGATGGCTGACTGGGAGCCCAACGATCGTCAGTTCTTTTCCGTGATTCAACATTCCAGGCCTATGGCTACCCCCAATAATGCGCCGCCTGAGAGCATCAATGAGCCGTTCCATGGGCCTTTCCCCGACGTCATTGTGCGCTGGGTTAAAGGGCAGGACGGTAAAGAGTACGAGCTGCGTTATGACGTGAAGGGTCTGCGAGAAGATAGCTCGATGGGCGGCGGTGGGCCGCGTCGGATTCTTAATATCCCGGAGCCGATGTTTACCTTTGCCGGTGCGCTCGGTCTGCTGTTCAGCCTATTGCTGGCATGGAACCTGACGCGTCCGATGCGGCAGCTGCGTGAAGGTTTTGCGCGAGTCTCCAGTGGTGATTTGTCAGTGCGGCTCTATCCTGTGATGCGCAAGCGTCACGATGAGCTTTCGATTGTGGCGCAGGATTTCGATGCCATGGTGGAGCGTCTTGATACGCTGGTGAAGGCGCGTGAGGAGTTGCTGCACGACATCTCCCACGAACTGCGCTCACCGTTGGCGCGTCTGCAACTGGCGACCGGTCTGGCGCGGCAAACGCCAGAATCCGTCGAATCCTCCCTGAATCGCATTGATGAAGAAGCGCGCCGTCTCGATAAGATGATCGGTGAACTACTGACGCTGTCGCGAGCCGAACACGAAAGCATGCCGGGCGAGCAGTATTTCGACCTCACTGGTTTGCTGCATGCGGTGGTCACGGATGTGCGCTATGAAGCTCAGATTCCGGGGGTAAAAGTCGATTTTCAGGTGGACGAGAACGCCGATTACACCGTGCACGGCAATGCTGAGTTGATTCGTCGTGGTGTGGAAAATGTGCTGCGTAATGCACTGCGTTTCTCGCACAAAGGCCAGCATATCAGCGTGAGGCTACAAGCGGAGAACCAGTGGCTGGCGATTCGCGTGCGCGATCAGGGACCGGGCGTTGACGAAGAGAAGCTCTCCAGCATCTTCGATCCCTTCGTACGCGTTAATTCGCCACTGATGGGCAAGGGATACGGCTTAGGACTCTCCATCGTGCGTAAAGTGATTCTGGCGCACCATGGTGAAGTGCAGGCGGTGAATCGCCCTGAGGGTGGTCTGGAGCTGACCTTGAAGCTGCCGCGCTGGAAGCAAGACTGAAGGTTTAAAGCGCTCACAATTTAACCCGATTCCTATGAATCCAGAGCAGGGCGCCCATACAGTCCGGTTGGCACAGGCAAGCGCGCAATGCATTGCGACCCATACTACGAAACTGTTCGCACTAAGCCGTACATCTAACACAGTCAAAAAGCAGCACGCACTATGTGGAGTAGGGCAGGACGACCGGGCAGAGGAGCAAAGCGTCCCTCGCCATGGATGGCGAGGGACGAGGCCCAGGGATGGTTCATGCCGTCTTTGCGATCTGCCCGGTCGTCCTGACCGACCGCACCATCCCCAACGCCACCGCACCAGCCCCAACGCCACAGCACTAGCCCTAACGCCACCGCACTAGCCCCGACGTCACCGCCACGCGTCCCAATTCAACCGATCTAGCACTAACCGCCACCGCACCCTTTGGTTCCAGGCAGCGACACAAACAAAAACGGCACCCAGTGGGTGCCGTTTTTACTATCAAAACGCTGCTTACTTCTTGATACGGATAACCGGGGTCTCGCCCACAGTCACCTGACCGGAGAGTTTGATCAGGTCTTTGATCTCGTCCATGTTCGAGATCACAACCGGCGTCAGCGTAGATTTTGCTTTCTCTTCCAGCAATGGCAGATCAAACTCGATCACCACGTCGCCTTTTTTCACTTTCTGGCCTTCTTCGGCGATGCGTTTAAAGCCTTCACCTTTCAGTTCAACCGTATCGATACCGAAGTGGACGAACAGCTCGATGCCGTTGTCAGATTCGATTGAAAAGGCGTGGTTGGTCTCAAAAATCTTGCCAATGGTACCATCAACCGGTGCAACCATTTTGTTGCCAGTCGGTTTAATGGCGATACCATCACCCACGATTTTCTCAGCAAATACCACATCAGGTACGTCTTCGATATTCACGATTTCGCCTGACAGAGGCGCAACGATATCAATAGTCCCTGACGCGCTCTCTGATTTTTCGCCAAAAAGTTTAGAAAACAAACCCATGATCTTCTCCTAAGCAGTAATTTGGGGCCAGCGTCTCGTGGATCAGCAGAGCGTTTTTTCTTTAATGAACTTGTTCACCAGGTTCATTAAATCTTCCGCTGTGGGTTGAGCCAGAGCCTGCTCCGCCAATGCCTTCGCATCTTCGAAATTAGTATTACGAATAATCTTCTTGATGCTCGGGATTGAAATGGCACTCATGCTGAATTCGTCCAGCCCCATTCCCAGTAACAGTAGTGTAGCACGTTCATCACCAGCCAGCTCACCACACATGCCGGTCCATTTCCCTTCGGCATGTGATGCGTCGATCACTTGCTTGATGAGGCCCAAAACAGATGGCGTCATTGGGTTATAGAGGTGTGAAATCAAATCATTACCACGATCGACCGCCAGAGTATACTGCGTCAGGTCATTTGTCCCAATACTAAAGAAGTCGACTTCTTTCGCCAGATGGCGCGCAATCACCGCTGAAGCCGGTGTTTCCACCATAATGCCCACTTCAATGGTCTCATCAAAGGCTTTGCCTTCTTCGCGCAGCTGGGTTTTCAGCAGCTCCAGTTCGGCTTTCAGCGCACGCACTTCTTCCACAGAAATGATCATCGGGAACATGATGCGCAGTTTGCCGAAGGACGATGCACGCAGGATAGCGCGCAGCTGAGCATGCAGAATCTCTTTGCGGTCCATGGCGATACGAATCGCACGCCAGCCGAGGAACGGGTTGTCCTCTTTCGGCAGGTTCATGTACGGCAGATCTTTGTCGCCGCCGATGTCCATGGTACGCACGATAACAGCCTGAGAACCCATGGCTTCCGCCACCGCTTTGTAAGCCTGGAACTGCTCTTCTTCGGTGGGCAGTGAATCACGGTCCATAAACAGGAACTCGGTACGATACAGGCCCACGCCTTCCGCACCGTTGCGCTCTGCACCGGCGACATCACGCACGGTACCGATGTTGGCGCACACTTCTACCTGATGGCCGTCCAGCGTGATGGCCGGCAGATCTTTCAGTTTCGCCAGTTCGTGCTTTTCAGACAGGTATTGTGTCTGGATGGCTTTCAGTTCTTCTTGTTCTGCATCGGTAGGATTAACGTAAATCTTGTTATTCACGCCATCAAGGATCAGGAAGTCACCGTTTTTGATTTGCGTGGTGACATTACCGGTACCGACAATCGCTGGGATCTCCAGAGAACGCGCCATGATGGACGTATGCGAAGTACGGCCACCGATATCGGTGATAAAGCCCAGCACCTTCTTCAGGTTCAGCTGTGCGGTTTCTGACGGCGTTAAATCTTTCGCCACCAGAATAGATTCTTCTGCGATAGCACCCAGGTCGACAATATGCAGACCGAGGATGTTTTGCAGCAGACGCTTACCGATGTCACGTACGTCAGCCGCACGTTCTTTCAGGTATTCGTCGTCGAGTTCTTCCAACGCCTTGGCCTGGCCATCAATGACAGAGTACGCCGCAGCGTCAGCCGTTGCGTGATCTTTCTTAATCAGGTCGATGATTTCCTGCTCAAGCTCTTCGTCTTCGAGCAGCATGATGTGACCTTCAAAGATCGCCGCTTTCTCTTCACCGAGGGTTTCACCGGCTTTGACACGGATGGCTTCGAGCTGTACTGCCGCTTTGCCACGTCCATCAAGGAAGCGTTGAACTTCTTGCTCAACCTGATCGTCAGTAATTTTTTTACGGCTGATGACGATCTCATCTTCCTTCAGCAGAAGTGCTTTGCCGAAAGCGATACCCGGTGATGCTAAAATGCCTGAAATCATAACCCTACCTTTTAATCACGATGGCTCATTGACCCAATGCGTTGCCACTGTCGCGGAACAGTACTCTAAGGAAGCAAGAACGCGGACAGGTTGTCCGCGATCAAGATATTTGCACTCAATGGGGCAAAGGAGTCGGTTTAATTGCTTGCCTGAGCGGAATTACTCCAGCTCAGCCATCAGTTTCACCAGGTGCTCAACCGCTTGCTGCTCATCTTCACCTTCAGCAGACAGCGTAACAACCGTACCCTGAGTCAGACCCAGAGTCTGCAGTTTGAACAGGCTTTTCGCGCTGGCAGATTTGCCATTAGAGGTCACAGTGATGTCTGACTGGAAAGCCTTAGCTTCTTTAACGAACTGAGCTGCAGGACGGGTATGAAGGCCGTTAGGTGCGGTAATGGTAACTTCTTGCTGGAACATTCTATTTCCCCAACTTTATCAGGTTTGGTGTTATGGATCTAAAGTCTAGCCTGGAGCCGTCACTTTAGCCTGTATAGGTGCGCTGGTATGGCATTAAGCTGACCAAAAAATGCGCTGAATAATGTGTGTCTTTCAGCAGCAGATCAAAAACTGTGCGAAAAGGTCACCTTGCTAAGTATGCCGTGATTCGCCGTTTCGCCAAATCAGTAATTCCATTCAGCTTGATCCACTTCAAAGCCAGATTAATTTCAGGCACCGAAATAATTGGGAGCTTAAATACCAGAGCCGCGTCATTGAAATCAATCTGTCTGGTGATAAAAGTGAGATCTGTGCCACAAAAAAGCACCCATTTGGGTGCTTTTTTCGTCGTTTTCAGACTAAGGCGTTTACTGCTGCAGCTCTTTTTCAGTGAACAGGTCGGCGAACAAAGCGGTACTTAAATAACGCTCGCCAGAGGAGGGCAGAATCACCACGATATTCTTGTTGGCGAATGCCTCATCTTCCTGCAGCTTCAGCGCAGCAGCCACTGCCGCACCTGAAGAGATACCGGCCAGAATGCCTTCTTCTTCCATCAACTGACGCGCAGTGCTGATGGCTTCTTCGTTGGTGATGGCGACAACCCGATCAACCAGTTTCAGGTCAAGGTTGCCGGGGATGAAACCTGCGCCGATGCCTTGAATCTTATGCGGGCCCGGTTTGATCTCTTCGCCAGCGATAGCCTGAGCGATGACCGGAGAGTCAGTCGGCTCTACCGCTACGGTGATTAAGTCTTTTTTGCCTTTGGTGTTCTTGATGTAACGGCTCACGCCTGTCAGCGTGCCGCCGGTGCCTACACCCGCAATGAACACGTCTACTTCACCGTCTGTGTCTTCCCAGATTTCCGGGCCGGTGGTTTTCTCATGGATTTCCGGGTTAGCTGGATTACTGAATTGCTGCAGCAGCACAAATTTATCCGGATCGCCGGCGACGATTTCCTCGGCTTTGGCGATGGCACCTTTCATGCCTTTTGCGCCTTCGGTCAGCACCAGATTCGCGCCCAGTGCTTTCAGCAGCTTGCGACGTTCAACAGACATGGTCTCTGGCATGGTCAGCGTGAGCTTGTAACCACGAGCGGCGGCCACGTAAGCCAGTGCAATGCCAGTGTTACCGCTGGTTGGCTCGACCAGTTCAACGCCTGGCTTCAAAATTCCGCGCTTTTCTGCGTCCCAAATCATATTGGCACCGATACGGCATTTGACGCTGAAGCTCGGGTTACGCGATTCGACCTTCGCCAGGATCCGTCCATTACCGATGCGGTTCAGTCGAACCAGCGGCGTATGACCAATTGTCAGAGAGTTGTCTTCATAGATCTTACTCATAGCTCGTCCTTAACTGTATGAAATATTGGGAACCCTCAGAGCATACCTGTTCTTCCGGTGTGCGGAAGGAAAGAAATCGCATATCTATATAGCCCACAACCATAAGCCTTACGCAAAAATGCATAAGGCTTTTTGAAGCTTTAATGACGCGCATGCTGTAGGCGGTAGCGATCAACCCACATCGCGGTAGCGCCACATACGGCCACCGGCATGATGGCCAGGTTCAGAATCGGAATCATGGTGAACAAACTGACCAGCGCGCCAAATTGCATGTTCGCCGTTTTATGCTGACGTAACGCACTGCGCATCTGCTGAAAACTCACTTTGTGGTTATCAAACGGATAGTCGCAGTACTGCACCGATAGCATCCACGCGCTAAACAGAAACCATAATACCGGTGCCACCGTTTGTCCAAAACCGGGGATAAAGTAAAGCAGCAGCAATCCCAATGCACGTGGTAAATAGTAGCCAAGCTTCTGTAATTCGCGCTTCATGATGCGCGGGATATCTTTAAACATCGCCATCCAACCGCTATCCGGCAGCGGGTGACCGGTGAGGCGGCCTTCCAACTGCTCGGCCAGCAATCCACAAAAGGGGGCGGCAATCCAGTTCGCAATGGTGGAGAAGAAGTAGCTGAATACCAGCACAATTGATATGACCGAAAGCGGCCACAGCAAATAACTGAGCCACTGCAACCAATCAGGGATGTGCGACATTAAGGCCGGGATCCACTCTCCGAGCCGTTGAAACAGCCAGATAAAGGCGCCTCCCAGCAGAAAAATGTTCACCAGCAGAGGAATAATGACGTAACGACGAATGCCAGGCAGACGCACCAGTCTCCAGCCTTCGGCAAAGTAATGAATACCATTTAATGATGAGGGCGATTTCTCAACGGGCATAGCGAGCCTTTCTCCTTTATGTGGCGGCGCAAACATCATAACCTGGCTTTTTGTCGGTGGCAGGCGCACTTTGCGCGAAAAATCAGCAAAAAAGCGTGGGGCAGCTATCTTATTTGTCAGAAAATACTGCACAGACTTGCACTTGTGTAGCTGGGCAAATACAGTTAGAGGATAAAGTTTGCCGTGGTGGCAAGGTATTGGAACAACAGAGAATACAATGATGCAGGATTTGCGTCTGATATTAATCGTTGTTGGCGCGATCGCCATAATAGCGTTGCTACTTCACGGACTGTGGACCAGCCGTAAAGAGCGCTCTTCCGTGTTTCGCGATCGCCCGCACAAACGTCTGAAACAGCGCGAAGAAGCGGATGAAGATCTGCTGAGCGAAGAAGATGATGATGGTGTCGGCGAAGTGCGTGTCCGTCGCAATCGTGACGCGCATGTCGAACCCGAATTCGACGCACCTGTGACTAAGCCTGTCAGCGCGCCACGTGCGCCTGAACCTGCGCGTCAGCCGTTCCCGCGTCATGAAACCCCATTGATGGGCGATCCGCTGCTGGATGATGAGCCGGAAGTGCGCCAGCCTGCACCTGCGCCACAACCGCCGGTGGTTAAACCTGCGCCGCAGCCACAACCGCAACCTCAATCCGTTCAGGCCGATCCCTTACTGGATAACGAGCCACTTTCTGCCACGCAGCCTGCGCCTGAGTTCCAGGCCGCTGAAGAGCCTGAATACGAAGAAGAAGCGCCGGTCGCGCACGATGAACCAAAACAGCCTGCTGCTTCTACCCAGAGAAAAAATGAAGCGGTACTGGTGCTGCATGTTGCCGCTCACGCCGGTGGCGAACTGAACGGTGAAGCTCTGTTGCAGGGTATTCTGCAAGCGGGCTTCCAGTTTGGTGAGATGAATATTTTCCATCGTCACCTGAGTCCAGCGGGCAGCGGTCCTGTGCTGTTCAGTCTGGCGAACATGGTGAAACCGGGCTCCTTTAATCCCGACACCATGGGCGATTTCAGCACGCCAGGCATATCCATCTTTATGATGGTGCCGTCTTATGGCGATGCGAACCAAAACTTCAAGCTGATGCTGCAATCTGCCCAGCGTATTGCGGACGATGTCGGCGGGGTTGTGCTGGATGATGAGCGTCGCATGATGACGCCGCAGAAGCTGGAAACCTACAAAGCACGCATTCGCGAAGTTATCGGTTGATAGCCGCTAGCAAAATCAAATATTAACGAAACAACCCCCGCATGTCGGGGGTTTTTTATCGGATAAAACACTATGAAATCGGTTCAGGAGCAGATCACTGCGCTGCGCACCTCGTTACGTCACCATGAGTACCTCTATCACGTGATGGATACGCCGGAAATTCCGGATGCAGAATATGACCGACTGATGCAGCAACTGCGTGAACTGGAAGCGGCACACCCTGATCTCATTACCCCGGATTCGCCGACTCAGCGCGTGGGCGCAGCACCGCTGGCCGCTTTCGAACAAGTTCGCCACGAAGTGCCGATGCTGTCACTCGACAACACTTTCGATGAAGCCGGTTTCCTGGCCTTTAATAAACGCGTGCAGGATCGTCTGAAAAGCAGCGATGATTTGACCTACTGTTGCGAACTGAAGCTGGATGGTCTGGCGGTCAGCCTGTTGTATGAAGATGGGCTGCTGGTGCGAGCGGCGACACGCGGTGATGGCACCACGGGCGAGAATATTACCGCCAACGTGCGCACTATCCATGCCATTCCGCTGCGTCTGCACGGCGACAATATTCCTGCGCGTGTCGAAGTACGTGGTGAAGTCTTTATGACCGAAGCGGGCTTCGAGAAGCTCAATGAGGATGCACGTCGCACCGGCGCGAAAGTGTTTGCCAACCCGCGCAACGCCGCGGCAGGATCGCTACGTCAGCTCGATCCGCGCATTACCGCTAAACGTTCTCTGACTTTCTTCTGTTACGGTTTCGGCCTGCTGGAAGGCGGTGATATGCCAGCCAGTCACTGGCAGCGTCTGCAGCAATTTAAAGCCTGGGGTTTGCCGGTCAGTGACCGTATTCGCCTCGCGCATACGGCGGAAGAGGTGCTGGAGTTTTATCGTCAGGTTGAGCAAGACCGTCCGTCACTTGGATTCGATATTGACGGCGTGGTCATCAAGGTCGATTCGCAGTCGCTGCAGGAACAGTTAGGCTTTGTTGCTCGCGCCCCGCGCTGGGCCGTGGCCTTTAAATTCCCGGCGCAGGAACAGATGACCTTTGTGCGCGATGTCGAGTTTCAGGTGGGGCGTACTGGCGCGATTACGCCCGTCGCTCGTCTGGAACCGGTGCAGGTGGCTGGCGTGGTGGTGAGTAATGCCACCTTGCACAACGCGGATGAAATTGCGCGTCTTGGCCTGCGCATTGGCGACAAAGTGGTGATTCGTCGAGCCGGAGATGTGATTCCGCAGGTGGTCAACGTGGTGGAATCCGAACGTCCGGATGATACCCGTGAAATCGTCTTCCCCAGCCATTGCCCGGTGTGTGGCTCGGATGTCGAGCGCGTGGAAGGCGAAGCCGTTACCCGTTGTACCGGTGGACTGATTTGTGGTGCCCAGCGTAAAGAGGCGCTCAAACATTTCGTTTCCCGACGTGCGATGGATGTCGATGGCATGGGCGACAAAATCATCGATCAGTTGGTTGAAAAAGAGTATGTGCACACGCCTGCCGATCTGTTCCGTCTGACGGCGGGCAAGCTGACGGGGCTGGATCGCATGGGGCCGAAATCGGCACAAAATGTGGTGGATGCGCTGGAAAAAGCGAAGCTCACTACGCTCCCTCGTTTCCTGTATGCCCTTGGAATCCGTGAAGTCGGTGAAGCCACTGCGGCCAATCTGGCCAATCATTTTGGCGATCTTGAGAAGGTGATGAACGCCGATCTGGATGCGCTGATTGCGGTACAGGACGTGGGTAAAGTGGTGGCCGCGCATGTACGCAACTTCATGGAAGAAGAGAGCAACCGCGAAGTGATCCGCGAACTCACCGAAGAGGTGGGCGTGCATTGGCCGCAGCTGGAGGTGGTAAATGTTGAAGAGATCGACAGTCCGTTTGCTGGCAAGACCGTGGTGCTGACCGGATCGCTGTCACAGATGAACCGCGATGATGCCAAAGAACGTTTAGTCGCGCTGGGCGCGAAAGTGAGCGGCAGCGTGTCGAAGAAAACAGACTTACTGATTGCTGGCGAAGCAGCGGGTTCCAAACTGGCGAAAGCGCAGGAGCTCGGTATACCCGTGATCGACGAAGCGGAAATGATTCGCCTGCTGGGAGCCTAACGTGGACAAACATCAGCTGGTTGAAATCGCCAATACCGCCATGCCATTCGGCAAGTATAAAGGCCGCATGCTGATTGATGTACCTGAAGAGTATCTGCTGTGGTTTGCGCGTAAAAACGAATTTCCGGCAGGGAAGTTGGGCGAGCTGATGCAGCTGACTTTAGCGATCAAAATTGAAGGATTGCAGGGGTTAGTTAAACCACTCAAACGCAGTGAATAACAAAATGGCCCGCCATCGCGGGCCATTTTACTTATGATTTCTGCACTTCAACTTGCTGTTGCGCCAGCCGCTTCTCATTGCCCGCTTTATAGCGTTGAGCGATGAAGGAGCAGACCATCAACTGCACCTGATGGAAGATCATCAGCGGCAGCACGATAATCCCCACGGAGCTGGCCGGGAACAGGATATTGGCCATCGGCACGCCATTGGCGAGACTCTTTTTCGAACCACAGAACAGCACCACGATTTCATCGGCGCGGCTGAAGCCAAACAGGCGCGAGGCACCCAGGTTAATCGCCAGCGCGACAAACAGGATCAGCACGCTACCCGCCAGAATCCACAGCAGCGTATCCACACCCACGCGATGCCAGATACCGTTGACCACCGCTTCGCTGAACGCAGAGTAAACCACTAACAGAATCGAAGTCTGGTCGGTTTTACCAATCAGGCTGCGATGTTTCTCTACCCAACCGCCAATCCAGCGACGTGACATATGACCAATCACAAAAGGCACCAGCAGTTGCAGCATGATTTTGCCAATCTGCTCCAGACCGTTGCTCGGCGCATCGCTGTGCACGTTCATCACCAGATTCACCAGCAGCGGTGAGATGAATACGCCGAGCAGGCTGGAAGCAGAAGCGGCACAGACCGCAGCGGCAACGTTACCCCCCGCCATGGAGGTGAACGCAATCGCAGACTGCACGGTGGCAGGCAGAATACACAGGTAAATGAAGCCAGTGTAAATCTCTGGGCCAACGTTCACCGGATGCCACCAGACCAGCAGCAAGCCAAGAATCGGGAATACCACGAAGGTGCTGCACATAATCCACAGATGCAAACGCCAGTGGCTGCTGCCGGCAATGATTTTTTCGCGTGACAGCTTGGCGCCGTGCATAAAGAACAGCAGGGCGATGGCGGCAGTGGTCAGGTATTCAAAGAAATCGACAAACCCGCCTTTGGCCGGGATAAAGCTGGCCAACAGCACAGTGATGATGAGTTTGACCATCATCGGGTCGAGTCGTAAAAAGCCCATTGTTACAATCCGGTTAAAATAAAAAAGATGGTGCTGATTGTGCGCCAGCTGGGTTTAGAAATAAAATTGATTTATTGCATCAATCTATGAGCGATATCGATGAATTACACCTTACGTCAGTTACGCACCTTTGTGGCCGTGGCGCAGCAGGGCAGTTTTAGCCAGGCAGGGCAGGCGATTGGGCTCAGCCAGTCGGCGGTCAGCCACAGTATTAAAGAGCTGGAAGCGGAGATGGGCGTGCGTTTGCTGGACCGCACCACGCGCGAAGTGATGCTGACGGAAGCAGGGCATCAGCTGGCATCGCGCCTGGAGCGTTTGCTGGAGGAAGTAAACACCACGCTGCTGGATGTGCGCAGTTACGGCGAGCAGCGCAGTGGCACCGTACGTGTTGCCGCCAGCCAGACACCTTCGGCGAATCTGATGCCGCAATGTCTGGCGAGTAGCCAGCAACGTTATCCGGATATTCGCGTCATTCTGCACGATCGCGCGCAGCAATCCGTACTACAAAGCGTTCGCAATGCGGAAGTCGATTTTGGCATTGTCATCGGGCCGTTAGGAGATGCCGATCTGGATTACGAAGCGATTTTGCAGGAGCCGTTTTTACTATTGTGCCATGCGGATGATGAACTGGCCCGGGTTGAGCAAGCGGAGTGGACGATGCTGGCGGGGCGCAACCTGGTTTTGCAGGATTATGCTTCAGGAAGTCGTCTGCTGGTGGATGCAGCGCTGCAGCAGTTATCGATTCAGGTGCAGGTGGTACAGGAAATTGGCCATCCCGCCACGTTGTTCCCGATGGTGGAAGCAGGGATTGGCATCAGCATTTTACCTGCTCTGGCGTTACCGCTGCCGGCGGGGCGGAAACTGACGGTGCGACGTCTCTATCCGGAAATTCATCGGAATCTCATGCTGATCAAACGCAAAAACCGTTCTCTGACGCCAGCCGCGGAAGCGATTTGGCAGGAAGTGCGCCAACAAGCAGGCTTGCTGGCGCAACAACGTGCTCTTAAACCGGCGTTTTAAACGTAAACGTTGATTTGATTGGTGTCAGTTGGACGGTTGATGCCATCGGCTTTCTGAGCGCTGGTGGCACTTTCCGTGGTGGGTTGCTGGGCTTCCTGCTTCTGCTGTGCCTTTTCAGCTGCCTGCTGCTCAATTTGTGCAATTTGAGCTTCAACCATCTGAATTTGTGACTCCAGCATCTGCTCCTGTTCAGATTTTTGCTCATCTGTCAGGGTATCGTCGTTGGAAAGATCTTTGACTTGCTGGGTCAGGCTTTGAATCTGTTTATTCAGGCTGGCAATTTGTGACGTTGAACCGCCACCACTGCTCGCTGTACTGATACTGCTAACACTTGAGATAGTCGACATGGTTTTCTCCTTGCAATAGACCATTATCGTTATCGGCAAGGGGATAAAACGGCTTGAGCACACAAAGCGTTAAGTGTTTGCAAAGGTTTTGTTAGGGTGGCAAATCGCAGATAGCAAAAAGGCGCCTTTAGGGCGCCTTTCTACATTGGTGGGTCGTGCAGGATTCGAACCTGCGACCAATTGATTAAAAGTCAACTGCTCTACCAACTGAGCTAACGACCCGAAGTGGTGGGCGATGACGGGCTCGAACCGCCGACCCCCTCCGTGTAAAGGAGATGCTCTACCAACTGAGCTAATCGCCCA